>JBDTDT010000084.1:0-33517 GCA_039922995.1 Nitrosospira sp. | reverse complement strand
TCATCAATGTCCTGCAGGGGCGTATGAGTATCGTCGGCCCACGGCCCCATGCGGTGGCGCACAATGAGATCTACCGCAACCTGATAAAGGGTTATATGATCCGCCACAAGGTCAAGCCCGGCATTACCGGATGGGCGCAGGTCAATGGCTATCGCGGGGAAACCCGTACCCTGGACAAGATGCAGGCACGCATCGACCACGATCTCGATTATCTGCGCAACTGGTCCCTGCGCCTCGATCTGCATATCATCCTCAAAACTATCATGGTCGTCTTCAGGGATCGCGACGCTTATTGATTTTATTCATGATTGCGCCGCTGCCAGGCGGCACAATGAGGGAATATCCGCTTCTGTTTTCCGCCTCTGCAATTCATCACAGCTTCTTTTCATATCCTTCTGCAGTTTTCAATCCGTGCGGCAATCCACATCATAAGCATGACGCGATGCAATAAACTCCTCTCCCCGAGGTCGCCTTTTGCCTTTCTCCTAAAAGAATCTCCGGCACACCCAAGCTTTCATAACCTGCCGATATTATTGCCCTTGCTTTTTCAACATCCTTATCTATATTAAATAACAAAGTGCCAGGTCACCCGGAAGCATGATTCCAATCCGGCGGCTGGTTGCTGTTTTGTCAATTCGGTGTTGTATTCATAATGATTTTTCTGGACTGCTTGATCTTCATATTCTGGGGGGTGCTACGGGCGGATTGCATACCGCTCTGTCAAGTCGCCGGATTTAGGATTTGGCAATAAAGTATGCCCAGTATTTCCGTAAGTCACCAAAAGGAGAAAATAATGGAAGAATTTACGCAAGCCAACCTGTTTGAACTCAGCCGAGGCGCTATTCATGTAACCTACTCAAGCACAAGTATTCTAGGCGGCCCGATTTTCAGTTACCGCGACAGTCAGCTAAGTCGCTCCTTCAGGAATGAGGAAGTCCGTATTCAGGATGTCGGAATTGGTCAGTTGATTACGGTAACGCTGGAAACCGTCCCGGATCTGCGAACCGTTACCTTTTCTCTTCTCTTGCCTGCTGTTTCGGTAATGCCCCAGTCTACAGGGATGCGTATCAGCGTCCCGGGTGTCACAACCATTGCCCCCACGACGATCGCAGGCCCCCCGCCGGGACCACAGCAACTTTATTCCGTTGTCAATTTAAGGGGAACGGCCCAGTTTATCGTGGCTTGATATAAGCAGCCAAATCTACGTGGAGGTGATCCATGCCAGGCAAGAATTCCATCAGGAAACCGACTATAAAATCAATAAGCTCCAATGTGGAGAAGCATGCCTCTCAAGTAGAGGAAGCGCAGGGACACCAGCATATGATGTCGGAAACCGTCCGCGAAGCAGACTACGAAGGCCACCATATCGTCGTCCGCACGACTTACCAGATAGAAGTCGATGGCACGCCGGTCACCGGACATATGGGAGTCACTGACGACGGCAAGGTCCACTATCACCCGGTACCCAACATGAGCTTCGCGTCCGCGCTTGATATGGTCAAGCAATTGATCGACATCTTTCCCGATGATTTCAATCATACCGCGCCCATGCCAGGCATGCATGCTGACCATAAGGCTAAAACCAGGCCCCGTGCCAGACCGCCGTCGACCGCACGCACAAAAAAAGCCGCCAGGAAAACCCACGCTGCCGACAAATAAACATCGGAGGACGCCATGCCTATAAGAGAAAACATTCTGACAAGTGCGACTGCGCGTGACAAATATATCCGGGGTGTAAAGTTGCTGAAGAACGAGTTTCCCGGTCCAACCACTGCAAGCCTGGGAATCGGCGGTCCTGCCAGACCGCGTCAGCACCTATGATCTGTTTGTGGTTTGGCACCATATCGCCATGACAACGTTTACACCACCCACGCAGAATGATAGAAACGCGGCTCACCGGGGTCCCGTATTTCTTCCATGGCATCGGTTTATGTTGCTGCAACTGGAAATGAATCTCCAACGCGTATTAGGTAACGATTCAGCCTTTGGATTACCCTACTGGGATTGGGCGCAGGATGGCGAATTGTCGCCTGCTCGCCAGAGGACAGCTGCCATTTGGGCTAGCAACTGCATGGGTGGCAGCGGGATGCCGATAACCACGGGTCCATTCCTATTTGATTCCGCCGATCCTGGCTCGTGGCGCGTCCTCGTGGCTGCAAGCGTCAACGGGCAACTGATTCAGGTAAATCGAGGTTTGCGCCGGCGGCTGGGTGCACCGGTGCAGGGTTTACCGGAAACCAACCGGCTACCGAGAAAAGCACACACAGCCACGGCCCTTAATCAATCCATTTTTGATGCCGCGCCATGGAGTACCGCTTCCGCTGGTTTCCGCAATCTTGTCGAAGGCTGGCAAAACCAGCCGCAGATTCCTTCCCCGAGCCTGCATAACCGTGTGCACGTGTTCGTCGGAGGAGACATGTCGCCCTCTACTTCACCCAATGATCCGGTGTTCTACCTTAACCATTGCAATGTGGATCGTATCTGGGAACGCTGGATGCAGCTGCCTCCGGCAGGTCATGGCCGCGTTTATGCTCCAGCACAATCCGAATCCGCCAGATTGAAGGGACATCGCCTCAACGACACCCTGAATTCCCTGCTGTCGGGAAGCACCACCCCGGCGGAAATGCTGGATATCAGTGAGTTTTATACTTATGACTCGCTGAATGCCTGAAGTCAATAAGCTCCTTCAGCCAGGGCACCACTGAACGAGGTGCATTCGTTGAAAAAAGTAGCGTTCGAGCAAATAAAGCTAATGGCCGCCCGGATTAATTCGACAATAAAGATTTGAGATGGATACAACGATTTTACCTTACAATATGCGGCAATTTGCGGGATTGCAGGCAAACCGGCTTGGGTTGCCTGGTAATTTGCCAAGCATTTGCAAGCCTCTCGGGGACGCAAGATGAACGGTGAACTTCCATATTCCGTACCCATATTGGACACATTTTCCTGCTTGTGAGGATCGGTGCGAGCACTTTTATTTTTGCCGGGTTTAACTGCCGCATTCTTCATTAATTCCCCTTGACGTTGACATCATGCAGTTGTCAGCCATGCCTCTTCCCTGAAACCAGCACCGACCTGTTACCACCGGTCATCATGGCATTGGTCCCACTCCCTTCATTCAAGCAGGTATCACTGTCATGGTGGTTAACGGGGTCTATTCGCTTGCTTAACTTGCTAAAGGCGACATCAAACCTGAAATTCTTGGTAGGCATGCTGCTGGCGTCATGGGTAATGCCGCTCCAGGCAGAAGCTTTGCCAATGGATCAGCTCGCCATTACGGAGCAACAAGCTATCGCATTATTTTATCAACGCAATCTCGGTTTAATTGCGGCAAGCCTCAACATTGATAATGCCCACGCCCAGGAAATCATTGCTGCCGCGATACCCAACCCCGTATTCAGTTTCACCCTTGGCGAACTGGCCCCCAAAGCGTTTGCTCCCCAAAGCCGCAACTTGGCTGTGCCGGCGCTGCTGCCACAGATTCAGCAACTCATTGAGACCGCAGGAAAGCGCCGCTTGCGGATAGAAAGTAGCGAACTTGCTACCGAAGCAGTAAATTTTGATGTTCAAGACGTCGCGCGCGTACTCACCAACGCAGTCCGGCGCAGTTTTTACAATCTCTTATTGGCACAAAAAACCATCAAGGTTACAAACGATAATCTTGAGCACTATCGTGAAATTCTGCGAGTCAATGAAGTTAGGCTCAAGGTGGGAGATGTCGCCGCTGTCGATTTTATTCGCATTGAGGTTGAAAGCCTCAAGGCACAAGGCGATCAGGATCAGGCACGGACTACATTAAACCAGGCGCGCGCAGATCTGTTGCTGTTGCTGGGCTGGCCAGAGAACAGCATAGAAATAAGCGCAGTAGAAGTCTGGCCCGAAGCGGCTCCAGAAATTGTGCTGACAGGACAAGACCAGTTGGTTGGTCGCGCGCTGGAGCGGCGGCCAGATATGCGAGCAGCAAGGGTACGCATTGCACAAGCCAAGAAAATGCTTACTCTGGCACAGCGACAGCTTATTCCCGATGTGACCATAAGCGCTTTCTATGACCAGGATCAGGGTAACCAATTTGCGCGCAGTGGCGGTGTCGGCATCAGTGTACCGATTCCATTGTTTTATCAGCAAAAGGGTGAAATTTCCCAGGCTCGTGTAGGCTTGACGTCTGCCGAACTGGCGTTAAAGCAGGCCGAGCAAGGCGTTCGGGCAGAGGTGATGAAAGCTTCGGCATCCTGGCAAAGTGCCGACGCCATAGCCCGCCGCTTCGAGACGTCGGTGGTCAAGCGAATTGAGACGCTACGCCACGCCCAGGAAATCGCCTATCAGAAAGGCGCCGTAGGCGTACTGGATCTGATCGATGCCGAACGAAGCTACAAGGCAATAATGCTGGATTATTACATTGCCCTTACGAACCGCAGTAAAGCCTGGGCTGATCTCCTAATGGCGTATGGAGAAGAAATCAGGGCCTTTTCGCGTAATCATCCGAGTGGAGACGGTTGATTTTTTTTTCAGCCATCCAGTGAAAAAATCCCTTGCAGCGGAGAACCTTAAATTGGTTGAAAAGCTTTTACGGAATCTCTTGTTACATCACGTTAATTAATTCGCCACATTCATACCCACATAAAATTACATAAATAACCGGGTTAAATAATGAGCAAGCAATTTATAAATATCACTCGTCTGACTGCCGCATTGTTGAGCTTCTCGTTATTGGCCTGTCAGCCGCAAAAAGATGAACAACCGCAGCAAACCGTCCACCAACCCAAGGATGAGGTCATACTTAGCGAGGATTCACCCAAGCGTGAATATATTAAGGAAGCTATTATTGAATTGGTGCAACGCCCGCTGATGGACCCCGTCACAGGCAAGATCACTTATGACGAGACCCTTACCGCACGTATCTCCTCACCGATTGCCGGTCGCGTGATCGGTGCCATAGCGCCGTTAGGTGCGGACGTCAGAACGGGTGATACGCTGGTTGAGCTGGACAGCCCGGAATTGGGGCAGGCGCAATCAGCTTATGCAGAGGCCATGTCCGATCTGAACCTTGCTGACCGAGCTTTCCAGCGGATACGGGAATTATATGATAGCGGCATCGCACCGCGCAAGGAACAGGAACAGGCGCAAGATAACCTGACCCGTGCCCGCAGCGAGGCGGAACGGGCGCGCCTGAAACTGGCTAACCTGGGTGTACGCAGTCGGCGTACCGATAACCGTTTTATTTTGCATACGCCCCTTTCAGGCACGATCACGGAACGCAATATCACCCCAGGCATGGAAGTCCGGCCGGAGCTGACCGCGCCATTATTCGTCGTTTCCGATCTGAATCAATTATGGGTGCAGATGGATATTTTTGAGAAGGATATTGGACTGATTCATACCGGTGCCACAGTATTGCTGCAAGTCCCTGCCTACCCCGGGAAAGATTTTACTGCCACTATCGACTATATCAGCCAAATAGTGGATGAAACGACCCGCACAGTGAAAGTGCGGTGTATTTTGCCCAACATCGAGAAAAGGCTATTGCCGGCCATGTTCGCAAGGATCACGGTACAAAGCGATGCCGATGATCAGGCTGTTGTTGTTCCCCTGAACGCGATATTTGCCGAGAATGAATCTGACTGGGCATATGTGAATATCGGTGATTATCATTACCAGAAGCGCCCGGTTACGGTGGGTTTGCGCCTGAAAGACCGAGCGGTGATTCTTGATGGCTTGAAGCCCGGAGATCGCCTCGTGGTGGGTGGCGCCCTGTTATTGCGTACTGAGCAGGATACGGAGCAGCAAAGCGGGGAAAGTGCGCCATGATCCATAAAGTCATCGCCTTCTGCCTGCAGCAACGCCTGTTGATCATCAGTACGTCGGTATTGCTGGCCGCCCTTGGCGCTCTGTCGTTCGAACATCTGCCGATACAGGCGTTCCCTGATGTACAGAATGTTTTTGTGCAGGTGGTGACCCAATATCCGGGCCAGGCTCCGGAAGAAGTGGAAAAACTGATCAGCCTGCCGATCGAAAAAGAAATGAACGGCCTGCCGCATATGATTAATATGCGTTCGGTATCCATTTTCGGCTTGTCCGTGGTAACGCTCACCTTTGATGACGCCGCGGAGGATTATTTTTCGCGGCAGCAGGTGCTGGAACGGTTAAAGACCGTCAGTTTACCAGTGGAAGTCAGGCCTATATTGGGTCCCCTGACAACGGGCATCGGTGAAATCTTTCGTTACCGTATTGACGCCCCCGGCATTCCCCTGGTGGAACAGCGGGCGTTACAGGACTGGATGATCGAGCGCACGCTACGCTCCGTCCAGGGAGTGGCTGACGTCGTCGCCTTCGGTGGCGGCATCAAACAATACCAGGTGCAGGTCGATCCCGACAGACTGAAAAATTACAAGCTGACGCTTCCTGAGGTCTATAAGGCTATCGCTGCGAATAACGCCAATATCGGCGGCGGCTATCTCGATCATGGCCATGAGGCGTTGGTGGTACGCGGCACGGGTTTATTGAAGTCCGGTGACGAAATCGAGAACATTGTCGTTGCCAGTCAGGATGGCGTGCCCATTTTTGTCAAGAATATTGCCGATGTGTTCGTAGGTCCACAACCACGCATCGGCATTGTCGGCTACAACGAACATGACGACGTAGTCCAGGGCATCGTTCTGCTAATCAAGGGCAGAAATGCCATTGAAGTATTGAATGGGGTAAAGGAAAAAATAGAATCCCTTAACAGCCATGGCCTGCCTCAAGGTGTCAAGGTTATCCCCATTTATGACCGCACCGAACTGATTCAGCACACCGTTCATACGGTCGAACGAAATATGCTGGAGGGTGCGGCGCTTATTTTGGTGGTCTTGATTATTTTTCTCCGTCGGGTATGGGCTTCAGCAGTCGTAATTGTTGTCATTCCGCTATCCTTGTTATTTGCTTTTATTCTGATTGATGTCATGCATGTCTCCGCCAACCTGATTTCCCTGGGTGCGATCGATTTTGGCATCATCGTGGATAGCGCCGTGGTGCTGGTCGAGGCCATCATGGTCAAGGTGACCCTGGAGATGCGTCAGCAGGCAAGCGTGGTGCATATGCGTCAATCCATGCTCATGACGGCGGCGGAAATGGCCCGGCCGATACTTTTTTCCAAAGCCATTCTTATTATCGCCTTTTTACCCATTTTCACCTTTCAGCGTGTCGAAGAAAAAATATTTTCTCCGATGGCATTCACGCTTACTTTTGCCTTATTGGGTTCGTTGCTTATCAGCTTGACCCTGATTCCGGTACTATTGAGTTACTTGGTGGGACCCCGGCTCACCGAGTCGCACAATCCGCTCATCCAGGCCATGGAACGGCGTTACCTGACATTGCTGGAGGCCGTGCTGCGTCATCCGCGCAAACTATTCATAGGTGCTGGTTTAATGCTGGCGTTATCCCTCGCTTCTTCTCCGCTGATCGGTACCGAGTTCATGCCTAAACTGGATGAAGGCAACGTCTGGCTGACCATCACGCTGCCGACGCCGGTCTCCCTGAACAAGGCCAAGGATCTGGAAAAGGATGTGCGCGCACGCCTGCTTGAAGTCCGCGAAGCGAAGTCGATCCTTACGCAATTGGGCCGCCCGGAAGACGGCACCGATCCCAAAGGTTTCAATAACCTGGAAGTTCTTATCGATCTCAAGCCAAAGGATACCTGGCGTTATCGCGATAAGGACGAACTGGTCGAAGCAATGCAGAAGCGCCTGGCGGTATTTCCCGGGTTGCAGTTCAACTTTTCCCAAGTAATCCAGGATAATGTGGAAGAAGCCATTTCAGGCGTCAAGGGTGAAATTGCCATCAAGATTTTCGGTGAAGACCTGAAGATTCTTCAGGAGAAAGCCAATCAGATCACCGGTATCCTCCGCTCCATAGAAGGCGCAACCGATGTGGCTGCCGAACAGCAATCGGGGTTGGCACAGTTGGTCATCTCCATCGATCGGGAAAAAATTGCCCGTTACGGTATCAACGTAGCCGATGTGGAAGATGTGATCTCCATGGCGGTTGGAGGCAAAGCCGCCACACAGATGCTGGAGGGCGAACGCCGTTTCGACGTTACGGTGCGGCTCATCGGCTCGGCACGCGATTCAGTGGGAGCAATCGAGAATATCACTGTTTTATCCGCAAATGGCAGTCGTATTCCACTAGCCGAATTGGCGGAGATCAAGACGAGCCAGGGCGCCTCACGTATTAGCCGCGAAGACAACATGCGCCGTATCGCCATCAAATGTAACCTAATAGGACGCGATCAGGGTAGTTTCGTGGCTGAAGCACAGAAAAAGATTGGCCGGCAGGTTCATCTGCAGCCGGGTTACAGTATTGTCTGGAGCGGTCAGTTCGAAAATCAGCAACGCGCAATGAAACGGCTTTCCTTTATCGTTCCCGTCAGTTTTATCTTGATTTTTGTACTCCTATTCTGGACATTCCGCTCGATCAAGAATGCATCACTGATCGTAATGAACGTTCCCTTTTCGATGATCGGGGGACTGGTAGCCTTGCTGCTGACCGGCATCCACTTGAGCGTATCCGCGGCGGTTGGGTTCATCGCGCTGTTCGGTATTGCCGTGCAGAACGGCGTAATCCTGCTATCCCAGATCAATTTTCTCCGGCGCGAGGGTATTTCGCTGAATGAAGCTATTTTGCAAGGCTCTGTCAGCCGCTTGCGTCCCGTAGTAATGACTGCGTTGATGGCAATGCTGGGATTGCTGCCTGCTGCGCTGTCCACCAGCGTTGGATCGGAGACCGTCAAACCTTTTGCCGTGGTTATCATTGGTGGATTGATCACCGCCACACTGTTAACTTTGACCATGCTTCCTGCTCTTTACCGCAATTTTGAACAACCACAACCTAAGAAGGCATTACCATGAAAGAAATCCGTGCCTATATTGAGCCCTTCATGTTATCGAAACTTACCCAGACACTGCTCGAATTACCCGATTTTCCAGGGATGAGCGTATCCGATTGCGAAGGCTTCGGGCGAGTCAAACTTATTGCAGGACGAGACTTCACACCTTACGTATCAAAAAAACGCATTGAAATTTTTGCCTGTGATGAATTGGTGGAAAATATTTTAAATACGATAATGACAATTGCCAATACCCATCAGCATGGTGCCGGCAAAGTCTATGTGATCAATGTGGAAGAGAGTACACGCATCAGCACCGGCGAACGGGGAAGTAATCTAGCCTGATACACGTGATGAGATGATAATATGATAATTGCATTTAGACTGATGGTTTCGCCCTAACCGCATACTAAGCTGCCGGCTTGGGACGCCAGAGATGGATCGCACCTCCGACGATTCCCGCAAGGCCGACTACCAGTACCAGAAAACCCCAGCCGATGCTCCCATCATTACCTGTATGGACAAAATCCCCCGTTTTTCGTACGTCCAGAGGAATGCTAACCAGACTACTGACGTTTCCCGAGGCATCGTTGCCTATCAGCAGACATTATACTTGCCGAGTGGCGCCAAATTAACTACAAGGGGAATGTTTCCGGATGTGTATGCTTTTGCGGGCACCGATAATACCTCACGCTCTTCCCCGTCTTCTATCTTCATCAGCCTCACCGCGAGCGGCGCTTCGCGCATATCGGGCGCCAGGATATCGATAACCAGATTCAGGGGACCGGCCGGCACTGGAGAGCAAAATGGAGGATAGGAAGGATGATCGCCATCCGGAACCACGTATGCATTGAAGCCAACCGGGAAAGCGCCAGTCTGGACGATACAGGCACCGCCAGAGATGGCCTCTTTTTGTTTTGGCTGATTGTCAGGGCGATGGGGTTGCCATGCGCCGCCGGAGATGTTGCCGGTTTGCTGGGCATGGGTGGCTGGCAAAAATACCAAAGCCATCAGTACTACACATCCCAGGTGAAACACGATAGAGGAAATTCTTGGAATCATAGTGATTCTCCTGTTTTTCGGTTGCGGATACCATCAGCAGGCATATCAAATGGAAAGGATTTTGGTTCATTCCTTCTTACGGGATTCGCAAATACATATAATTGAATCGAGCATGATGCGCACGCCGCCTCCTGCTTTTCAATTCATCCTGTCGCAGCCATAAATTTGAGCGTTTTTAAATGAAAATGCGGAAGCGTATCGGCGAATTCATGAGGCCGCCTTACGAAAGGTCAGATTGATCCGAGAATTGCCCATCAAAGGATGATTTCCTTCCTTGAGCGGCAAAACTCCATGATAACGCAGCCTCGACGGACCGCCCCATACCATGACATCGCCATGCACCAGCTGTACTCGAACCGGTTTGTCCGCCCGCCGCAATCCACCCCACAGAAAAACTGCTGGAATGCCTAGCGAAACCGAGACAATGGGCGCACTGAAATCCTGCTCGTCCTTGTCCTGGTGCAACGACAAGCGTGCCCCCGGTTCGTAGCGATTGACAAGACACGCGTCGGGCTCGAAATCTTTGAAACCAGCCTTTGCCGCGGCGTTTTGCGCCAGTTTCATGAATGGGGCGGGCATGCGGGGCCAGGGGTTGCTGCTTTCCGGATCGATCGCGTCGTAACGATACCCGGTGCGATCCGTCACCCAGCCGCAGGAACCACAATTTGTCATCGCTACCGACATACGAAAGCCGCCCGGCGTGACCATGTGGCGAAAAGGTGCTTTGTTGATGACGCCATACAGCGCTGCGGAAATAGCTGCTTCGTCCGGCAATGCCAATCCACGCAGCACTACCGCTCCATCGCATAACGCCTCACGCCAGACCCGGTACTGCGCCCTTTCTTCGAATTCGAACAGCTCCGAAGTCATGTTACCGTTTATCTGGGATCTCTGTAAAACGTATTGCAGAAAACTCGTAGAGTTGTTCAGATCTCTTATGTGCATCGTGAAAAATGATTCCTACCTTACGACGATGGCCTCCGCGCAGACGGCTCACACCGTGCCGAAAATTGACCCCATACGCGCCACGCATACTTGCGGCAGGGCGATAATGTACGGCAAACGCAACAACGTCTCCCTGTGCGGGTCGAGTGTCGCGATGTTTTCCGATCTCAGTTCAGTCTGGTCAGCGATAGGTACCGTTACCAAAGGGCGGCTATGCGGGAGGATGCGCTGCCCTGCCCCCTCGCATTCGAGGCATGCGGATCGCATGCTATTGCCATGTTTGCTTAGGTTGCAGCATGTCTTTTCTGCCTTCGTCCCATTCCCAAATCACATAAGGCGATGGTCCCAACGATCCCTCGCATAGCCGCGACCATCCCGGCATCACATCGATCGGGGCCGCATAATATGCATGAATATAAATGATAAAGAAAGGACGCCGGATTGATCGAACCGATTCGGCAATATGTTTGGCGGTCTTGGCAATCAATGATTCATCGTAGGGGTTGTTAATGAAGCAAACTGTTGGATCATCAGGCAAGCTGAAGGCTGTGGCATCTGCGTAAACCGGCCTGATATCGAAGCACCTTTGTGCAGGATTCCGATAGGTCCGAACATTTAGCATTGCCACTTCGTGGAGCTCGCGGCTGTATTCCACACCTATAATCCGCCGGAACGGATATTCTGCCGTAACGAATAATGCACGGCCTTTCCCCGAACCAAGATCGATAAAAACAAAGGTATCAAGGTCGAGAGGAGGCAGCATCCCGAGCAGCGCGTGCAACGCTTGTTCCGTTACCGGTTCATATCCTCTCGCGTGTGCCTTGAGTGCATCCTCGGCAGTCAGAAATCCGGGTTCCTCAGTCCCCGCGGTTTCGACATTGACTCGGCGGTCGAACGTCTGATCGAAAGCGTGACTTGCTCTCCAGTATTTTCCCGCTGCTATAAGCCCAAGGTTGTATAACAACAACCGGCTGAACCCCGTGATCGTGCGTCGGCGCCAAGCCCGGACTATTCGGCCGAATAACGGGATATCATATTTCATCAAATATGGCCCCAAGCCTTAATACCGTCTCAAGCTCATCCAATCCGCCAAGGCCTTGTATTTGCCAGGCACGGCAGAAGCCGCATGCATACGCGAGCGTGAGTAACTTAGCTACCAAATATTCAGCACCTCTTCGTTCCCATGCTCCGTTTTGTTTGCCCGGCAGTCGACTGATATTTGTTTGCGGCATTAGCAATATTGCTCAGGACATTCCATCCGCCAGATTATCCATTATTCCCATGGAAAACAATAATTTGAAATAGCTATAATGGATTCTTTCGTAGTTCTTTCGTATTATATTGCGATACCGTTGAAAGACCACGCTGAACAGGATGGCCTATCTGCCGGCTATGGCCTTCCTGAATGGTTCAGTACTATGGCCCAGATGCAAAGAGGGTAACGAAAAAATACCTTATAATTTTGCCAGTCAGAGAATCAAAGATGAACTGATTAAATGGTTAAAGCAATAATCGTTCCACAAATAAAACTTTAGTTGGATCAATGCTCAGAAGAAATAAGAAGGGCGAAATTTCGTAGATTGTAAAAAATGCCGACCCATGGCACGAATAAGTCCTTGGAATCCAGCGTCCGCCAAGCGGCAAGAACGAAAACCTGCGGGATGTCTGCGAGATCAGCGCGACCAGAAGAAGAAGGTTGCCCGGACAACAAACTTCGCGGCTGAACTACCTGCGAGGCAAGATCGTTATCTCGGCTTCTGCCTTATTTCCCATTCTTCCCTAACAGAGAAAATTTTCTATTTCAGGAAATTGCTTCAACCTTATGCGATATCCAGAACAATGCGATACCGTGCTCTTCCTGCTGCCAGATGCTCAATTGCGTCGTTTACCTTGCTCAGCGGGAAATGTTCGACTTGTGGCGCGACATTGTGCCGCGCGGCAAAATCCAGCATGGCCGAGATGGCTGCTGGCCCTCCTGTTGGCGATCCCGAAACACTTTTTTGCTGCATGATCAGATCAAAAGCAGAAATTGGCATGGGTTCCAAAACTGCCCCCACCACATGCATGCGGCCACTCGGCTTCAACGTTTTGATCAACGCACTCCAGTCAAGGGGCGTGTTCACGGTTATAAACAGGAAATCAAGCGAATTGGCCGCCGAGAGAATTTCCACGCTATTGCGGCTTGACACGATACGATGAGCGCCCAGACGCCGCAACTCATCGATCTTCGATGTGCTGGAAGTGAAAGCTGTTACCTCGCAACCCCAGGCCCGGGCAAATTTCAGCGCCAGGTGTCCCAAGCCGCCAATGCCTACAATACCCACCCGATCCGTGGGTCTAACTCCATATGTCAGCAACGGGCTGAACACCGTAATGCCGCCACATAGCAGGGGCCCGGCGGAGGAGATATCCAGCGCGTCAGGCAAAGGAATCGTCCATGCCCAGTGCGCTCTCAGTCTGTCGGCGAAACCGCCATGATGTCCGACAATGGTCGCCGCCACTTCCGAGCATAGATTATGATTGCCAGTCATGCACTCATGGCAATGCATGCAGCTGTCAAAATTCCAGCCGACGCCGACACGCTGCCCGATCTGCAATCCCTTGACGTAATCACCTGCCGCGACGACCTTTCCCACCGCCTCGTGCCCGAGTATGACAGGGTATCGGGATAATCCCCAATCGTTATTGAGAATGGAAAGATCCGAATGGCAAAGACCGCAGTGCTCAACGGCAATTTCCACCTCTTCCGGACCTAACGGACCGGCATCATAAGTAAATGGCTCCAGCCTCTGTTTTGCACCACGCGCAGCCCACCCGTGAATTTCACTCATTTATGCCCCTCCCATTAATAAGCGAAAACCTGCCTTCCCGCAATCGCTGTCCAGTCGTGTAATGCCTGCCGCAGATGAGCGAAAAATCCCTTTACGGGGAATCTACGCGGAAGCGATTGATTCTCGCCATGCCAGACATCTTACTCTCTGTCCGCATTACCGTATATTGTAATAAACGCGGTAACCGCGAGGAAAGCTTACTGCATAATACGCAATTCCGTTTTGATTTTGAATCGCCCACGCTCTTCGCCCGCGGAGTAATTTATCATTTATCTTGCGCATGGTTTTCAGCAGCGTATGTAGGCTTGATACGCCGGCGATAGCCGAAAAATGGATCATCGCTGAACGGCCGACGGTTCAATGGGATTGTCAAGCGCACAAATGATATCATTCATCCGCTGTCCATTCTGGCCTTGTCCCGGTCTGGTTCCGCGCGACATTGATTCCGTTATGCACTCCGACTTATTACACAGAAATAAAAGATGCCGGTATGCTCCTCGTACCTAAAGGAAATCCTTTATGACAAATGGGGGATGGCAGCCTGACAGGTATCAAGCCGCCAGTAATCACTTATTGCTGATCGACGAGGATTGGGCGCAACCGATAAAACCTGCCGGCGATTTTGATCTATGCAAGAGATATCGGTTCTTTATCTTTCGATACTTCGTCCAGTCGTAAAGAGATGAGAAACATTAGTTTGCCTTTCAGCCCTTATCGAATGATAGCGGCCAGGCAGTTGTGGCGTGTCCCTCTTTGCCGGGCCACAGGAAGAAATAACAGGCTTTGTTGCGGTTTTTTATCGGAGAAACAAGATGCTGTTTGATCGCGTCAAACCGCTGGACCAAATACTTGAGCTAGCCGAAGCGAAAGGACTCAAGCGCCAACTCGGGGCATTTGACCTCACAATGCTGGGCATCGGGGCTATTATCGGCACGGGTATTTTTGTACTGACTTCAGTCGCTGCGGAAAAAGCGGGCCCAGGCATGATGTTTTCATTTGTCATCGCGGGCTTCGTTTGTGCACTTGCAGCCCTGGTGTATTCCGAAATTGCCGCCATGGTGCCGGTAGCTGGATCGGCCTACACCTATTCTTACGCGGTATTTGGCGAGCTAATCGCCTGGATGGTAGGCTGGGCGCTTATTCTGGAGTATGCGGTCGCAGCAGCGGCCGTGGCTGTCGGCTGGTCCGGCTACATTAACGGCTTTTTGCATGAAATAGGCTACGGGCTGCCCCTTGTGTGGACTGCGGGGCCAAGCGACACAATTGTGCTCGCGGATGGGACGATATCCGCAGGCGGCTTCAATCTGCTTGCTTTTTTGGTTTCACTTTTTGTCACTTTTTTTCTCATCGTGGGTACCGCAAAAAGTGCCCGGTTCACCACACTCCTGGTAATTGTAAAAATCATCGCACTCACAGTATTTATTATTCTGGCTGTACCGACCGTCAATGCAGTCAATTTTGAACCCATGCTGCCCAACGGCTGGGGTACGCCCACTTCAGGAGTGGGAGTCCTGGGGGCGGCAGCCTCTATCTTTTTTGCCTATATCGGGTTCGATGCCGTTTCGACGGCAGCCGAAGAAACCCGGAATCCTAACCGCAACGTACCGATTGGTCTGATAGGGTCACTGGGTATCTGCACGGTTTTCTATCTGATCGTCGCCTATGCAGCGGTCGGTGCCGTCGGCGCCCAGCCCGGGGGTGAGTTATCGCAATCCAAAGAACCCCTGGCTTTTGTACTGCGTACGGTCGGTTACCCGGCTATCGGCAACTGGGTAGCTTCCGCCGCCATTATTGCCCTTCCCTCTGTGGTTTTAATGATGATTTACGGGCAAACCCGGGTTTTGTTCACCATGTCGCGCGATGGCCTTATGCCGAAATTCTTTTCGCATATACATGTACGTTTTCATACGCCGTATGTCGTCACCCTGATCACGGGCGTTGCCGTGGCTTTTTTCTCCGCAATGTTCCCGGTTGCCATGCTGGCCGACGTATCAAACTCCGGCACGCTTTTTGCTTTCTTTATGGTGGCCTGGAGCGTAATGGTGCTGCGTCGCCGCGAGCCGGCGCGGCATCGTCCTTTCAGGACGCCCGTGCTCTGGGTTGTCGGCCCGCTGGCCATGGCCGGGTGTGCCCTGCTGTTCATCAGCCTGGGCTGGATAACCATCAGGCTATTCGTATACTGGGCCGCAATCGGTCTTGTTATCTATTTCGGTTACGCGCGCAGGCATAGCCTGATAGGAAAAGAGAAAAGTTCTTTTTAAGAAAAGCATTGCGCTCGTCTTGTTCTCCCATCAAAAAAATCCCAAGCAGCCGGCACAAATGATCAACTGTGCAAGCGCCGCCGCGTGAATCCATCTCCAGCACAGCCGACGACAAGTGCGGCCAGCATGACTATGGGATCGGAGTCAGTAACAGATTGCGTGAATCTTGAGAAATCGCATTGCAGATTGTCCTGGTGGATGCTGTTCAGCAGGCTGATACGCACGGAGCCGATTCCGCTCGCGCTGGTGATGCCGAAGAAGCGGTCTTCCACTGTTTGCCCCGCGAATAATCCATCTCCCAATGCGGATGGACCCACAAGGCCAACCGAATTATTCATGGCGTCGAAAGCCTCAAACAGCACGCTATCGAAACCTTTCCGAACGTTGACGAGACCCAGGTTTGTCCACACCAGGCCCGCATGGGTGGGCAACACACCAAGCAATGCGGCGCCGAAAGTAAATGTAATGCTCGATACACCATTGAAATACCATGTGCGGCCGGAAGCTCCAGACTCAGGTATCGAGCTGGCATCTTCCTCCATCAAGTCAGGCAAGCCGGCAGATCGTGGCGCCATTCCGTGCGGGGCGGGATTGCCCGAAGCACTTAGGCTACTATCCTCCAGGTCTTCAACATCAAAGCAATCGAATAAGGTGCGTGCATAGGAATTGCTGGCAAAAGAAGTGTAGGGAATAGGATTTATAAGCGTAGCATCGACCCCTAATGGTTCGGGTAATAGCGCCACCACGGACAATGACGCACTCAGGCTCTTCATATAATCGATTTGTACGAACAGGCAAAAAGAATTAAATTCAGCTAATTTAAAAAGCTCTGGAATGCCTTGGGGGAAACGCCGCTGGAAACTGGATCTTAGTCAACCCTCCCCCAACAATGGCGACATTATCTTACCCACCTCAGGTAGTTGACCATCGGACCTAAGTACTACTCATACAGGGCATGGCAGGCTGGCTGCGCCCATGCGCATCAGAAAATTACACTCATCTGTATGCCTAAACTACAGGGGTATGCAGGAACATTGTTGGAAAAACAGCCCGTTATTCGGTTATAACCTTATTAAAGGTAAGGGATAAATGAAAATCTATCGCTGTAGAAATATCACGACGGCATTGAACTCATATACATAATCAGTAGTCGTACAAGTCTTAAGATTGTAAAGCGGTTGTCTTCGCTGGTGGGTTTTTCGTCATTTAAAGATGACAACGGCGAACCATCTGATCAGCTATTGCCCATTCTCGGAATGGCACAATCTTGAGGGAGTTCTTTGCACATTTGACCAACTTTATGGAGGGATTTATGAAACACAGCACGCTCATGCTCGCAGTTACCTTGATGGCTCCCATGTTTGTATCCATAGCCCAGGCAGCCGCTCCCAACGATGCACAAATTGCCGCGATTGTCGTAGCCGCTAATCAGGTCGATATTGATGCCGGCAAACTCGCCGAGTCCAAAGCGTCAAATGCGGACGTCAAGGCATTCGCCCATCGCATGACCACCGATCACGCTGATGTAAATAAGCAAGCGGTGGACCTTGTGACCAAGCTGAAGGTGACGCCGCAGGATAACCCAACCAGCGAAAGCCTCAAATCAGGTGGCGAAAAAAATATTGCCAGTCTCAAGAAGTTGAGCGGCGCTGCCTTTGATAAGGCCTATATCGATCATGAAGTAGCCTATCACGAACAGGTGCTCGACGCGGTCGACAAGACCCTTATCCCCAGTGCAAAGAATGAAGAATTAAAGGCTTTATTGGTCAAGGTGCGTCCTGCATTTGTCGCACACACCGAACATGCAAAACAAATCAAAGCTGCGCTGGGCAAGTAGTAGCCATAGAAAATTATGCTTGAGCAATTCCCCGAGCCCAGCTGGCTCGGAGGAATTGCCAACATTACCCTAATGATGCATGGGGAAGAAGTAAACCCAATTTAAAATCAGGACGCTGCCCAATCTCGATTATCTCCCCATCAAAAGTGCATTCTCAGAACATGGTTATTCAGGCCAATCCAGAGATATCCGCTTCATCTCATGATTCCGGCATGGAATGGTGGAAAAAAACCACTGTCTATCAAATCTACCCACGGTCATTTTTTGACACAAACGCCGATGGCATCGGCGATATTCAAGGCATCATCGAAAAACTCGATTACCTTAAAGACCTCGGTTACGAAACGCTCTGGATTTCTCCTTTCACACAAAGCCCGCAGAGAGACTTTGGCTACGATATTAGCGATTATCATGCCATCTCACCCCAGTATGGCGATATGGAAGCGTTTGAAAAGCTCGTGCAGGAAGTACATTCCAGAAATATGAAGCTGGTATTCGACCTGGTATTGAACCACACGTCCAACGAGCATTCCTGGTTCAAGGAGTCGGCAAGTTCGCGCGATAACCCCAAAGCCGACTGGTACATCTGGAAAGATGGAAAGGGAAGGAACGGCATGACCCCCCCGAACAATTGGCGTGCCATGGCAGGCAACCGGGCCTGGACCTATTATCCCGAACGAAAGCAATTCAATTATACGGCTTTCCTCCCCTTCCAGCCTGACTTGAACTATCACAACCCCGAGGTCAAGCAGGCCATGTTCGACGTTGCCCGATTCTGGCTTAATAAAGGGGTCGACGGTTTCCGGCTGGATATTATCAGTGCCATCTATGAAGATCCGGAGCTGCGCCGGAATCCGGCCAGTTTTCGAATAACGCCGTCCGACAAATCATTAACCATTTTTTTTCAAAATCTGAAGAACAACTTTCTGCAGGCGAAAAGTTTCGAGTTCGCCACGGAGCTGAGGAGCGTAATAGACGAGTTCGACCATCCCCAACGGGTCTTGATAGGTGAATCGCATGGAAATGAAGAACTGATCAGTCAATTCTGCTATAGCAATGGCAAGAAAGGCCTGGATGCGATCTTTCTTTTCAAAGCCATTTCAATGCCGTTCAAAGCGGAAAAATATCGTGAAATGCTGATGACGTTTGAGAAACACTTTCCCGAACCTCTCATACCTACGCTTGTTTTTGCTAATCATGACCGTACGCGCATCATTACCCGCCTGGGAGGAAGTATTGAAAAAGCGAAACTCCTGGCGTTGTTCCAGTTTACGTGCAGAGGTATTCCATTCACCTATTTCGGGGATGAGATTGGAATACCCCGGGTAAGAATTCCATTGAAGCAGGGAAAGGATGCCGTAGCGATCCAACATAAATGGGTTCCACAATTCCTGGTCGATAATAGCGTTGAAATCCTTAATCGCGATGAATGCCGTACGCCGATGCTATGGAATGAGAAGGCGAATGCAGGTTTCTGCACCGATTCCGCAGAACCGTGGCTGCCGGTAGCAAAAAATTTCAAGGAGATAAATGTCGAGAAGCAGAGGGGGGAGCCCCATTCACTCCTCAACTTTTACAGGGAAGTAATTCACCTTCGAAACGAAACACCCGCGCTGTATCAAGGCAGCCTTGAAATCGCACACGATTTATGCACTAAAAAGATATTGGCCTATTATCGCATTTACCATGCCGAGAAATATATGGTGATGCTTAACATGTCCAACTCTCGAGCTATAAATCCGATGAAAGATGTTGAATTATTGCTTTCAACACACCCTCAGGGCGAGGCGCATCGATTACAGCCATTTGAAGGAAGAGTGATGAAGTTAGGAAGCGCTTGACCGAGTTGCCGGGCTTGACGGCACGATCTCAGCGAAGGTCAGTTCCGGCAACAAAAAAGAAGCAACTGGAGCAAACTTGCGATAAGGCTTCAATCAAAATCTTCACAATATATAATTTTTGACTGCTTCCGCAGGGCGGCATCGCTTTCTGTTCTTTTTCTCACCACATAATTTTCCGGCGTTTGCCTTGCCGAGCGTTGTAAACGTATCTTGAAGATTAGCCTGGAAACTCATGAACGGACCGGATGGATCCGGGCAAGAATCCAATCATAGTAAATTTACTTCTTAGACCATGAGTACTATCAATGCCGAGCTGGAAAAAGTGCAGCGGGAGTCGTTCAGTTATTTTCTACATGAAACGAATCCCGTTAATGGACTGGTTATCGACAAAACTGCGACAAACTGGCCTGCAAGCATTGCCGCCACCGGCCTTGCCCTGGCAGCCTATCCAGTCGCTGTCGAGCGCGGATTCATGTCGCGTGCAGCGGCGGAGGAACGAACACTTGCGACCTTGCGCTTTTTCTGGCGTAGTCCACAGGGTCCGGAACCCAATGCTACCGGCTACCGGGGTTTCTATTATCATTTTCTTGACATGCAAACGGGTAGGCGCGCCTGGAAAAGCGAGCTATCAACAGTAGACAGCACGTTTCTCCTGGCGGGCGCTCTGGCGGCGGGCGTCTATTTTGATGCAGGGTCGAGTGATGAGCGTGAAATCCGAACTCTGGCCGACGCACTTTATTGTCGGGCGGACTGGCAATGGGCGCAAAATAGCGGCGAAACGGTGACACATGGCTGGAAGCCACGCAGCGGATTTTTAAAATACCGCTGGGAGGGCTATGACGAAGCGCTGCTTCTTTACATACTAGGACTCGGCTCACCCACGCATCCACTCCCTGGGAGTAGCTACGCGGCATGGGCCTCCACTTACATCTGGGCTCGCTGCTATGATTACGAATATCTTTATGCCGGGCCTTTGTTCACGCATCAACTCTCGCATGTCTGGATTGATTTTCGTAACATTCAGGATGACTTCATGCGCGATAAGGGGATCGACTATTTCGAGAATAGCCGCCGTGCGACTTATGTGCAGCAACAATATGCGATAAATAACCCATTCAAATTCGCGGGCTACGATCAATACTGCTGGGGAATAACAGCAAGCGATGGGCCGGGCCCGGGCAGGCTCAAAGTAAATGGCATTCAGCGCAGATTTTTCGATTATGCCGGACGGGGCGTTCCCTACGGACCCGACGACGGCACGATCGCGCCGTGGGCAGTTGTCGCTTCCCTCCCATTCGCCCCCGAAATTGTCCTGCCTGCGCTGGATCATTGCATTCACCACATCAAATTGACGGAAGGCAACCGCTATGGTTTCAAATCAACCTTTAACCCGACCTATCCGGAAAAATCCGGCAATCCGCATGGATGGGTATCGCGATGGCATTTCGGACTCAACCAGGGGCCCATCGTTTTAATGATTGAGAATCATCGCACCGGTTTATTGTGGCAACTGATGCGAAGCTGCCCATATATAGCCAACGGCTTGAGGCGCGCCGGCTTTACGGGTGGCTGGTTGTGAATCAATGTTCCGGTTAGTCTCTATCCCACAGCCCTTGGTAACACGCACCGCAAATTCCGAATGATTGCACGTCATGGTCCGGGTATACCTGACCAGATGCGGGGAACGTTGGAATCAGCAGAGATAAGCTCATCAATGCGATTGAAATTGCAACGCGGCCAATCGTGAATACAGCTTGCTCGATGCCATCAATTCGCTATGGGAACCCAGGGCATCCAGCCGCCCGCGATCCAATACGGCAATGCGATCAGCAGACTGCACCGTACCGAGTCGATGGGCAATTACCAGAGTAGTACGATCCATGGTTAAGTGCTGCAGCGCCTGCCGCACCCAGAATTCGCTTTCCGAATCCAGCGCACTGGTAGCTTCATCCAGCAATAATATGGGCGCATCGGCCAATACCGCCCGCGCAATTGCCAATCGTTGCTTTTGACCGCCCGACAATCCCAGTCCGGCATCGCCCAGGCGTGTCTGATAGCCTTGCGGCAGACGGCTGATAAACTCGTGAGCATGCGCCGCCTTTGCCGCCATTTCGACATCCGCATCGGATGCGTCGGGCCGGGCATATCGAAGGTTATCGCCGATGCTGCCATAAAATAAAGCCGGGGTCTGCGAGACAAAAGCAAAACAACGTCGCAAGGCAGCGATATCAAGTTGCCGGATATCGATTCCTTCCAACCTTATATGGCCGGAGCAACTATCAAAGAATCGCAGCAACAGGTCAAATAGGGTTGATTTCCCTGCCCCCGAAGGGCCGACCAGCGCCAGCGTCTCACCCGCTCTGATAGTAAGGCTCAGCTCATCGATGGCCCGCACATCTGGGCGGGAAGGATAAGCAAAGCACAATCGCTCAATCTCGATATTTCCCGATGCTGTTGGCAGGGGTCGAGGGTTTATCGGGGACTTTATCCGGTTGGGAGCATTCAGCAATTCCATGGTTCGTTCGGCTGCGCCGGCCGCGCGCTGCAGCTCGCCAATCACTTCCGAAATGGATGCCACGGCGGAACCGACGATTACGCTATAAAACACAAAGGCGGCCAGCTCGCCGCCGCTGATGCGTCCCTCGATAACATCGATGCCTCCTATCCACGGCATCAGACCCACGGCACCGAGTACCAGCACAATAACAATGGTAATCAGCAAGGCACGTTGAATAGTGCGAAGCTTGGCAACGGTAAAGGCCTCTTCGACATACTTGCTAAACAAGTTTTTGTCGGTCTCCTGGTGATTATAGGCCTGTACGGTTTTAATCTGCCCCAGCACTTCTCCGACGTACGCTCCGACTGCGGCGACCTTGTCCTGGCTGCGGCGGGATAAATCTCGTACCCTGCGTCCAAAAATGAGGATGGGCGCCACCACCAGAGGTACGCAGACTATCACGATTGCCGTCAATTTCGCATTGGTGATAAACAGCCAGATAATTCCCCCAGCATCATGATGAAATTACGCAAGGCAAAAGATACGGACGAACCAATCACCGATTGAAGCAGCGTCATATCCGAGGTCAGGCGCGATTGAATTTCAAGACTGCGGTTTTTCTCATAGAAACCCGGATGCAGGTCGATCAGGTGATTGAATACCCTGCAACGAATATCGGCAATCACGCGTTCGCCCAGCCAGGTAACCCAGTAATAGCGCGTAAATGTCCCCCCGGCCAGGGCAATTACCAGCAGTAAAAATACGAATACATACTGTGCCAGCAACTCCGGCGATTGTGTAGCAAAGCCGCGATCAATCAGCAACCGGATACCCTGTCCGATAGACAGGGTGATTGCCGCCGTGAACAATAACGACAGGAAACCATAGAGTACCTGCCGCTTGTAGGGCGCGACAAATGCGGCTGCCATTTTAACGGCCTGCCATCGAGTACGAGTAGGTTCTGGATGTATCGGCATTGATGCGTGATCGCCGGATTAAGTATTAACGGGAAGAAAGTATGCGCTTGAGATCCCGTTCAACGGGAACCGCGCAAGTTACATCTTATAGCGTAATAAGACGCCGAGCCTGCGGGAGCTCAATCCCCGTCATCCAATTCCCTGCCAGATTTTGAATGCATGTGTCTACCTTATCCCGTTTCCCGACTTGATGCTGTCAGAAAAGGACCGATTCAAAACTTGGCTTACCCGGCCTTTTGCCCTGCTTCTTCCGGATGCGGCTCGCTATTGTCCTTCACGGAGTCTTGCATAACGTGGACAGGGGCATGCGGATGGGAGTGAACCAGATTCCCGTGACGATGTACGGTAGTCTGCAACATGCGTTTTTCCTGGACAAGCTTATAAAATGCCGCCACGCAGAACAATAACGCGCCGAACAATACGATCGTTGCTCCCGAGGCGGCGTTAAAGATATAGCTCAAATACATCCCCGCGACCCCGGTTGCCGCACCTATGACGGTAGAATAAATCAGCATGCGGCTGAAGCAGTCCGTCAGCATACGCGCGGTCACGGCGGGCGCGATTAGCGTGGCCGCTATCATGGTAACGCCGACGACATTCATGGAAGCAATAATGGAAAGCGTGAGCAGGAGAGAGAAGATTAACTGCACGATACCCGTCCTGATGCCAAATACCCGCGCCGCTTCATTATCGAAGGTGGAAAAAAGCATGGGCCTGTACAGGAAAAACATCATTGTGATGGTGGAAGCGGTAACCAGCCCGATAACCAGCAGATCTTTGTCCGTAATACCCAGAATATTGCCGAACAGGGCGGCCTCGAAGTTTTGATTGAAGTTTCTTGCCTGACTGATAATAATTACACCTAGGGCAAACATCGCTGTTGTAACGATACCGATGGCGGCATCCGACTTTATCTTGCCGTTTTTTGTGATCCGGTTAATCAATAGTGCGGCAAGCAGGCCCATCGCACCGGCGCCGGCATAAAAATTGAAATTGAGCGTAAAACCTACCACTGCTCCGCCAAATGCCGCATGCGACAGGCCATGACCGACATAACTCATCCCACGCAGTATCACATACACGCCAATCAAGCCGCATAAAGAACCCACCATCAGCGCAGCCAGCAGACCGTGCCGAAAGAATTCATATTCCAGCGGTTCGAGAAGAAATTCCATTTATCAGTGGTCGCCCGTAAGATGCAAAGGCGTGCTGTTGGCAATCAGAAAATGGTCCCCATGCCTGACTATGACGATATCGCCGCCATAGGTTCTGGTCAGGATCTCGTTAGTAAAAATGTCGCATGGCCGGCCTTGCGCCACCATGCCGTTATTGAAGCAAATAACCCAGGGCAGGTGTGACGCGACGGCGTTAAGGTCATGTGTGGTAAGCAGGATGGTAATGCCCTCGCTGTTGATATCACCGAGCAGGTGCAATACCTCGTGCTGGGTCTTGATATCGACGCCAGAAGTCGGTTCATCCAAAACCAGCAGTTTCGGATTGTTGATCAGCGCACGCGCAAGGAATGCACGCTGGCGCTGCCCACCGGAGGTATGTACGATGTGATGATGCAGGCAGTCATAGATACTGAGCCGATGAGCCAGCGCATGAACACGTTCACGCTCTTCCTTGCTTGACCACGGCAGGATTCGCTTATTTGTGTAGAGGCCCATCATAATCACCTCCTCCACCGTGACCGGAAAATTCCAGTCTACCGTTCCCAATTGCGGCACATAGCCGATGGTGCCAGCCGGTACGTTATCCACCGGACACCCATTTAGAAGCACGCGACCCGAAAAAACAGGGTGTGTCCCCAATATGGTTTTGAGCAGCGTAGTCTTGCCGCACCCCGTAGGCCCGACCACCCCCGCGAACTGGCCCACGGCGATTTCCAGCGACAAGCGCGCAAATATTACATGGTGCTCATAACCGGCAGTGACATTGCTCAGATTAACCGCGGAATTCATCCACAACCGCCCATAATTCAGGGTATGGCATTGCGGGTATCGACATTGGCCACACAACCCGGATTGCCGCCCAGCGCCTCCGTCATGATCGCCATGTTATTGGCCATCATGCCGATAAAAGAGTTATTGGGTGGTGGTGGCAACTCGTCGTCCGAAAGCTGGTCGATAAATTTCACGCCGGTTTCCCGCGCTATTTGTTCCGCCGCCTTGCTGGGAAAAACCTCGGAACCAAAAATGGCAGGCACCTTCTCCTTGTTGATCTGCTTGATGATACGAATCACCTCGCGTGGACCCGGCTCCGAGAAACTGGCCGGCTGGATTGCGGCGATAACCTTCATGCCGTAACGCGGCGTGAAATAAGCAAAGGAGTCATGATACGTAACCAGCTTGCGGTTTTTCTCCGGGATGGTTTTAACGCAGTTGAAGATAGCATCGTCCAGTACTCCAAGCTTGGCCAGATAAGCCGCCGTATTCGCGATATA
The DNA here is from genome assembly GCA_039922995.1 of Nitrosospira sp. Lineage (GTDB taxonomy): Bacteria > Pseudomonadota > Gammaproteobacteria > Burkholderiales > Nitrosomonadaceae > Nitrosospira. The sequence continues at coordinate 7,957 of JBDTDT010000084.1, read as the reverse complement.
GCCTTCCTTGTGCTGGGGATCGAGCGCAATCAGATTATCCCGGGTAATTTCGGCATAACGCATCGCCAGCGCGATATTGGGCCAGAGATGTGGGTTGGGATGGCCATGCTCGTGGGGGAAGCTGAAATCGTATCGCCAATCCTGTTTGGGCAATGCCTGGTTGCCAAGCCGGACGATCCGCGTTTTCGCTTTTTTAACTTTTTGTGCCAGCTTCACCGTAGGCAACTCAAGATCAAGACCATTCACGATAATGATGTCGGCGGCTCCCAAGGTTTTTACATCCGTTGGCACCGGCTCGAAGGTATGGGAATCGACTCCATCCGGCACCACACCCGTCACATCGACATAGCCTGCGCCGACATTCTGCACAATATTGGTGATAGGGGCGACTGTGGTAACGGCATTGATTCTTTTATTCGGGTCATCAGCATGCGCCACATTAACCGAAGACAGTACCAGCAGAAACGGCAGGAACTTGATGGTAAGCCGCATGGATTCATTCATAATTTTTAGAATTTTAGGAATCGTAATTACTCGTTAGTTTAGCGCTTCATAATGAATATGAAAAGATGTAAATATTTCATACATAGAAAAACATGAAGTTATAACTCTTGACAGATAATTCTCGACATGATTCAATGTGTATGAAGATTTTTTAAATATTCATACAACTTATTCGACTCAACCTCGGACACCTTCCGACTTTGCGTTGAGTAATAAAAAAAACAATGAATAATAACGGGCGTCAAAGAAACCCCTGGTATGAAATTGCATTAATTCTCTCATCGGTTGAATCCGGCAACCGTATGCAAGCGACATCATCCTGGCGCAACGCAGGTACGGTGATCGCACGCGCACGCTTCCTCCTATCAACAATACCTCTCCTTCTAGGCAATGCTGATATCTACGCAGAGCAAAACGCAGAGAACGCGACGATCAAGTCTGTAACATTACCGGATTACGACAAATCAGCAAAAACTTCCAGTGCATGGTTTACAACGGTCCAGCTTGCCGATACCGTCACGCAAGATGCCTTGCGTTCCGTCAGGCCAGGGCGCAAACCCAGGGTGGACGATGCAAAGGCAAGCGAGGAGTCTGTAGTCAAACTGAAGGAGGTAGTGGTGGTAGGAAAAGAACGCGGCACCAGCCTCATTGGTGAAACCCAATCCGCGTCGCAAGGGCTTATTGGCCAAGCGCAGATCAAGAATCGCGCGCTTTCACGTGTCGCCGAAGTCCTCGAATTTATTCCCGGCATGATTGCCACCCAGCATAGTGGCGATGGCAAGGCCAATCAGTATTTCCTGCGGGGGTTCAACCTCGACCACGGCACCGATTTTACTACGTTCGTGGACGGCGTACCGATCAATCTGCCCAGCCACGCGCACGGGCAGGGTTACATGGATCTGAACGGCCTTATCCCGGAAATGATAGATAATGTTCAATACGGAAAAGGGCCTTACTACGCGGATCAAGGAGATTTTTCCGCCGCCGGGCACGCCAAGATGACAACCTTCAACTCCCTCCCCCAGGGTTTCGCCAAGTTCACAGCGGGGTCATTCGGTTATTACCGTGGAGTGGTGGCGAATTCAAACCGAATGGGAAATGGCGACCTGCTCTATGCGATCGATGTGAACACCTATAACGGTCCGTGGGTATTGGCCCAGCATGCTCACAAGTTCAACGGCATGCTCAAATACAGCATCGACAAAGGTAATTGGGGTGCGAGCGTGGGCGTCCATGCTTACCATGCAAAGTGGCGCGCAACCAATCAGATACCGTTATTTGCGGTAAACGAAGGCTTGATCAACCGCTTCGGCAACATCGATCCCACCGATAATGGAAAAACGGGACGCTACACGCTGCATGGCAACTGGTGGCAAAAAGAAAAGGACTACCGGCGGGATGCTTCCTTTTATCTGGTGAAATACGACTTTGACCTCACCTCCGATTTCAGTGGTTTCATCAACTCGGTCGCGGACAATGTGATGCTTCCGGGGGGGATAATCCCAAGCGACCAGATGAACCAAAGGGAATCCCGTATTTATTTCGGCGGCAGGGCTGAGCAAAGCTGGTTCAATAAGGCGGCTGGTTTCGATATGAGTAATACGCTAGGCGTGCAGGTACGTAATGACCTGAACCGCGTACTGTTGAATAACTCGAACCAGGGAGTCGTCTATCGGAATGTCAGCAGGGATCAGGTCACCGAAACCAGCATCGGCCTATATCTGCAAAACCAGACTTACTGGCTGCCAAAAGTCCGGACTATTGCCGGCCTGCGTGGCGATATATTCAATTTCGATGTACATGCCTTCACCATCCCACAAAATTCCGGCAACAAGACCGACGGGTTATTCAGTCCCAAGCTGAGCCTTATTCTGGGCCCCTGGCTTGACTCGGAGATTTACCTGAATGCTGGAGAAGGCTACCATTCCAACGATGCGCGTGGCGTGACCGCCACGGTAAATACCAACCAGGTCGGCAATAATAATTTTGCACCTCAATTGGCCGCCAATGGGCTGGTGCGGGCAAAGGGTGCAGAAGTCGGTTTTCGCACCGAGGCCATCAAAGGGTTGAAATCCACCCTGGCAATCTGGTACTTGCATTCGGCCTCCGAACTGGTATTCAGCGGCGATACGGGCACTACGGAAACCAGCGGCGCCAGCACTCGCTACGGTATCGAATGGGCCAATTTCTACACGCCCTTCAACTGGCTGACCCTGGATGCCGATTTTTCATTTACCCACGCACGTTATGACCAGGCCCAACTGAATCAGGCCAGCGACCCTGCAAACCAAGCGTATGGATTTCACATTCCCAATGCAGTGGGCCGTACGATCAGCGCGGGCGCGACCTTGAATTTGCCGCATAATTTTTTTGCCACCCTTCGCCTGCGGCATTTCGGCAATGTAACGGTGGATACCAACAATCCCGTGGCTCCCTATAGCACAACGATCGTTAACCTCTCGACAGGATATGAAATCCAAAAGAAAATCAAGCTTCAGCTTGATATATTAAATTTACTTGACGCAAAAAACTTCGATATCGCTTATTATTACGGCTATCAGACAAGCCCCGCGTCCGCGGCGAGAGATGGCCTTGTTTTCCACCCGATCGAGCCGCGCATGTTCCGTGTCAGCCTGATGTATCAGTTTTAAAAGTTATGGTCTTCTTTTTTGAGAGACAAACATGGAACGCCTCACCATATCGCTGGATAACCAGCTCTCTGAGCAGTTTGACGAATTTATACACGCGCGGGGCTATACTAATCGCTCGGAAGCCATGCGCGACCTGATACGCGAGCAACTGGAGAGTGCGCGTCTGGAAAAAGGAAGTAAAGGGAATTGCGTTGCCACGCTCAGCTATATTTACAATCATCATGAGAACGATCTGGCAAATCGCATCGCTTCGGTGCAGCATGACCACCACGACCTGATTCTGTCCAGTATGCATGTGCACATGGATCACGATAACTGCCTTGAAGTTGTCATCCTGCGCGGAACGATTCACACCGTAAAAAATTTTGCCAACCATGTAACGGCAACGCGAGGTGTTCGTCATGGCAAGCTACATATGGTGCCGGTGGAAATCACTCAACAGCAGCATTCGCACACTTCCATACCGCATACTCATAGCTATCCCCTTACCTGATACCCTCGGCAAGAAGGACCATAAGTATGTGCATGCATATGAAAGAGATGAGAAAGGCAAGAAAACTCTGCAAAACATCGATAAACGCAGATTTTTAAAGCTTGCAACCGCATCCACTCTCGGTTTCGGGTTTACTGCAGCAACTGGCAGGAACGTTTTCGCAAACAAGCCCTTGCCGCCTCCTTTGCCGGAAAACGTGCTATCCGCCGATGAGGCGCTGGCACGGTTGATGGCGGGAAACGCACGGTATGTTGCAGGGCAATCCAGCCCTCTGGAGTTTAGCGAAGACCGGCCAGCCCTGGTTTCGGGACAAAATCCTTATGCCAGTATATTGAGCTGTTCCGATTCAAGGGTAAGCCCGGAGTTCTGCTTCGACGAACAACGTGGTGATCTCTTCGTGGCCCGCGTAGCGGGCAACTATCTCACCACCGATTTTGTCGCCACGCTGGAGTACGCCGCCGCCGTATTACATACTCCGCTGATCATGGTGCTCGGTCATGAGAACTGCGGTGCGGTGGGTGCCGCTATTGATGCCGTCGATAACAACAAGCAATTCCCTGGGCATATTCAGTCATTGGCCAGTGCACTTGCACCGGCCGTGAGAGCGGCCAAGAATATTTCTGGCGAACGGTTCGAGAATATCGTCAGGATGAATGTCGTCCGCAATGTAGACAAACTGCGGAAACAAACCCCCATTCTGAGTAAACTCGTCTCGGAAAGGAAGATTCTAGTGGTAGGCGGCGTATACAGCCTTAAGACCGGGAAGGTCGATCTGGTGGCCTGACTCTGCGCCCTTAAGAAGTAAGCTCCCAGAGGGCTTTTTTACTGCAACATTCATTGCTTTCCCTCGGAAAACACAAATAGGCTGCTCGTCCACCAACATGGACTTCAACCTGTCAGTGACTAAAAAACCGAATTTGCCATTTTAGTCTAGCGGCTTACTACTTTAGTTTCTGGTAGCGGTCGTCTACGAACTTGCATCTCCGGCCAGAGCAGACTCCAGCATTGCACCATGATCCGGCGCGCCGTCTCACTGGAATTCCCCACGTAGTGCACCACTAGAAATGAATTGAATTGAGAAACGCCAAAGTGGCCTTGACCGGCGGCAATCGTGCCGAGACTCTCGCGTGCAGTCCCCATGATCGAAGCGGGCAACCCATCGCGAGCAGCAATCAGCATGGCGCACATGCCCCTGCTCCCAAGGCATACGGCCCCCGTCATGGCTTCCCCCCCCTCTTCCAGCCGAAGTTGCTCGAACCAGATCGGTTGTCCTGCATGGCAGGCGTGAAAGCGTCGCCCCATGTACCCTCCGGTGAAGGATTCACCCGACGCGGTACGGCCAAAACAAAAGGTCTTGCATCCGATGTAACACAGTTTATTTCCCAATACAATGTGATGTTCCAGCCTCATGTTTGTATTGTTGAAAAAAATTGTATGCTGAGGTATCCATTCGCTTACGCCTTGGCGCCAGCCTTGAGTCGGAGCCTGGCGTGAAACGGGCGGACTCGGCTTGTACCATCCGGAACTGATCTGATTCAGCACATGATGCGCTGGTCTCCACCATTGAATACGGTCCATTGAATTTATCCTTCATCGGAACACCTTTTTTAATCGATTACATTTACGTGCCGTTCTAAACCGGGTTGTTGAGCCCATTCGCAAGTTTTATATCTCGAATTTTACACACCCAAGAATTTTGCCCATTATCTTGAGACAGATATCGTCAATGCCGGAATCTTTCCGGCAATTGCGGCTTCCCACCCATAAACCCGGCTCACAAAAATCCATGGCTATAGTCATCCGCTTGGTAGCGTCAGTTGCCCGCTTGGATTTGCCTTGCATAAGATCAAAAAGCATAAGCTTTGGAAGACAAGGATAAAAATACAGCCATGGATAAAGACAGGAAAAGAACTACGCCAACCGCCAGCAAAGCAGCGTGGGCAAGAAAATAATTTTTCCGCACCTGCTTTACCTCCGGGCAGATCATTCCATACTTCCCACTTGTCCCGGTATTCATGTCTAGAATTCCTTTTTCTGCGCATTAACCCGAATGGCGTAATCCTCCTTTGTAAGCTCCAATGCCATTCTCTGATGAAAAGCAGCCTGTCTTCTTGTGTCTCTCGCAGCAATTTCATACTTTCGCAGCAAAGCCCAGGTATGGGACTGCATATCCTGTGCTCGTTTTCCATAGAGATAGCTTCGCTCCTCATAGTGCTGCAGCAATTCTCTCTTCTTCTCGGCTTCTGCAAGCAATTGCCCAGCCGCAGTCTCATATTGCCGGGCCAAAACTTTGTGATCATCGGAAGTTCTGGCATTTTCCGTCCCCATGCGCATGTCTGTCTTTTGAGCTTGCCGCATTTCAAGGGACGGTATCTGGGCGCAAGAAGTCAATAGAACGATTAGGAATAACACCGCAAAAAGATTTTCCAGTCTATTTTTCATGATGATCTCCAAGATATCAACGAATCCAAGGTAATTTGCTATTTCGCCATTCTGTGTTCGATTGCGTTGTCAGCAGCTTTCTTCCGATGGTTAGAAAAGGCTATCATTAAGCTGAAATGAAAGATGCAGGGCATTACTGACAAGTGGTGCATTTTATTCCTACATCATTTCAGGATATTCCTTACCAATAATATAACTTTCTTTCCTTGTATGAGAATATTATTCATAATGCTTAAATAAATCTTAGCACCCATCTTTGTAAAAAGATGCCGGGCATTCCTTACAAAGGATTCTCTTTATTCCTACCTCATTTTTCTAAAGTTCTCACAACTATTATTCGTTATTTCCAGTAATTGATAAGACAGCTATCAAACCTTCAATTAAAGCTACTTATAAATGTAATTATAAGATGGGCACTATCTCCTTAGCTATTATTTTTATTTTTTTATCATAAATAGAGCAATCAATGAACACAAGTCAGGATGAGTAAATAATTAAACATAGTTATAAAGCATATATGGAATTGAAGATTTTTCGTTGGAAGAATCAAAGGGATATTTGACGCGGCACATCCGTCTTGTTTCCCAAAATAATGGCTGCGCATCTTAAAAGATGCCCCCTGATCCACAACTCTCAACCGGCGGCGCACCGGTATCTACATCTCCTTCTATGAAGGTTGGGCAAAAGTTCTTTCGCCGGCTCAGGAATGTCTTCGCGCTCAGAAAATGGCAATCATGATTTGTATTGGAGAGAATAGAAAGTTGCTATTAGCGCACCACGCGCCGGAAACGACTGATGTCCTTTCAATTGGCAGCACTACTGATGTCACGAGCATTTGACAGCCCCCCATCTCCGACTCGGCCAGATGAGATGTAGGGATCATCTGACCCACTGTTTCTGAGTTTCCTACAACAAATACCGACATTCGTTGACAGACAAACCAGGGGGTTATGCTAAAGTTTATACAAAAATAATAATAATTGATCAGCATAAGAACTCTAACCATTAACCTTGATAAATGAAAATCGGCGTTTTTACAAATTTCTGCCTTATCGTCACGGTACTGGGACTCAGTCTCCTTATTTTTCTCTCTTCCCAGGTCCTCAATACGCTGGATGAAATTACAGATGCTGAACGCCAGCAATATAGATCCTTGCAGCTCGCGAACGAGCTTTTCCAGAGTTCCGAGGATCTCACCAAGATGGCGCGTAGCTATGTCACTACCGGGAATCCCATCTACGAAAAATTTTTCTTCGAGATTCTCGACATTCGCAATGGCAAACGGCCACGTCCGCAGGATTACCCCATTACTTACTGGGATGTGAATACGTCAACATTGCCCAGCGCGGGCAATGCCATTTCACTGATGGATTTAATGCATCGTGAAGAGTTTAGTAAACGTGAGCTTGATCTGCTGCAGCAGTCGCAGAAGAATTCCGACAATCTGGTGAATCTGGAGAAGCAGGCCTTCGCTGCCATAAAGGGCTTGTATGATGACGGCTCCGGGAACTTTACCGTGTCCCGTGCGCCAGACCGCGATTTCGCCATCGACCTGCTGTTTGGAGAACACTATACCGCCGAGAAAGCAAAGATTATGGCGCCCATTAGCCAGTTCATGTTTGAACTCAGCTATCGCACTCAAACCACACTGAAAGACTTGCAGGCAAAATTCCAGCAGCAAATTCTACTGATACCGGGAGTACTTTGCAGCGCCCTGCTCGTCGTCGCTGTAGCGGCTGCTTACATGCGTCGCAATATTCTGCATCCGCTCGACTATCTCAGTCGCCAGGCCAGCAGCATTGCCCAGGGCAGCTACTCCACTCGCTGCGCTATCTCCACGCACAATGAAATCGCCGAACTCGGTTCC
>JBDTDT010000083.1:0-3968 GCA_039922995.1 Nitrosospira sp. | reverse complement strand
GTATGTTTGCGAGCAAGCTCGTATAAGCGTCGCTCTAATGGTTTCCGAAGACGAAAGTAGTCGCGATTGATTGTCAAAACTTCATGCGCTTGCACGGCGTTAAATAGCCACTCAGATAAAGTTACTTCGATCGCGATCATGCGTTCATCATCTGGTGATCTTTCAATAATTTTCCATCGTTCAATTAATCCGAACCCTTCTTTAACGCGTTCCCCTCCCGTCTTGATATTGGTCTTGATGCTCGTTCCTCGCAATCGCTCCATTGCCATTTCAAGCCGCTCATATTCTCTACCGCCTGTTGGCTTATTCGTTGAAATTAGATAGTCATAGGCAGTAAAGCGAACAACTCGATTTTTTGCATCAATGCGTTCCCTATTAAGGGCTTCGGTCATTTGCGACACGAGGTAGATCAATACATCTTTATCAAATTGGGTCGCCCTTCCTTGCACACTAGGTGTAACGGTAATACTTCGATTACCGTCCTTGCTCTCCCAGTGCCACACGGTCAAATCTGGCTTGGTTGCAAGGGTAAAGATTGGTACTTCCATGCTTGCTCCATCATCCTTCAAGGCATAATCGAACATATCGCACAGAAAGAAATCCCGGGTGGGATGGCGTATAGGCAAGAACTTGGAGCGCTCTCGCTTAGAGTTGGCTGTATCGATCTCCACATCGACGCTGAAAGGCGCCAGTGGCGTATCATTACCAGTACCAGTATCAAATAACCCCGGTTGCTTTTTCTGACGTTCCTCCCCCTTGGCTTGCCTAGTCTTATGCAAGCGATTGATGGTGCTATTGAGTGCCTTCGTTAGCTTCATTTTTTACTCATCTGAGTATAGCTTCATAGCCTCAAGAATTAATTCTGTCATTGTTTTTTCTTTTTTTAGGGCCGCATATTTCCATTTTTTACGTAATGATTTAGGTACGTTCAGATTAATGCGCACTTGTTCTTCTTCCATCAGTACGGACACAGCCGGGAGGTCACGAACGCTGCTTAATGGTTTGCTTTTCAAAGACATAATTTCTTCTCCAATTCACCCACCAACAGATCAATTTCAGCCCTGCCTGCCCTATCGGTAGTATCGTAAATACTTAGCCCATCTGTTAGCGCTTGCGCGAATGCGACGCGGTTGCCGATCGTCGTTTCAAGCTGTTCGATGCCGTATTCGTTCCATTGACCGCTCAAAACTTCCTTGGACAGGTTGGTAGCACCGGAAACGCGATTTGCCAAGAACGCCGCAATAATCTTGCCACCAACATCGATTTTTTGCTGGATGAGGCGCACGGCTGCCGCAGACGCCCAGATATCAGCCCCTGACGGTTGGATAACAATCAGTGCGGCATCTGCAAAACGGATAACTGAAGCTGTCATTTTTTCTGCCTTGGCTGGTGTGTCAATGATCGCAATGTCAGCATCGATGCTTTTTAACGAAGAAAGCATTTCTGGGCGGTCGAGTGCAATCACGTTGGGCAAATTGGCGTTTTCAGGACTAGCAGAACGCCAGTCGCGGGTAGTTCCCTGGGGGTCGGCATCGACCAGGATCACACGCTTTCCCTGGCGGTGCAGACAAGCCGCAATGTTCTGACTGAGGGTCGATTTGCCGGTTCCTCCTTTTTCGTTCAAAAGCGCTATAATCTTCATATACTCATTACCTCATATAATTATATCAATATATAAAGATTTGAAGACTATAGCAAGTCAGAATTTAATTTTGCAACAATCCTTTTAGCCTCGCACAGGCGGCCACTGTTTGGCCGTATGCACCAGAGCCATAATCCATAACGTTTCCTGCTCGATCTCGTACACCAAGCGATAGCTTTCGTGCGGAATCATCTCGTGAGTGCCGGAAATATTCCCAGACCGTCCTAGCTTGGGATACTCGGCCAATCTAGCCGCCGCAACGCTGAAAAACTCATCCATTCTGGTGGCAGCAGACAGGTTATCGGACGCAATGTAATTCCATATGTCCACGCGGTCTTGCTGTGCCTCCGGCGTCCAGATGACCTTCAAACGTCTTTCGCCGCACTGGCGCGACGCGCGGCGAATTCGGCTTCAACTTCGTCATTCGAGCGCCCCCGGCCAGCATGCATTGATAACCGGGCAACCTTAACTTTGTGGCGCAGAAACTCGTCATATTCCCGCGCTTCACGCTGATGTTGCACAAATTCACGCATCAGCTCACGTAGTACCTGGGATGCTGGTCGGTGAGCGGCCTCTGCCGCCGCCATGAACTCGGCGCGCAGCTCAGATTCCAGCTTCATTGTAAAAACGGCTTCTTTCGACATAGACAGATCTCCTTCCTCAAAGTAATGGCTTAGTATATACGTTATCATTACTTTTTATTGCATTCGCGCATTCCTTGGCGTGCTTTAAATTCTGTTTTCTGAATCTACCCTGTTATAGCAGTCATCAGGCTTGTATATTTATATCCATATTAGTATATTCACGCTATGAAACTACTGCGATTCCTGGGAGATTCTCTCAAGTGCTTGCGAGAGTTCCCCGAGGACGTCAAGCACGATGTAGGTTACCAATTAAACAAGGTCCAAAATGGCGCACAGCCAGACGACTTCAAGCCAATGCCTTCCATTGCTAAAGGTGTTGAAGAAATCCGTGTGCGAGATGAAACAGGCATCTATCGGGTGGTCTACACAGCACGACTACCCGATGCAATCTACGTATTACATGCTTTCCAGAAGAAAACTCAAACCACGTCCAGACGTGATATTGACTTGGCTAAATCCCGCTATGCGGAACTCATGAGAGGTACCAAATGACCGAGATTGAAACCTTTAACAGTGTGTGGGATGCAATTGCCGATACACCCGAGCAGGCTGCGAATCTTCGGGCGCGAGCCGAATTGATGCAGCAGATTACAACTATCATCAAGGCAAACGGCTGGAAACAAAAAGATGCTGCATCTCATTGTGGTGTCACGCAACCACGTCTCAACGATCTGCTGCGCGGACGTATTTCCCGGTTCTCCCTGGATGCGTTGGTAAACATCGCCACAGCTCTGGGCCAACGCGTACACTTGGAACTTGAACCAGCCTAAATTCCGTAAAACATTAATTCAATGGCTTAAGGTTGTTGCCTCAGCGCACGATACAAAGTAGTCCGGTCCACATTCAGCAACCCAGCCATGCCGGAGACCGTTTCCCGCCCCTCCTGAATCATCTGGGCTGCATGATTGATCTGTTCGCGGCTCAATTTGTGGGGTCGGCCAATGTGCTTTCCACGCCGCCTTGCAGCCTGCATTCCGGCCTTTGAACGCTCAGAAATCAATGAGCGCTCAAATTCGGCCAATGCTCCCATGATGTGAAATACCAGCTTACCCCCGGCAGTAGTGGTATCAATCCCATCCGTCAGGCTTTCAAACCCGGCTCCTTCGTTTTTCATCTTCTCGATCAGTTCAATCAGAAAGCTCAAGGATCGGCCCAACCGGTCCAGCTTCCATACCACCAGCACATCGCCCCTCCCTACTGCGGCAATTGCTTGGGATAGTCCTTCGCGCTCGACGGTTGCCCCGCTCACCCCTTGATCGGTGAATATCCGCTCACACCCCGCTTTGTTTAAAGCATCCATCTGCAAGTCAAGATTCTGGTCATCAGTAGATACCCGAGCATAGCCAAGTTTCATGAATTCCTCTCTATAATTTTGCATCACCCTTATGCGACATGGCACGCCAAAAAAAACAATGCCTTGCATTGATCGGTTTAGTGTAGCAAAAGGGACGCCTTATACAACGTTTCATATCCATCTCTATCGTGTAATAAAAGCAGTTTGACAAAGATAAATTGTCATCTATATTGATAATTGTACAGTTGAGTTGCAGCTATAGAAGCCTGCCGCAGCAGCACTCAGTTTGGGAAAAAGATAAAACCACTACTGGACGTAAGGGGAACTGAACCTGTTGGAAGTTCCACTGTGACGGCACAAACGAAGCCCGTGAAAACAAATGTTAAAT
>JBDTDT010000082.1:0-14521 GCA_039922995.1 Nitrosospira sp. | reverse complement strand
AGTCGTTCGTATTTTTTGAGCATGTTTCGCTTTGGGACTTTCTCACCGATACGCAGTGGACACCACTGTTTGATGACGCGCACTACGGTATCCTTCCCCTTATTTCCGGCACGGTGGTGAGCTCCGCCGTGGCGCTCGCGGTGGCAATTCCCCTCGGGACTATCACCGCCATATATCTTTCCGAATTTGCACCATTTGGCGTGCGCGAAATCGCCAAACCATTTCTTGAGCTGCTGGGCGGCGTACCCACAGTCGTATACGGCTATTTCGCGCTGTTGTTTGTAACACCTCTGCTACAGAAGATTTTTCCCGAGCTGCCAGGCTTCAGTCTGCTGTCTGCTGGCTTGGTAATGGGCATCATGATTATTCCCTATGTGAGTTCCATGGCGGAAGATGCGATGCGTGCGGTACCCATGCATTTGCGCGAAGGCTCTTATGCAATGGGTGCCACGAGATTCCAGACCGCCATACGGGTCGTGATGCCGGCAGCTTTTTCCGGCATTGCCGCTGCTTACATTCTCGGTATTTCCCGTGCGGTGGGAGAAACCATGGTAGTAGCGGTGGCTGCCGGCATGCAGCCTAATCTGACCTGGAATCCAATGGAACCGGCGGCTACCATTACTGCTTATATCGTACAGGTGAGCTTGGGCGATCTACCACATGGCAGCATCGGCTATCAGACTATTTTTGCTGCAGGACTTACGCTGCTGCTATTGACGCTTACATTCAATGTTATCGGGCATATTTTGCGAAAGCGCTATCGTGAAGTGTATTGAGCCCGGGGTAATCGTCAATTGTTTATTTCCAGTTAATCTGGTTTATCAATCTTTATTTTCCCGGTTTTCAGTTTTATGATGAATATGCTTTACTGCTTTTTGCTGGATCCGGTTTAATGAGGAATGATAAAGACCTGACCGAAATTCGCGCCATCATTGCGCGCCACAAGCTCTGGGATATGGCTTTCATGATTACCGGGGTATTTGTGCTAATGATTGCGGTACTGACCTTCATGGCGTTGTTTTCCCACATGCTTATCGATGGGATGCCACGTTTGTCGTGGGATTTTTTTACTTCTTTCCCATCGCGTCGTCCGGGATCAGCCGGAATACTTTCTGCTTGGGTGGGCACCACGCTGGTAATGCTGGTGACGGCTATAGCGGCGGTACCGATGGGTATTGGAGCGGGTATCTACCTGGAAGAATATGCATCGAAGAATTTCATTACCGAAATCATCGAAATAAACGTTACCAATCTTGCCGGCGTGCCGTCAATTATTTATGGACTGTTGGCATTGAGTCTGTTTGTGCACCAACTGGGGTTTGGTCAAAGTATCCTGTCGGCAGGTTTAGCATTGGCGTTATTGATCCTGCCAGTAGTGATCGTTGCAACTCGGGAGGCGATCCGAGCTATTCCCGTGGCCATTCGCGAGGGTGCTTATGCCCTGGGTGCGACCAAATGGCAAACGGTCTCCGATCATCTGCTGCCCTATTCTGCAGCGGGAATTTTGACGGGCGTTATTATCGGTCTGGCACGTGCGATTGGAGAAACGGCGCCTATTATCACCATTGGTGCGCTGACATTCATTGCTTTTCTGCCGCCATCTCCGATCAAGGCTGAGTTTCCCTTTATATCCTTTGACTGGTTGCTGGCACCATTCACCGTGATGCCGATCCAGATGTTCAACTGGGTATCACGGCCCGAAGAAGAATTTCAGATCAATGCGGCAGCAGCGGGATTGGTTCTGGTGGTGATGACTCTCACCATGAATGCGCTCGCCATCTATTTGCGTTACCGTATGCGTAAAAATATCAAATGGTAGAGGGTTCCCCGAGGATTAGTCCCGCTGTGGATGTCCTGCCAAGTCAATTCAAATCGGAAGTCAGGGATTTGAATTTTTATTATGGCGCCTTCAATGCGCTAAAAAATATCAATATGGTGTTGCATGAAAAGCAGGTTACGGCGCTAATCGGTCCTTCCGGCTGCGGCAAGTCCACTTTTCTGCGCTGCTTCAATCGCATGCACGACCTCTATCCCGGCAATCGTTACGTTGGTGAAATAATTCTTTATCCGGACAACGTTAATATACTTTCGCGCAATGTAGATCCGATCGAAGTGCGAATGCGTGTCAGCATGGTGTTCCAGAAGCCCAATCCTTTTCCGAAATCCATTTATGAGAACGTTGCATATGGCCTGCGGGTACGGGGAGTAAAACAGCGTGCCGTGCTGGATGAAAAAGTGGAAGAGGCTTTGCGCGGTGCGGCATTGTGGGATGAAGTGAAAGATCGATTAAAGCAACTTGCCTATAATCTTTCGGGTGGCCAGCAGCAACGTTTGTGCATCGCGAGAGCACTTGCTACCGACCCCGAAATCCTGCTATTCGATGAACCCACCTCGGCGCTTGATCCTATAGCTACCGCGAGCATCGAGGAACTCATCACCGACCTGAAAGATCGGGTGACCATTCTCATTGTTACCCATAACATGCAGCAGGCGGCGCGCGTATCGGATTATACGGCTTATATGTACTTGGGCGAACTCATCGAGTTTGGCGTTACCGATACCATTTTCATCAAACCCAAAAATAAGCAGACAGAAGATTATATTACTGGACGTTTCGGATAGATGAATGAGTAAGCGAGGTCGAATTCTCTCAACAAACGCATAATGTGGACGATAGTATTACGCTACATAGGTTCTGAAAGCTTCAGACTTTCGCTTCTACAAATTTCCCAATAGGATCGCTGCCTTCGTTTTAGTAGCGCCGTCTTCGTTCATCCTATATTATTTATTTTCTGGGGCTTATTCCCGCCGATATCGCTCGCCTCCCGATTGACCCGGTATCCATTCACAGGTAACATTCGCAGCTTTCAAGGACAAAGGCAGACACGATGGCTATGCGTTCGAAGCTGGTTGCGGGCAACTGGAAAATGCATGGCGAACTGGTACAGAACCAGGCTTTACTGAAGGCGGTTGTCGCCGGAATTGCGGAGCTGCAAGGGGGCGATTTCGCCGTATGCGTACCTTATCCTTATCTTTCGCAGGTGCAATTATTATTGCAGGATACCAGGATTTACTGGGGGGGGCAGAATGTGAGTCAGCATGGTAAGGGGGCTTACACAGGAGAAGTGTCAGCGGCGATGTTGGTGGATTTCGGATGCCGCTATGTCATTGTCGGACATTCGGAGCGGCGAGCATTATACGGTGAAGACAGCCATACAGTGGCGCTTAAGCTCAAGGCAGCTCGGGCGGCTGGATTAATACCTATTCTATGTGTCGGCGAGACTCTGGATCAGCGCGAATCCGGCGTCACCCAACAAGTGGTGGCGGAGCAACTGGATGCGGTAATCGAATTGGAAGGCGTGAATGCACTGGCCAAGTCCGTATTGGCCTATGAGCCGGTATGGGCTATCGGAACTGGTAAAACCGCTACACCCGCAGAAGCTCAGGATGTGCATGTTTTTATTCGCGATAGAATCGCTGCTCATGACCCCGTCGTGGCTGCCGGGTTGCAAATTCTTTATGGGGGCAGCGTCAAGGCAAGCAATGCCGAAGAGCTATTTTCCATGCCCGACATCGACGGAGGATTGATTGGCGGCGCTTCGCTCATTGCCGAGGAGTTCGTCGCAATCTGCCGTGCAGCAAAAAATTAACTCATTTTGGAGTAGCTGTTGGAAACATTCATCTGGGTAGTACATGTACTGTCGGCCATAAGTGTAGTTGTCCTCGTTTTGTTACAACATGGCAAAGGGGCAGATATGGGTGCAGCTTTTGGCAGCGGCTCGTCGGGAAGCTTATTTGGTGCCAGCGGCTCGGCAAATTTTCTAAGCAGAATGACCGGTGCGCTGGCCGCGGTATTTTTCATTACCAGTCTTGGGCTTACCTATCTTTCAAGCCATAAAACGGAAAGCGGGGGGGTAATGGACAAAGCGATACCGGTTCAATCATCCAAGCCCGCAGAACCGGTTCCGGCTGCCCCGGCCGCGGGAGATACTTCCAAGGCTACAGAAATACCAAAATAATATTGATTATGAATTAATTGAACAATTGATTAAAGCTGTGTTCTAATTCCTCGGATATATAGAACTCAAGCTAAGCCGCCGACGTGGTGAAATTGGTAGACACGCCGTCTTGAGGGGGCGGTGGCGAAAGCTGTGCGAGTTCGAGTCTCGCCGTCGGCACCAACGCTGTCGAATAGGGCTGAGAATCGGGTAAACAGATGCTATAGGGCATGAATGGTTATCTGATCTCTCTAGTCCTTTATTTTTGATTACGGACATGCTTGAAAATTATTTTCCTATCCTGTTATTCATCCTGATTGGTCTTGCCGTAGGGGTGGTACCGATGGCGCTTGGCTGGATGTTTGCGCCCAATCGTCCTGACAGCGAGAAGCTTTCGCCTTATGAATGTGGTTTTGAAGCATTCGAAGATGCACGCATGAAGTTTGACGTACGCTATTATCTGGTTGCCATCTTATTTATTCTTTTCGATCTGGAAATCGCCTTCCTGTTTCCATGGGCGGTAGTATTGAACGAGATAGGTTTATTTGGTTTTGTCGCTATGATGATTTTTCTTGGAATCCTTGTGGTTGGCTTTATTTACGAGTGGACAAAGGGTGCCTTGGAATGGGATTAACGCTATGAGCGCTAATGACGCGATGGAAAAAGGCTTTGTTACCACAAGTCTGGATAACGTCATCAATTGGGGACGTACGGGGTCTATGTGGCCAATGACTTTTGGACTTGCATGCTGTGCGGTGGAAATGATGCAAGCTGGCGCCTCACGATATGATCTCGACCGTTTTGGCATCGTATTCCGTCCGAGTCCACGTCAATCGGACGTAATGATCGTGGCCGGCACATTGTGCAATAAAATGGCTCCTGCGCTGCGCAAGGTTTACGATCAGATGGCTGAACCTCGCTGGGTAATCTCCATGGGTTCGTGCGCCAATGGCGGTGGTTATTATCATTATTCTTACTCCGTTGTGCGGGGATGTGACCGTATCGTGCCGGTTGATATCTATGTCCCCGGCTGTCCGCCAACGGCGGAAGCGCTGCTCTACGGTATTATCCAGTTGCAGAACAAGATTCACCGCACCAACACCATCGCCCGCTGAGTCATATATGTCGTTCTCCCGTCTGGAAACGCTCTCCTTTTGCCTTCAGAATGTGCTGACCGGCCAACTTGCCAGCACGGATGAGCGACTGGGTGAGCTCACAATAGAGGTGCCCCGTGCCAATATGTTGCGGATAATGGAGACCTTGCGTGACCATGTCGACCTGAAGTTCGAGATTCTCATCGATTTATGCGGAATGGACTATTCAACCTATGGTGCCGAATCCGCCTCCGGGAACGGTTGGCGCGGTAAGCGCTTTGCTGCCGTGTATCATCTGCTTTCCGTCTCCCATAACTGCAGACTACGGGTCAAGGTATTCGCTGAGGACGACGAATTTCCGATTCTGGATTCGGTAATTGGAATATGGCCATCCGCTAACTGGTTTGAACGGGAGGCGTTCGATCTTTATGGCATTGTCTTTACCGGTCATCCCGATTTGCGCCGTATTCTCACGGATTATGGGTTTATTGGCAGCCCGTTCCGCAAAGATTTTCCATTGAGTGGCAATGTCGAGATGCGCTATGACCCCGATCAGCAGCGAGTCATTTATCAGCCGGTCAGCATCGAACCGCGCCAAATCACACCGCGTGTGATCCGCGAAGAGCATTATGGGGATAGCGAATGAAATCTCTGCAGCGAAGATATTTTAATCATGGCTGAGATACGCAACTACACCATGAACTTCGGGCCGCAGCATCCGGCCGCGCACGGAGTGTTGCGCCTGGTGCTGGAACTGGATGGTGAAGTCATTCAGCGCGCTGATCCGCACATCGGGCTGCTGCATCGCGCGACCGAGAAGCTAGCCGAGTATAAGACTTACATTCAATCGGTGCCGTATATGGACCGGCTGGACTATGTTTCGATGATGGTCAATGAGCATGCCTATGTAATGGCTATCGAGAAACTGCTTCAGCTTGAGGTGCCTGTGCGGGCGCAATATATCCGCGTGATGTTTGACGAGATTACGCGAATTCTTAATCATTTATTGTGGCTGGGCGCGCATGCGCTGGACGTGGGCGCAATGACGGTTTTCCTCTATGCTTTTCGTGACCGCGAGGATCTGATGGATTGTTATGAGGCGGTATCGGGGGCTAGAATGCATGCTGCCTATTATCGTCCGGGTGGAGTCTATCGGGATCTGCCGGATTCAATGCCGCAATACCAGGCATCTAAAATCCATAACGAAAAAAGCACCAAGGTACTCAATGAAAATCGCAGTGGTTCGCTGCTGGATTTTATCGAAGACTTTACCAACCGTTTTCCTACCTATGTAGATGAGTATGAAACCCTGCTTACCGACAATCGTATCTGGAAACAGCGTCTGGTAGGGATTGGGGTTGTCTCGCCTGAACGTGCCAAAGCGCTGGGCTTTACCGGTCCGATGCTGCGCGGCTCGGGAGTGGAATGGGACTTGCGCAAAAAGCAGCCCTATGAGGTTTATGACCAGATGGATTTTGACATACCGGTGGGTGTCAATGGCGATTGCTATGACCGTTATCTGGTGAGGATAGAGGAATTTCGCCAATCCAACCGTATCATCAAGCAATGTGTCGAGTGGCTACGCAAACATCCCGGTCCGGTAATCACCGATAACCATAAGATCGCACCGCCCGCGCGTATGGAAATGAAACAGAATATGGAAGAGCTGATTCATCATTTCAAGCTTTTTACCGAGGGTTTTCATGTGCCGCCGGGCGAGGCTTATGCGGCGGTTGAGCATCCCAAGGGTGAATTCGGCATCTATCTGGTGTCGGACGGCGCCAACATGCCGTACCGTCTGAAAATCCGCGCGCCCGGGTTTCCTCATCTGGCGGCGCTGGATGAAATGTCGCGTGGCCATATGATTGCTGATGTCGTGGCTATCATCGGTACGCAGGATATCGTGTTTGGTGAAATAGACAGATAACACCAATCGTTATTTTATTGTTAAATTAAGATGTTAAGCCCAGAGTCCATACGGAAAATTGACCATGAAGTCGCAAAATATCCCGCTGATAAAAAGCAGTCAGCAGTAATATCAGCGCTCGCCATTGCTCAGGATGAGAAAGGGTGGTTGGCCAATGAGACTATGGATTTTGTCGCCCATTATCTTGGAATGCCGCCGATCGCGGTCTATGAAGTGGCAACCTTCTACAATATGTACAATCTTCAGCCACTGGGCAAATACAAGATTACCATTTGCACGAATCTTCCCTGTGCGCTGTCTGGTGCCAACGAGGCAGTAGCCCATATTCAGAAAAAGCTCGGCGTCGTTTTCAATCAGACTACCGCCGACGGCAAGTTTACTGTGAAAGAGGGGGAGTGCATGGGAGCATGCGGTGATGCTCCCGTACTCCTGGTGAATAACAAACGCATGTGCAGCTTCATGTCCCACGACAATATCGACCAGTTGCTGGAGGAGTTGAATAAATGACCCAGCCTACGCAGATATTACTGACGGGGCTGAATCCATCCGATCCTGACAACTGGCGGCTTGAACATTACGAGCAGCGCGAAGGCTATGCCGCACTGAGAAAAATTCTGAATGAAAATATTCCACCGGAAAAGATCATTGAGGAGGTAAAAAAATCCGCATTGCGCGGGCGCGGCGGCGCGGGTTTTCCGACCGGATTGAAGTGGAGTTTCATGCCCAAGCAGTATGAGGGGGATAAATATCTGGTATGCAATTCCGATGAAGGCGAGCCGGGCACATTCAAAGACCGCGATATCATGCGGCATAACCCGCACATTCTGATAGAAGGCATGATCATTGGTGCCTATGCCATGGGCATAAAGACAGGCTATAACTACGTTCATGGCGAAATCTGGGATACCTATGAGCGTATGGAAGAAGCAGTGGATGAGGCACGTGCCGCAGGATATCTGGGGGATAACATCCTCGGTTCCAATTTCGGTTTTCAGCTATACAATCATCATGGATATGGGGCCTATATCTGTGGTGAGGAGACCGCATTGCTGGAATCGCTGGAAGGGAAGAAAGGCCAGCCACGCTTCAAGCCTCCCTTTCCGGCCAGCTTCGGCCTCTATGGCAAGCCTACCACCATCAATAATACCGAGACATTCGCTTCCGTGCCCTGGATCATTCGCAACGGTGGCGAGAAATTTTTGCAACTGGGCAAGCCCAATAACGGCGGTACTAAGCTTTTCTCGGTTTCGGGGCATGTCAACAAGCCGGGCAACTACGAAGTGCCGCTGGGCACGCCGTTTGCAACACTGCTGGAAATGGCGGGTGGCATGCGGGGCGGACGGAAACTGAAAGGGTGTATTCCCGGTGGTTCTTCCATGCCGGTGTTGCCCGGTGATGTCATGATGCAGACCGACATGGATTATGATTCCATTGCCAAAGCTGGGTCCATGCTGGGGTCCGGCGCGGTTATCATCATGGATGACACGACTTGCATGGTGAAGGCGCTGGAGCGCTTGTCATACTTCTATTTCGAGGAATCGTGTGGTCAATGCACGCCATGCCGCGAAGGTACGGGCTGGCTTTACCGCGTGGTGCACCGTATCGAAACCGGCAAGGGACGGATGGAAGATTTGGACCTGCTGAACAATGTTGCCGATAATATTCAGGGACGTACCATCTGCGCGCTGGGAGACGCCGCCGCTATGCCGGTACGTGCCATGATTCAGCATTTTCGTGACGAGTTTGCGTACCATATCGAACACAAGAGATGCATGGTATGACGTGCACAGCGTGGATAAGAGCCGCCGGATTCCCTTTTTGTTTTGCGCCTGTTCGTGATTAATTCGGGATAAGTATTCAATGATCAATTTCGAAATCGACGGTAAGCAGGTATCCGTGCCCAAGAATGGCACTGTCATGGACGGCGCCAATCAGCTGGGTATATACATTCCACACTTTTGCTATCACAAGAAGCTTTCCATCGCCGCCAATTGCCGTATGTGCCTGGTGCAAGTGGAGAAGGCACCTAAACCTCTGCCTGCCTGCGCCACGCCTGCCATGGAAGGTATGAAGGTATCCACTCACTCGGGACAGGCGGTGACAGCGCAAAAAGGAGTGATGGAATTCCTGCTCATCAATCATCCGCTTGATTGCCCTATTTGTGATCAGGGTGGGGAATGCCAGCTTCAGGATCTGGCGGTAGGCTATGGAGCGAGCGCATCACGTTATACGGAAGCGAAACGAGTGGTGGCAAACAAGAATCTGGGTCCGCTGATTTCCACCGACATGACGCGTTGCATTCATTGCACCCGTTGCGTGCGCTTTGGCCAGGAGATTGCCGGCATTATGGAGCTGGGTATGGCGGGTCGCGGCGAACATGTGGAAATCCTGGCATTCGTAGGCAGCACGGTGGATTCGGAGTTGTCCGGCAATATGATCGATCTTTGTCCGGTAGGGGCGCTGGTCAGCAAGCCATTCCGCTATTCGGCCCGCGCCTGGGAATTGTCTCGCAGGAGATCCGTGAGTCCGCACTGCGGTCTTGGCTCCAATCTGGTGGTCCAGGTGAAGCAAAATCGTGTCATGCGCGTGTTGCCACGCGAGAACGAAGAAATCAATGAGTGCTGGTTGTCCGATAAGGACCGTTTTTCATACGAAGGGCTGAACTCTGAAGAGCGCCTGGGTACGCCAATGATAAAGCGCGATGGCGAGTGGCTGGAATGCAGTTGGCAAGCCGCGCTGGAATTCGTGGCCAACGGACTGAGAACGGTAAAAGAAAAATATGGCGCACAGCATATCGGTGCATTGGTTTCACCTCACAGCACCCTGGAAGAGCTTTATTTGCTACAAAAATTCATACGGGGGCTAGGGAGTGGGAACGTGGAACATCGACTGCGACAATCCGATTTCCGTGCGGACAGTCAACTGCAAGGTGCGCCTTGGCTGGGGATGCATATCGCCGACATTTCCCGACTGAACTCAGCCTTGGTTATCGGCAGCGTTCTGCGCAAGGATCACCCGCTCCTCGCGCAGCGTTTGCGCCAGGCGGTGAAGCAGGGCGCGCAACTGAATCTGGTCAATCCGGTGGATGACGAGCTGCTTGCCAAAGTGGCTAACCGTGCCATAGTTGCTCCCGCTGCAATGGCGGCGATGCTGGCGGAGATTCTGAAAGCCGCCGCTGAATTGAAAGGAGTGCAAATTCCCGAGACGGTGAAAGATGCGTTGAGTACCGTCATCATTACCGACACCGCGCGCGCGATAGCGGCCAGTCTCATCGACAACAAGCCTGCAGCAGTCTTTCTGGGGAATTTGGCGCAGCATCATCCTCGGTACGCGGACATTCACGTGCTCGCACAGCATATTGCGCATATCGCCGAAGCAGGATTCGGTGTATTAGGTGAAGCCGCCAACAGTGTCGGCGCCTATATCGCTGGGGCTATTCCCGACAATGGCACTCGGAGCGTACTGGCGGCGGGTAACCCCGGTCAATCGGGGTCGGAAGGCATTAGCGTTTCGTCGACGCCTGGCGCGAGCGCCGCGGCCACGGTGGTGGCATCACGGTGCCAGGCTTATATGCTCATGAATCTGGAACCCGAGCTGGATAGTTATAACCCGCAGCAAATAATGAAAGGATTGTATGGGGCGGAGCTGGTGGTGATGATGAGCGCATATAAGAGCCGCGTGCTCATGGAGGGTAATTACGCCGACGTGTTGCTGCCAATTGCGCCGTTTACTGAAACTTCTGGAACCTTTATTAATACTGAAGGGCGTGCGCAGAGCTTTAACGGCGTGGTGGCACCCCTCGGTGATGCGCGTCCTGCATGGAAGGTTTTGCGGGTATTGGGCAATATGCTGGAGCTTGCTGGTTTTGATTACGAAACGCCGGAGCAGGTGCGGGCGGAGATCCTTCCTACTGGAGGCGACATCAGTGCCCGGTTGGATAACAATCTGGGGAGCTTCGTTGTAGGAGACATTGGGCAGGTAAGCAATGGAATTCAGCGTATCGGTGAAATCCCAATTTATCAGGCCGACCCTATTGTGCGCCGCGCAGAATCGCTGCAGCGCACACAGGATGCGGCTGCCCCGTCGGCATGGATGTCAGGCGATTTGATGAATAAGCTCGGCATACGCACCGGCGACACCGTAAGATTAAAACAGGGAGATGGCGAAGCGGAGTTGCTTGCGGCGCAGGATGATAAGCTGCCAGCCAATTGTGTGCGCGTTGCTTCTGCGCATCCCCTGACCGCGGCGCTGGGTGAGATGTTTGGGGAAATCGTGGTGGAACGGCTGTGATGGAAGAAATCAGGGTAATTTAATGGAATACATGCAACAATTATTCGGAGATTATTTTGGTTCCGAGTGGGGGCCTGCTCTGTTCGTTCTGACGAAAAACGTATTGTTGATCGTCGCCATCATATTGCCATTAATGCTTGCCGTAGCTTATTTGACATTTGCGGAACGAAAAATCATTGCCTTCATGCAAATGCGTGTAGGACCTAATCGCGTAACGTTCTTCGGTATTCCATGGCTGGGAGGGTGGGCGCAGCCCATCGCTGATGCAGTCAAGGCAGTGATGAAAGAAATCATCATTCCCAGTGGCGCGAATAAGTTTCTGTTTATTCTGGCACCGGTGCTGACGTTTGCGCCTGCACTGGCTGCCTGGGCGGTTGTGCCGTTTTCTCCGGAAGTCGTGTTAGCGGACATTAATGCGGGTCTGCTTTATATTCTTGCCATGACTTCCATGGGTGTCTATGGAGTCATCATCGCGGGTTGGGCATCCAATTCGAAGTATGCGTTTCTCGGTGCGATGCGTTCTGCCGCGCAGGTGGTTTCTTATGAACTGGCGATGGGTTTTGCATTGGTATGCGTGTTGATGATGTCGCAGAGTCTGAACCTGGGCGACATTGTCAAGGGTCAGCAGGGGGGTAGTTTTGTTAACTGGTATCTCATTCCATTGTTTCCGATGTTTCTGGTTTACTTCATTTCCGGTGTAGCGGAGACCAATCGTGCTCCATTCGATGTGGCGGAGGGTGAGTCGGAAATCGTCGCCGGGTTTCACGTTGAGTATTCCGGCATGGCCTTTACGGTATTCTTTCTGGCGGAATACTCCAATATGATTTTAGTGGCAACGCTTGCCAGCCTCATATTTCTGGGGGGCTGGCTGCCGCCGGTCGATATCGCACCGTTTACCATGGTCCCCGGTTTTATCTGGCTATTGCTTAAAATAGCGTTTCTATTGTTTTGTTTTCTCTGGTTCCGCGCCACTTTTCCACGCTACCGCTATGACCAGATCATGCGTCTTGGCTGGAAGGTATTCATTCCGATTACGCTTGTCTGGATACTGCTCCTGGGCTTGGTAATGCAACTTCCGTTGTCGTTCCGGAATGCATTTCCGCTTAATTTGTGGTTCCACTGAGGAAGGAGAAAGCCATGAACCGTATCAAGGATTTTTTCCGTACTTTCCTGTTGTTTGAATTGCTCAAGGGAATGATGCTAACGGGACGCTATCTGTTCGCGCGTAAAATTACGGTACATTTTCCCGAAGAAAAAACACCACAGTCCCCCCGCTTTCGCGGCCTTCATGCCTTGCGCCGTTATCCAAACGGAGAAGAGCGCTGCATCGCTTGCAAGTTGTGCGAAGCAGTATGTCCGGCGCTGGCGATTACCATCGAATCCGAACAGCGCGACGATGGAACCCGCCGCACCACGCGTTACGATATCGACCTGACAAAATGCATATTTTGTGGTTTCTGCGAGGAGTCCTGTCCGGTGGACTCCATCGTGGAAACCCGTATTCTTGAATACCATGGCGAGAAGCGCGGCGATCTGATCTATACCAAGCAGATGCTGCTGGCGGTAGGAGATCGATATGAGGAGCAGATAGCGAAAGACAGGGCGGCGGATGCGGGCTACCGATGAATCCCGTCGTTAATTACACATGAGTTTTCAAGATATAATTTTCTATTTTTTTTCGGCGGTGCTGGTGTCAGCGGCGCTGGGTGTCATCACAGCCCGTAATCCGGTGCATTCGGCATTGCTGTTGGTACTTGCTTTTTTTACCTCTGCCGGACTGTGGTTGTTGCTGGAAGCGGAATTTCTCGCGATCACGCTCGTGCTGGTGTACGTCGGGGCAGTGATGGTGCTGTTCCTGTTCGTGGTGATGATGCTGGATATTAACCTTGATCACCTGCGTGAAGGTTTCTGGAAATGGTTTCCATTCGGGGCATTCCTGGCGTTGATAATGGCAGCCGAGATCGCCATGGTGCTTATGGGCAAGCAATTTGGTATAGATGAATTGCCGGCTCCGCCATCGCGTGCCGCCGATTACAGCAACACCAAGGAACTGGGGCGCTTGATTTATACCGACTATGTTTATGCGTTCGAACTAGCAGCTGTACTTTTGCTGGTGGCAATCGTGGCCGCCATAGCGTTGACTTTGCGTCATCGTACCGGAATCAGGGGGCTTGACGTGTCGGAGCAGGTAGCAGTGAAACGCGAGGACCGGGTGAGGATGGTGTCGATGCCGTCCGAGAAGAAAGAATAAGGAACACCTATATATTAAATTTAATAGCGATGCGGCATTGCCCAAGAAAATTTATCGCTGGCATGTCAATGAGCACCGAATTTCTTTCGTACTTAACTGGTGCGAGTTCGCTTCGTATTTTAAATAGAGGCCCTCTGAGAAGTTTGCATGACTGTGTTTTGATGTTGTTCTGAAAAGGGGTCGTTAGCTTGGTTTCGTTATCCCATTACCTTGTTCTTGGTGCGATTCTGTTCGCCATCAGTATTGTCGGTATTTTCCTCAACAGGAAAAATGTGATTATCCTGCTGATGGCAATCGAGCTGATGCTATTGGCGGTAAACATGAATTTCGTTGCGTTCTCGTATTATATGCAGGACGTATCAGGGCAGATTTTCGTGTTTTTTATTCTGACTGTCGCTGCAGCAGAATCTGCCATAGGCCTGGCGATACTAGTTGTGCTGTTTCGCAATTTACGCACTATCAACGTGGACGATCTTGACAAACTCAAAGGATAAATTCACGGAGTGCAAAATACAGGGTCAAGCCACGAATCGGCCATCTGTAATGGACTATTGGTCGCTTAAAAACAAAAAACTGAATTTTTATGACTGAGATGCAAAAGCTTTATCTATTGATCCCCCTGGCCCCCTTGACAGGGGCGCTTATCGCGGGGCTGTTTGGCCGTCCGCTCGGCCCGGCCTGGAGTCATCGCGCGACTATTACGCTGATGATCGTGTGCGTGGCTGCGTCGATTACCGTTTTTATGGATGTGTTGGGAGGAAACATCTATAACGGCAGCGTTTATACTTGGATGATCTCCGGCGATACGCGCTTCGAGGTTGGATTCCTGATTGATCAGCTCTCCGCAACGATGATGGTCGTGGTGAGTTTTGTATCCCTGATGGTGCATATTTACACCATCGGTTATATGCGTGGGGATCCGGGCTATCAGCGTTTTTTCAGTTATATCTCGCTTTTCACG
>JBDTDT010000081.1:0-28624 GCA_039922995.1 Nitrosospira sp. | reverse complement strand
CCGCTGCGGGAAGGTGGGACGCGCGAGGTACCGCTCTACCTGGTGCTGGCCAATCCGGACTTTGCCGGCCCCGGGGTCAGGCGTCTGGCGGAGATCATCAGGGAATCGGTAGAAGAGGAATATGTATTTTAGCGAACACTTGGGGTGCCTGATTTTTAGGAGGCAATATCCGGCTGTATCTCATACTGACATTGATAATGACAATGACTGCCCTAAAGAGAACTTGTCGCTGTCGCTTTCAGAATAGGGACAGAAGAGATCGGAACGGGCGATGATATAGATGGATATAAATTACCGGCCCGATGCAATTTAACAAGCAGAAGCAAGTCTATCCACTTTTAGCCGATTAGCCGAATTCGGCAAGCAGTCCTCCTGAAAATTACCTATAGTAAAAATTGGCTGTAATTTTCCCTCCATCCATTCAGGAAAGACAGGATATGTTTAACTCAAAAGCCTACGCCGCTGCCAGTGCGACCGCACCCCTTGCCGGAACGACAATTGCGCGCCGCGACCCATCCGAACACGACGTGCAGATCGAAATCCTTTTCTGCGGCATCTACCACTCCGACTTTCATTTCGTCCGCAACGAGTGGAGCGACTTCATGCCCACTGTCTATCCGATTGTTCCCGGCCATGAGATCGTGGGTCGCGTCACCCAAACGGGGGCAGCCGTCACCCGATACAAGGCCGGCGACCTCGTTGCGGTCGGGTGTCTGGTCGACTCTGACCGCACGTGCCCCCAGTGCCAGGCAGGCCTTGAAAACTTCTGCCCGAACCTGAAGCTCACCTATAACGCTCCGGACAAGTATCTCGGCGGGGTGACCTACGGCGGCTACTTTGACAGCATCGTCGTCGACGAGCGTTTCGTGCTGCGCGTCCCAACCAACCTCGATCCCGCCGGGGCGGCGCCACTCCTTTGCGCCGGGATCACGACCTACTCGCCCATGCGCCACTGGGGCGTCACAAAGGGCAAAAAAGTTGGCGTCGTCGGTCTCGGCGGCCTGGGACACATGGCCGTGAAGATCGCGCATGCGCTGGGGGCCCACGTCGTCGCCTTCACCACGACGCCCGGCAAGAAGGAAGACGCGTTCCGGCTCGGGGCCGACGAAGCCGTGGTCTCCCGCAATGCGGACGAGATGAAGAAGCACGGGGGCAGCTTCGACTTCATCCTCGACACGGTCTCGGCCGAGCACGATATCAATGCCTATATCAACCTGCTCGGCATCGACGGCAACCTCACGCTCGTTGGCGTTCCCCCGAAGCCGCTCAGTGTCGTTGCCTTCGGCCTCATCGCGGGCCGCCACAGCCTGTCCGGCTCGAACATCGGCGGTCTCCCGGAGACCCAGGAGATGCTCGACTTTTGCGGCACGCACAACATTACGGCCGATGTCGAGGTGATCCCCATCCAGAAGGTCAACGAAGCCTACGAAAGGCTGGTGAAGTCGGATGTGAAGTACCGGTTCGTCATCGACATGGCTTCTCTCCGATCGGAATAAAACGAGCGCAAGGACACTTCCGTGGCCGCAGGGAAATGGAATTTGTTCGAGCTGATTGACAATCTCAGCTGTTTACGAGAATCTGGCGTTCGCGCCGGCGGACACATGTGCTGCGAGATTTGTTAATCCAGGTCTTGCCGGACTGTTTCAGCCGCTGGCGTGCCTATTTCCAATACCTGATCTATAGTCATTATCCCGGCTTCATCGGCTGTAACTTCCTTCACCAATACCATCCCCTTCGCGTACCATTCCCTCGTGCGCAACTCAAAGGGACGGCACGGATTTCATCTAACCCTTCGTTACTTGCTTGCTTACGGAGCCCCGCTCCGCCGCGCGGCTCATGCCTCGTGCTGGATGAAATCCGTCGCCGTCGCGGGCGTGAAATAAGGGTTAACAGGCCCTAGGTCATAGGTCATAGGTCATCAGCTACTTTTTCCATTACACTTGTTTTTTACGGATATCTTCCTGCCCATGCTTTATCTGGTATTAATCTGTTTTATCCTTCTCCTGATGGTCGGACCTTCTTTTTGGGTCAAACATACCATGGATAAATATAGCGAACCGGCAGATCGTTATGCTTTCACGGGAGCGCAACTTGCCCGCAATTTGCTGAATGAGGCCAATTTGCAGCACGTGGGGGTAGAGGAAACGCAATCGGGCGACCATTACGACCCGTCGGCAAAGATGGTCCGGCTTGCACCGGACAAATTTAGCGGCCGCTCCCTGACAGCCATCGCGGTGGCAGCGCATGAAGTCGGCCACGCCATCCAGGATCGGGACAATTACCCGCCCCTTGCGTTACGCACCACGCTAGTGCAATGGGCTGCGCCGGCGGAGAAACTGGGGGCCGGGATCCTGATGCTGGCGCCCGTAATGGGCGCAGTATTGCGCTCTCCTGCTATGGGGTTGCTGCTTCTTGCTGGCGGGATGTTGACACTGGGAAGTGCAGCGCTGGTGCATGCGCTAACTCTGCCGATGGAAATGAATGCCAGTTTTGCCCGCGCCTTGCCCATTCTGGAGCGGGGACGATATCTGATCGATGGGGACATGCCGCATGCCCGGCGCCTGCTCAATGCCGCGGCATGGACTTATGTTGCCGCGTCCTTGATGACACTGCTCAATATGGCGCGGTGGTTGGCAATTCTGCGCCGATGAACAATACCCGGCTGCTCTTCAGGGTTTTTCAAACCGTGTTACCCGGTTATTCGCATGAGACCCGTCGATCGATCGAAATCTATCTTCCACTCATTTATTGACGGACCATCATTTCTATCTGTGGAAGCATCGTTATTTTTAACGATTTTTTCGTTCCGGTAGCCTCTGACAACATCAGCGAAGGCAATCATGGTTTTTGAACAACATATCTCCATTCGTATTTCGCTATAGCCATTTTTCAGCAACTCGTCAAAGCTTCTCTCGTAAGGCGGACGCAAAGTGTCGCTATATTGCGCCGCAATTCCCGCCATCATTTCATTCGTGAGGCTGGTGTCTTTCATAATGCGATGAATCTCGTCCCAATGAAAGCCATTTTTTCTCTGGCGGTCGCTACCCATGCGCTGATAGGACTCGATCCCGTAGCGAATTTTTTCCCGAAGCTGGTGTTTTGTCCGTATCGGCAGGTGATAGATCGGGAAACTGTTTTTGGCTGGAAATCTTATATTTAAAAACCTGCTCCCCATGAAGAGATTATGATTTCCTTGCGCAATAAAGTATTTGTCCCAGGGAATGCGGCTGGGCTGGAATGCAATCTTGTGATAACGGGAAGGTTTGGGAGGTTTCAGGAAAAACTCATCAATTATCTTGCCACTTTCCATGTCCAAAGGTACCAGATTGAGCCACGGCATGGAGATTACCGGAAACCTGCTAAACTTTGATAGCTCGAGGTCAAACTCCTCCTTCGATTTAAATGGCAAAAACTCATCCGCATCGAGAAAGAATACCCACCCGGGCATTTCCTTGTCCACAAGCTGGTTTACTGTCCAGGTCATCAATTCAGACTGATAATAGCCAGGATCGTCGAAGCAGTAATACTCAATATTGGAACATTTCTCTGACAAAAGCCTTATATATTCCCTGGTTCCATCGGATGAGCAGTGATCAATGAGAATAACGCGATCAAACAGGGATGAGGCATGCGCGCAGAAGATTTCGAGGATGCCTTTCTCATTTCTTATCATTGAGATAAGCGTTGTCTTCTTTCCAGGCTGACGCACAGTCCGATCCACAATTTCGAATATGTTGCGAGCCCCCAAGAGCTTCCAGCAGAAACAGAAAAATAATTTCATTTTGCGAAATTTTTCAGGGGGGTGAGGAATGGGTCTGTATTTTTCATTCCAATGGGCCAGGGCCTGGGAGGACAGGGCATGTAAAGAAAACGGAGAATCCCGACAGGGGATAAGAACGATCATCTGCATCGATCCGTGTGCCAAAGTCGGATGCACTCGGAGCCACCCCCTTCACCATAATGCGGTCAGGCGTCTCAAATGACTTGGACCTGCTCTCGGCATAACGAAAATATACTTTGTCATTCCGCAGGTTAGGAGCCATGTGCCGTATTACATCATGCGGCCACATCTTCCGTCAGCTGTAAAATATTACAGGTACCCAGCGCTTCCCTTCTCGGGGAAAATCCATGAAGAGAGATTGGCAGCATGAACCCTCAATTTGGCAATGGCCGCATCAAAGCAGACGAATTAGTGGACGGATACACGAAATATGTGGAAAACAAAATTACGTGACCGGATAGCGCGTTTTCTCGATATCCCCGTATATATCCCCGCTCTTGTAGAACACGGCAACGATTTACGCGCCAGGATCGATGGCAGTTTTCTGCATATGCGAAGTGAACGCACAGAACTCATGGTGTCTCCCGAGGCTTTGGGTTCTGCGTTTCTATTGCCTGCTGCGGCAATGGGAAGACGCCTTGTCGGGAAATCGTGCGATCCGGTGTGGCTGGAAAATACACAATGCATACTCGATCAGGTTGATGACTGGTGGGGCTGGGGATTAATGCGCCCTGACTTTGCACCAGGTTCTCCTGGCAAGCCGAGCCGGGGAGTTGGATTGGCATTCAGCCTGGGGGTTGATTCGTTTTACTCCTGTTTTTTTTCCAATCCGGCCCCCGATCTTCTGATTCTGGCTGCAGGATTTGATATCCCATTGAAACGAAGGGATATTCTGTTGCCGATGTGCAATTCGCTTGCCGCCATAGCCGAGGTAACAGGGAAAAACTGGACAGTGATCGAGACGGATCTCAGAGGGCACCGTCTCTTCCGGAGATTATCCTGGGAGGCGTCCCATGGCGCTGCGGTCGCGTTTTTAGGCCATCTGCTGCAGGAGCATATCGGTTCTTTGCTTATTTCATCCAGCTATGACCAGGACCATCTGGGTCCCTGGGGTTCGCACCCCGCTCTCGATCCTTATTGGTCCTCGAGCCGGCTTTCGGTCAAAAGCATAGGTCATGAGGTTTCTCGATCGGAAAAAATAAAGCGGTTGGTAAATCATCCGGTTGCGAGATCCTTAATGAAGGACCATTTACGTGTATGCTGGGAAAATCCGTCATCTCGGGGAAACTGTGGTTATTGCCATAAGTGCGTTTTATTGCGCATGACCTTGCGTTGGCATGCTCCGGACCTGGAACTCAGCACGTTGCCGGAAGATATACCACTGGTTCAGGCTATCGAGGCTTTGCGGCCCCTAATAAGCAATCTGCAACTTAATCTTCGAAAGGAATTGATAGGGCATCTTGATTCACCCATCGATAAAGCGCTGGCGAAGCTGATACAGCGGTCAGAAGAAAGTATTGAAAGTATCAGGATGTGACGCAATACTTGAACGCAGATCATCCATTATGCGGCTCTGCGAGCCTACCCGAGTGCTGGCGCCCTAATGGATTATCCGGGTTGAAAGCTTTCCGGAATATTGCGATTCATCGGGATGGCCGGCACATTGTTGCGGCTGTCCGAATCGGTACGTTTCAAATCACGGAACCATGATTCCGGAACACTGCTCATGCGCATCAGGAAGACCATGGTATGAACCTGGATTATAAGTGGTTAAAGCTTAAGGCATTACTGAAACTGAGAAAGCGCCCGTCGGACGAGGAAATGGAGGCCTTCCTTCTTCGCAAGCGCTCCAGAATGGGCTCCACGAAATTTATAGGGATAACAGGTAGTGGCGGCAAGACCACTACCGCTCGATTTATTCATCATCTCCTGAGCGAAAAAGACAAATGCGCGTTATCTGTTTTCGATAATGCGCTTCCCTCGATCCTGGCAGGTATTCGAAAACTTGATAAAAACAGCAAATACGCCGTCTTCGAAATCAGCGGAGACAAGCCGGGTGCAATCAATGAGGCCTGTCAATACGTCCAGCCCCAATTTGGAATAATAACGGTGGTCGTAAGCGAGCATATTACAAACTTTCATGGAATCGGGGATATTGCATGGGAGAAAGGCTGCCTGGCATCAAATATTCGCCAGGGTGGAGCCGTATTTCTGAATGCGGATGACCCCCGGGTTCTTGGTATGCGTCCACGCGCCGCAGCAAAAGTATATACCTATGGAAAATCAGCAGAGTCGGATTATCGTGCCACAGACCTGATCATTTCATCCGATGGGCGCTTGCAATTCACATGCCATCATGGGGAAGAGTCTGCCCAATTTGATGTTGGGTTATTAGGGCTACATTTTATAACGCCAGCATTGGGAGCCATTTCCTGTGCACATCAACTGGGTATTTCCCTGTCTTCACTCGCCCAACGTGGCAAGACTTTTACTCAGACAGAAGGACGGTGCTCTTTACATTCCAGTCCGGATGCTCCCATTTTTATCTGTGATACAACGAAAGCGCCATTCGAGACGTTAAATCTCGCGTTAGAAACAATAAGCAACTTTCCACAGGCACCAAGAAGAACAATAGTTCTTGGAACCGTTTCCGATAAATCCAAGAAGGGCATTTATACCCACTATAAACCCGCCTATCAGCTCGCTCGAGAGCTGGCCGACAGAGTAATTTTCTTCGGGGAAAAGGCTTCTCACGCCAGACCGGAGGATGAAGATTTGATGACAGGACGTGTCAGGTTCGTGTCGGACATCGTAGCGCTACGGGATTTCATCCGCGAAACCATGATACCTGGGGAAGTCATACTTTTAAAAGGATCGGCAAACATCGACCACCTGGAACGAATCGCCATAGACTACGAGAAAAAAGTGGATTGCTGGAGTAATAGTTGCCGCATGAAGAAAGAATGTTTTAAATGCGACCAATGCTGCTAACTTTCCTGAACCCCTATATCACAGTATGGAGTTCGTACCTGCGACTCATCATTAGATCCCTATCCGTTGGATAAACAGGACCTTTCGCGCAGTCTCCGGAGAGCGTGTTCTGGTTGGGCAAGCTCGTTCAGCTACGTTTGTTGGCTACCCCATCGTAGTCAGCAGGCAACGGTGCAGACCAAATCTCGGCTACTTCAATTTCGCCAGGTTCCTTGGGCGCATGACATCATCCTACATTGCAATCTCCTGGACAATTCCCTAGGACTACGCTGTGTCGCTGGTGGGCGCATCCCAATACTCCACTCCCATGATGCTGACTTTGAGTAACGCCAGGTCTTGATCGTCCGGCCCGTTTGGAAACCAGGGTTTGAGCCATGGGGACCACAAGGCTTGCATTTTTTCCTTGTCGTGCACCAGTTCCGCCGCACCGGATACAGACAGGTAGTCCTGCTTGGCGGTGCGCATATAGCAGAGGTTGACTTGTTGATGCGCTTCTTCAATTTTTGGCGATGACTCCGATGTGAAGAACCAGAGATTGCCTTCGCCATCGAGCTGTAAGGTGGCCATCGGTCTGCTGCGCAATGTGCCGTCCTTCTCCCTGGTAGTCAGCATCGCGAATTTTGCGTCCCGCATCATTTCTTCCACTTTGGCCAGTGCCGCATCATGCTGCTCATCAATTTCCATGCCGTTCTCCTTTATTCGATTGAGTTTAATATCCGGATTTTCCAGGTGCATCTTATGCAATTCGGGTGAGTCGACCAGAAACCCTTTTTGAAAAATAGGGTGGAAGCCCATCTGCGCAAACAGCATAGCCTGAAATCAGCGGATCATCCGTCAATATATCGCTACCTGAGCTGGCAACGAACAGGAAAGAAACATGATGAACAATGAAACCACATCGTTTCTGGCCGGATTCTCCTGCTTTCGCGCTTGAAACGCCTTTGGCAGCCCCATTATCTGGACAGGTCGACCTGCAATACTGGGCACCCCGAACACTGATAAATTTGCTCGTTTCACCGAAAAAGAGTCAACACCCAATCCAAGGTGTACTTCAGTCCAATTGTCAAGGCTTTCAAATTGGGTGAAACTGCCTGATAGTACGATTTGCAAGATGTTTACATATAACGCTAGAAGGAACGAGGTGCAGAAAGTCGGCTTGGTGATATTACTAGCATGCGTCGCTCTGGGTTTTGGCAACCCGGTGCTGGCACGCGAACGTGGCGAAGCGCATCGAGGCGCAGGCGGAGCCAAGACGGAAAAACGAGATGCTCCTGTCTTAGGTCTCAAGAGCCAGAAAGCAAACGAGAACTCAAACGCCCAATGGCCTTCCGGTGCAACCACGGGGCAGGATCGAACGACCCTGCGAAAGCAAGGTCGCGGTAATGGTAGGGCTCAAACAGACCAAGGCACTCAACGTCGTCATTCCAAATACCGCTAAAGTCGAGAATCCGAAGCCACGAAACACTTCCAAGGAATGATACTTTTGAAACAGTCCCTTAACCCATGGATGCTCGCGAAGTCTGGATTATTCATATTAAACGCTATTTATTGTAAGTCATGATAAAAAATACCGAAGCACAACGACGTCACAAAATTTATCTTCGCGCAAAGAACGCGCTTCGCGATCAGCATCAGGATGCCTATACGCTGATGCTTGAGCGTCACGCACAGGAGCTCGATACTTTATGGGCAAACTATAATCTTGCTGTAAAGAAGCTGGCAAGCGAGCACAACAAAAAAACTGTCAGAGCCAAAGCCAGCAAATCCAAGGTTGTGCCGATTGGGAAGAAGAAGGTATTAAGCATCCAGCCGCAGGAAAAAGTTATCCATTGATCCTTTTCACCGATCGGACTAACCTGAGGCATTGGACAGGTCAAGGAAGCGTAGGCTGAGGCCACAGGCTATATAGCACGCAGCAGGGTCTTGGAGTCTGCAAAGCTCTACAAGGCTCTGTTCCGCGCGGGAAGCGATAAGCCAAGTGTATGTGATGGGTCATCAGTACCTATGCATGGACATCGCGGCCGTGCTTCTTGCAGGCTAACCTCAACTTATCCCGGATAATTCATAATCCGCCTTCCGTAATCCGCCCCGTAATTGCGCACCTGCCAGGATTTATCTTTCCCGGCCACCGCAGCCATATAGTTCTGCGCGGAAATACCCACACTCTATTTTCTTCGAGGAGGTCTTGTCTCGGAAAGGCTTGTTCGCTGAAAGGAAGCACTAAACGCATCTGTCTATCGCGTCTGACCGATTGATTCTGGATACAATTGCCCATCGATTGAAAGTGTGCAAAAAATTTGCTTCGCGTTAAAGGTTGTTATGGATGGCGGAACATTTATGCTGCATAATTTGCTTATTGATAACGGAGGTATCAATGAGAAAACTCCTTGTTGCGACGGCGATTGCTGCACTTCCATTCAGTAGCCCCAGTTTAGGGGATGTTTTAGGGGATGCAACAGAAGGCTGGGAAAAGATTGGAGAATCCAGCACAGAAAGTATATTCATAAATCCGGATTCAGTGGATATGCAGGATAATTTAATAAGCCTATGGGTCAGGAATGTCCATACGAAACCACAAACTTTTAAAAATCAGCAATATCTTACCGACGAGGTAAAGTTGGGCTACCATTGCTTGGAGCATTGGGTCGTTCCCAT
Organism: Nitrosospira sp.; assembly: GCA_039922995.1. Classification (GTDB taxonomy): domain Bacteria; phylum Pseudomonadota; class Gammaproteobacteria; order Burkholderiales; family Nitrosomonadaceae; genus Nitrosospira. The sequence goes on along the minus strand of JBDTDT010000081.1, from coordinate 19,197 downwards.
CGCCATGAAGAAAACTGCCGGTCCTGACGGATCAGGAGAAATAATACAAAGCGAGCTGGACACCACAAAAAAGGGACGCCCGATTGGTGCGAATGATCCCATTTACAATAATTTTGTAAAAGAACTATGTGAGCAATTTGCAAAACGTTAAATTATTTCACCACGCCATCTTTTTAATAAGACCCGTTTTCACCATGCTTTTGGCGCTTAAGGTATGCCTTTCTCGACTCTCTTGCCTGCATAGGCCAATAATCAAGACATCGGTTGAAGTAGAGACTTCAAGATGAAAACCCCCATTCCAGACATCGGTTTTTTCGAACCTGATCCGGAGCGTCATTTCTCAACCGAAGGCAATCTGGAATTTGATTGGGCGCTGATCGAGGGTATTTGCGACGCCAGTGGCATTGACATCGAAGAATTCCGCGACACTCAAGGGGAAAACGTCTCCAGCTTGATCCACCAGTGGTACGCAGAGCATCGAGCGCGCGGCGGTGCCCCTGATCCTGTAATGGAAGATATTATTATTGAGGCCAAGCTCGAAGAATCTTTCGGAAGCATTCGCCGTAAATCCGGAATGGGAGAAGAGGATTAAATCGGGAATTTGTTCTTCCGCAAGGGAAGAAGCTTATTGCTTGACCAGGAAAATTCCAACGGCAGATACGCCCTATGGCGGGCCCCGCAATGATGGTGCATCCGGCAAAGCGAAAAAATCCGGCGAAAGTAAACCAAAAAGAGAGCAATAAAAAACCCGCCGAGGCGGGTTTGAGGAGAGGGAGGTAAGCACTTCATTGTTATCATATTTTCATAGATCTGCTCGCTATCACAATATTGTGGATATGTATGACATGGGCACTCGATCTCAACACTCTTCGGAGTTGTGGTTGTAATTCTATCCATTTATTTCAATATTGGTAGATCCACAGCTCCCTCCTTATATCCATGCAGTGGTATCATCATTTTGCCATATAATAAGATTTTGATGGATCCAGAATTCTCTCCTGGAACGCTAGCTGTGGTACGACTGGTCTGTCAGTAAAGGTTTCCGGGGGTTACTGCGGCATAACCGCAGCTACGCTGGCTTTTTGATAAAGCGAATGGAGAATTCGGCTTCAGGCTTCCCTCAGATGGCTATCTCCGCCATTAGCTGCTCACTGTTTCATTTGCTCCAGACCCCGGCTTGAGCGAATGATGCCTGGCCTCGACTGTACGCCTGAGGTTGAACGCCAGAAGTTTTCCAAACCGGGCGTTGCCCGCTGGACCCCTCCCGATCCGCTGGATCATGTCCAGATCCGGCGCCTTATTGATTTGCATCATGCAGGGACCGCTGTCGAGCAGGGCGACGTCCCAGCCGATCACCACCTGGTCGGGAAATGCGCTGCCGTGGGCATATTGAACGAGATCGATCAGCTCGGGCCAATATGGGAGCTTGCGGTGCAGGATCTGCGCACCCGTTTCTCGGTGCTGCTCATACCATCCATCCACGGTAGATCCCCAGGCCCCACAGGTGGCCCGGCCCAACTCGCCGGTATGGATATCGACATTGGCAGCGATTCCCCCTTTATGAAAGTTGTCGATAACGACGGTACTATTTTGTGCCATGCGAAAGACCGCATTGGTGACTTCGAACTCGCCTTGCTCGTTACGGCAACTCATCACGCGTATCGTTGCCAGAGTGCCATTCTCATTGCCGAGATCGGCAATCTCTCTGTGATTCATGAGCCGTGGCTGCACCAGGAAAGCCCTGCGCTGCGACGCCTGGCGCAAGTCTTCGAGTAGTTCGTCCGTAGTAGCGCATTTGCCATCGTTGCGCCGATATTGTCCCGAACCCAGGTAATCCCAGCGCGTGGTATTTTTTCCGTTCTGGCCCTTCAACGGCTTCACGAAGAGATCAATCTCCGGCAGGCCCGGTCCATCCCAATCGACCGCCGTAATCTCCCCCTTCGCGACGCTGAAAAGGATGGGTGCAGTGGCAATGCCAAATTTACGGCAGCGGGACATGAAGCCTATTTTGTCTTTGATGCACGCCGTACTGCGCTCCGCAGGCATGGGAAGGCCGCCATTGTGGTCGCGCAGGAGGCGGTAGAGCCCGCTTTTCATTTCAAAGCGGTTTATGTATTCGGAGGCGTGTTGTCGCTTATCTTCGTCGTGCAGTTCTAAAATATAGTACCAGGGAGGCAGAATCGCGCATCGGAGCGCGAGTCCGATCTGCTCACGGACTTGCCGGACGATCCCCTTTCCGGTCCGCCTCTTTATCGCCTGCCCGTTGACGGTGGTGAAGACCGCTGCCAGCATTGCCGCTACCAATGGCACAAGCGGCAAAGCCGCACACATTGTGACGCGTTCGCGAAACCTGACGTGATGCCACGTCTCGTGCTGGAAGCAGCGGTGGATAAAAGTTGCGGTCGAGCTATCGTCGGGCAAGCGGGAAAACGTCCACATCGAACCGCTCAATTCCCGCGTGATCCTGTCTAGGCCCCAGTCACTGACGATTTTCATCGCGAGAAGAATCGAGCGCGGACTCCAATTCCTTGCTTTGCAATGCCTTGCTCCCACCGCAGCCGGCGGGCGCCGCTCCCATTCAAACGAGGGCCTTGCCGGTCAGCCTCTCCAGGATGCGCAGCGACGAACGCGAGGGATCGTTCATCGCCTCCACCGGCAGGTAAAACGTCTGGTCGAGGCTGTGCTGTCCCGACATGGCCCCGTGCAGCACCAGGTCGGTGATCGCAATCCAGCTCGAGCCGGGCGGAAATTCGATGACCCGCTGCGGGGCCGTCCGCTGGTACTCCTTGTCGCGCATGCCCAGGCCGCGCAGCGCCGCGATGGTCTGGTCGTACGGGGTCTTGGGGCCATCGACGATGCCAAGGCGCGCCAGGATGGAGGCAATCCAGCTCGGCCCGGTGAGGTGCACGCCGGGCAGGAAGCGGCGCACGAAGGGTTCGAACGGTTCGCCCAGCTGCCAGATGCGCGGCCGGACGGTGGGATGGATGTTGGAGAAGATACGCAGCATGCCCCGCCCCTGGGTGGGATACCCGTAGCTCGAGTCGATATGCCGCGCCTGGGTGCTGTTGCGCGGGAAAGGCCGATAGGTGACCCGTTTGCGGTCCAGCGCGCCCTGGTAGCCGGGGAACAGTTGGGTGATCACGCTCTCGGCCCATTGGCCGTAACGCATCATGATGGCTTCAAGATCGGGACGCGCTGTGTTTCTGACCTGGGCCCGCATCATCTTTCCGCGCACTTGCGCGTAGTGGTATTTCTTGATGCGTCCGCGCGCCGGGTCGAAGATGATGGTCGGGCGGCCGTCCTCGACGTCGGGCGCCCGGGTGAGGATCCTGTTCGTGTCCGAGATCAGTTCCCGCTCTTGCCCGGACAGCTCGAAGCCGCTCTTGGGCAGGTAGATGACGCCGCCCCCTTCCAGGGTCTCGATGGCCGCGCGCCGCACTTCCGGCGATGATCGATCGGCATCGGGCTCGATCGTGAGCATCTTCACGGTGCCGCCCTCTTCGCTCACGGAAACAGGCGCTTGGTTTGCCATGGTATGTCCCATCAATAAATACCCCCTTCATCAAGGATAGGAAACCGATTGCAAAATCTGATAAGCGATCGGAGAAGCGCTTATTTTCCGCTTAATCGGCATAAATAGTCAAAGATTTAGATGCGCTTTTAATTTTCCGGATCGCACAGGGAAAATCAGCCGGGAATGAGAAGTCCGCACTCCGGGCAGGCTCCGTGCAACAAAGATACTTATGTTTTTGCGAGTTTTCCTGGGTCTTCCAATAGTTCTTCGATATTAAATTCATTTAGAACCATCTTTGGCAGAAGAACATCCCGCTTTTTACTTCGATAAATCATGGGGAAGTGGGATCTGTCGCATTAATACAAAATTATTTTTTCGGTGCGTGAACTTTTTTTCTTACTTGGTATCCAATTTAAGCGGGCGCGTTGAATTGCGTTCGTGTTATTGACCAGATAGAGAAACGCAATGCAATAGTAAATGAGTCACCAAGCAGGTCATGTTCTGGAACATCTAACCTTCGAGGAGATAATCATGGAAATGGCGATTCTGGTAATAGGTATCGGTGCCGTTGCTGTTTGGTTTTTTTATGGAAAGGATGGACGGAAAGAATAAAACCGGTTTTTAATGACGCATTCAGCCGATGCGCTTGCGAGGTTTATCTTCGCCGGGCATCGGCTTCTCTTTTGAATATTGCAAGGACGGATCAGTCCATCGGACGCTTTATTGATGGAAAGAAACCACTCGCAAGGCTTCGCTCGCAATAAAGTGCCCTATAGTTGTGTCCTGCAAGTGCCGAATTATCACTGACGGGTGATTCGAATGCGCGCCAATCGTTGGTCCAATTCCTCGGCCGCACTGCTGCGATCCGTTGCACGGTAAAGTTTTGCCAGATTGTCCAAGCTTGTTCCGACGCTCGGGTGGTCGGGACCGTGGGTTTTCTCGAAAATTCCCAGCGCGCGCTTATAGAATGGTTCGGCCTCGGCATACTGGCCTTGGGTGTGATAGATGAATGCCAGGTTGTTCAAGCTTGTTCCCATGTCGGGCGGGTCGAAGCCCGGCGTTTTCTCGAAAATTCCCAGCGCACGCCTGTAGAGCGGCTCCGCCAGCGCATATTCGCCCTGGATGCGATAAAGTTCCGCGAGATTGTTCAGGATTATCGCCACATCGGGATGGTCGGGACCAAGCGTCTTCTCACGGATCGCCAGCGTCCGCTTGTAGAGCGGCTCAGCTTGCGCATACTGGCCCTGGTTGTAATAGATCACCGCGAGATTGTCCAGGCTTGTTGCCACGTTGGGGTGGTCGGGGCCCAAAGTTTTCTCGAAGATGCCCAATGCCCGCCTGTAATACGGTTCGGCTTGCGCATACCGGTTTTCGGTGTGATAGATTAACGCCAGGTTATTCAGGCCTGCCGCCATATTGGGGTGGTCGGGCCCAAGCACTTTCTCCCGGATCACCAACGAACGCTCGTAAAGCGGCTTGGCCTGCGCATACTGGCCTTGGGTGCAATAGAGTTCCGCGAGGTTATTCAGGCTCTGTGCGACGTCGGGATGTTCGGCGCCGAGAGATTTCTCCCGGATCGCCAGCGCGCGCTTGTAGAGCGGCTCCGCATACGCGTATTGACCTTGGGCGCGGTAGAGTTCCGCAAGGCCGTTCAGGCTTGTTGCCACGAGGGGATTAGCGATGCCGAGGGCTTTCTCCCGGATCGCCAGCGCGCGTTTGTAGAGCTTCTCCGCCTGTACATATTGGCTTTTGTCGCGGTAGAGTTCCGCAATATTATTCATGCTTGTTGCAGCATTAGGATGGTTCGCCCCCACCGCTTTCTCTGCCATGGCAAGTGATTTCTGGAATGCCGCCACCGCCCGCTCGTACTGACCCTTTTCGTACAGCGATATGGCTTCCTGGCTGATCGCCTCCCACTTGGTGACCTGCTGCGCCTGAGCGAATGCCGCCGTACCCAGCATGAAAGACCAAAAGAATACGATCCGGAGGGTTTTCATAGACTTCCTCATGAATAGGCACACAGGTAAGGCGGCACACAAAGCGAACACAAGTCGATTCAGCACAACAGTTTTTTGCAAGCGCCGATTTTCTCACAAACCGGGCACGGCGTGCTTACAATCACACACGCGTCCGGGAGGACCTCCTTATCGATCCCAGGCCCGGTTGACGATCACGGGGTCGCGTCAAGCCGGATATTGATGACCTTCTCCGCTGTATTCCGCAGGATCTTGAGCTGGCTTTCTCCCTTGGCTGATGTGGCGGCTTTCATTAATGCAAGTGCATGCGGCATATCACGCACATCCACCCCATCCACCTGAATAAGAATGTCTCCCGGAAGAACGCCTGCGTAAAACGCAGGCGCATCCTCCACCACCACATCTATCATTACCCCGCTGTTTCGTTGAGGAGATTCCTCAAGTTCGGGTGCCAGATCAACCAGAACAAGGCCGAAGCCAGGTTTTTTCCCTGATTTTACGAAGTACACGGCTGTTTGATCGAAACGCCTCTCCTGCGATGCAGGGGAAACTGCGGCCGTGCCGTAGGGCGTTCCCGGGCCGGAATTGGGAGAAAATCCGCCAGAACCATAAAGAGATCCTGATCCGTAGATCTTTGAATTATTCGGGAAAAGCGGCAAAGCAGCTTTTGCCTGGGTATTGGTATAGGTTGAATTGACCAGAACGATGAGGGCGCCGACCTGAAGGGCTTGTGATACCACCTTGTCTTCTTTTTCGAGTACACCATTAAACGATGATTCGCCGATTGGCAAAAAGCCTTTCGAAAGCAGGATTCTTATGTCGCTTTCCAGGTTGTCCGATGAGCGAATAACCGGCACCTGCCCTTTCTTGAGAAACTGGACATCGGGGCGGCCCGGTGCATCGGGATAGGATCGATAAAACTCCCGATATCCATTGGCCGCACATCCTGCCAGGACTGCCGTGAGCCACAAAATCATCACAAAATGGTGCATTTTTGATGTACTCGTCGACGGGCCATGAAAATACTGAACATAAAGCACCAGACCTTCGCCAAATCCTTCACGTTATGAATCGGCTCTGGCTGGAGGTTTTCCGCGTCGGATGCCGTCCTCGATGCCGGTCATGGGCGGGCACAGCCTTGGGGCAGTTTCCGAAATACGCGGGGCATGCGTAATCCGGCCTCGCACACCGATGACCGGCGGTTGATCAGGAAATATATTTATTCCTATGTACTTTACCGCACGGTATGAGCAGGGCATTCATATTATTCTGACAACCTCTTGCCGCATTAAAGGTCTGGAACCGAATAACGCTGATACCAGGAATAGGGTACCGGTTTACGGAGCGGGCAAGCAATGTTGAGATCTTTTATTTTTTATGGGAACCAAATCATGAATAAAGACCAAGTCAAAGGCACTGCAAAAGACGTTGCCGGGAAAGTCCAGGAAGAAGCCGGAAAATTGGTGGGAAGCAAAGAGCAACAAGCCAAAGGCCTCTCAAAACAGGTCGCCGGAAAAACCCAGAAGAGTGTGGGAGACGTAAAGGAAGCTGTGAAGGATTCAACCAAAAATCGTTAATACGTCCCGTACCAGGCAGGATCGGATATTACGAATACCCTATCTGAACTGCCATCAAGCGCCAGGGAAGTTTCCTGGCGCGCATTCGTCTAACGCCAGACTTCCGAGTCCTGCTGACATTCTCTTCCCATCAGCTACCCCAGCGTCTCTCAGGAAACCCTTCGCAGCCGGCATATAACCGCCGAGGCGAGCCTGCTGCGTCATTTCTGATTTCTGCTAAATCTGCTAAATAACTTAGTTTATACGATCTCTGTATAAAAACTGTAACAAACCCCCGCTACACTTTGAAGTCCAACTTCATGTCATGGGGGCCACGAAATGTCTAAATATGCGATCTATATACGGACCAAGGAAGGCTACATCGAACGCATGCGAAATGTTATTTCCAATCGTCCCGATGGCGCCCTGGCTCCCTATGTGCATGAAGAATCGCTTGCAGGTTTTCCGGAACCTACGGTGTTCTGGGTGACCAATGCGGGGCCGAGCGTAGGCATAGCTCCACTCGACTCACGCTCTGGTATATAGCGCCATCCGGCCCTTTACGAAAGCGCAAGTCTCACAATCGGAATATTGCCGCCAGTATGCAGGCTGTAGCTTAAAAAGGACTCGTGCCCTCATCCGGCATGTGGCATTACTGCGGGGCTCCCTGCGTTTCATCACCCGAGAAATAATACGAAATCTGCTGATCAACGGAACTGAGCGGCGCTTCAGTATCCGGCCAGGTTACCGGTTCTCCCATAAAAAAAGATTCGATTGATGAAGTGAGTATGCCCTCCTGGTATTCCCAATCCGGTATGTACGAGGTGAAAATAACACTCTTGGTACATGTGGCCTTGGGATCCAGCGAGCAGTCGAGGGTCAATGTAAGGGGGACGGGAGTGTGGATCTGATCAGTCACGATATCGGATACCGTTGCACGAGGTGACTTTGCCTGGATCATCGTCGCCCCTGCCTGAAGCAAAACAAAAGCCAGGAAACCGTATAAGAGAAAGGTAAGGGCATATAACCAAACCTTTGCCGAACCTTCCGCCGGCGCCAGGATTTTTTTGTAACCCTCAACGATATTCCATCCGCCCAGAACCAAAGAGATAAGAATGATGAGGATACCGACCGCTGCATTGAGGGTTGAGCCAAAAAATTGCAGCTCTGCGCGGTATGCGACGATACCGGTTCCGGCAAGGGCGAGCGCCGCGCAGATCATGATATTCCTCAGATTATCGAAGATGTGCCTGAACAGCGCATCCTGATCATCGGCTTCAACCTCTATCTCCTCGTGTTCCTCTACCAGAGTAAACGTGCGCATAGCATAGATAACAGCTTGCAATTGGGGATCTTGTTAGCGTAAACCTTTGCTGGAGATCTGTACATGGCCTTATATGCCTATAATCCCGGAAAGCAAGCTTGGCTGGTCAAAAACCCCTGACAGGCATTGGCAAAAATGCCCCAGGAGCGCCATATCCTAACCGTAACGCGTATCATCGAACTTGGGAACGTTTGGAGCAAATGAAGGTTCTATATTCAAGGAACCTCTGAACAAGTTCACGAGGAATACGTTGACGGCCACTCGGACTGATCCGGACTGATCTTAAGGCACGAGAATAGCCGCGGCTTTATCCACGACGCCAAGGGACGAATGTGATCGCCCGAATTAACCCGGTGTTTCCTTATCACGCTATCACAGAATGAGGGCGCAATAAATAACCAATAAGCGACCTGAAGCGTATTTTTTTAAACCTGACAAATTTGGAAGGGATTGACTCGATGAAAACCAGAACGATTCAAATAGCCATACTCCTGGCTGCCGTTTTTTCCACATCAAGTTTTGCTGAAGAAAATCCATCGCTTCCCCCTGTAAAATCGCAAGGCCGGACGCAGTTTCTTTCAGGGGGCATCGGCAAAGATGAATCGGGAGCGATATTGCAGGCAAGAAGCGCATGGCCATTGACGCTTGAGTTGACACAAACAGCCGGTCCCACGGCCGAATATATCAGCGACGTCCAGGTAACGATCAAGGATGAACTGCGCAACACCGTTCTGGATACCATCGCTGAAGGTCCTTACCTGCTGGTAAAACTCCCGCCCGGAAAATATTCGCTGGATGCGACCTACAATGCCGTCACGCTCCATCGCAAGCTGGACATCCAGAAGGGACCTGGAAGAAAAGTGACTATCGTTTGGCCAGCGCCAAAAATGACCGATACCGATTCCTTGCCCGTACGATCGGGAAATTAGCCGTCGCCGGAGCGACTTACCCGGTGTTTCTTTACGGAGAACCTTCCGCCGGCAGCTTCTGAAAATTGCGCGATGGATCAGTTCCACCAGCAGCGGAGAGGATGCCGAGAGCGACGACAATCCCTTATTCCGCGATACGATCTATCCTGCTGAGTTGTCAAATCGCGCATAGCAGTTCCTTCTATCGGCAAGATGTTCGATAAGGTATCGGTTCGCAAATTGATATCCGGATGCCTGGACTCGAATTCGGAGCAAATTCTTCCGAAAGATGCATGTGTGGCCCGATCGATCAATACCCACATAGGGTATTGACATATACCCTATGTGGGTATACGATTATCGCCATCGAAATGCAGCACCCTTCTCCTTGCAGAAACGGACGATAGAGAACGGCGAGTGCTGAGGAATCGCCGACCGGAGTTGGCAGGGGCGCGACGGACGCCTTATCCTGAATCCGGTAGTTGACCGCTCATTTATCAGGTTATAGCCATGATAAATAAAAATATTTTGTGCTATTTGACCCCCATCTTCCGGGTGAGCCCGCTACGGGGCAGATTTAGGATTATTCAAGGATTTCCAATGAGAAGACTTTTTCTGGCCACTCTCCTGCTATTAATGCGCTCCGCTATTGCTGCAGAGATTCCTCCAGTGAACGCTCCCGATACAATGGCCGAGCGGGTAAAAGCCTGTATCGCCTGTCACGGTCCAGAGGACAAAGAAGGACGGGATGCCTACTACCCGCGTATCGCCGGTAAACCGGAAGGCTACCTTTTCAACCAGTTGCGTAATTTCCGGGATCGGCGGCGTCATTATCAGCCCATGACCTTGCTGCTGGAAAATTTGCCCGACCAATACCTGCGGGAGATGGCCGCCTACTTTTCATCCTTGAAACAGGCTTTCCCTCCACCCGAGCGAATGATCTCTTCTCCATACGAAGTCAAAGTGGTCCACAGGCTTATCACCCAGGGAGACCCGGCGAGAAAAATTCCTGCCTGTATCGAATGCCATGGCAAGGATTTGATGGGAACTTCTCCTTTTATCCCCGGTTTGCTGGGTCTGCCGCGCGTCTACATCATCGCCCAGTTCGGCAACTGGAAAAATGGCGGCTTAATGCGGGGCCATACGCCGGACTGCATGTCGGAAATTGCAAAACAGCTCACTACCGACGAGACAGGCGCCATCGCCGCCTGGCTGGCGGCACAACCGGTTTCGGATTCCATTTTGCAAAGTAGGGGCCCGGCAGCGCCCCTCTCTGCGGAATTGGCCAAACGTTGCAGCAGCATCGTCCAGGAATCGGGAGACCGCCTATGAAACCGGCTGTCATCGTCGTTGCGCTTGCCGGACTCATAGGCCTCGGAATTTTCTTCATTCCGATGCATCCATCTTCCGTCCCGGACGGCGCATCACTGGCGGAAAAAACAAACGACATTGCAAAACAGCAAGCGCGTGAGGCAAGAGGCGCCTATCTCGCTCAAGCCGGTAATTGCATGGGGTGCCATACGGCCCAGGGCGGGCAGCCCTACGCGGGAGGACATCACCTTGCCACTTCTATCGGGACATTCGTCACACCCAATATCACGCCCGATCCGGAAACCGGTCTCGGACAATGGAGCGAAAATGATTTCTGGCAAGCCTTGCACGACGGCAGAGCGCGCGATGGCAGTCCTTTATACCCGGCTTTTCCATACACGGACTATACGAACGTAACGCGCGAGGACTCCGATGCGATCTTCGCCTACCTTCAATCGCTTCCCCCTGTCTCGCAGCGCAATCCGCCGAGCCGCATCAGTTTTCCTTTCAACCTGCGTCCACTCCTGTATGCATGGCGCGCGCTTTACTTCACTCAGGAAGTTTATCGGGCAGACGCCGGAAAGAGCGATGAATGGAACCGGGGCGCTTATCTGGTGCAGGGGCTCGGACATTGCAACGCCTGCCATACGAGCAGGAATCCGCTTGGCGCAAGCCAGGGCAACGTATTGGGCGGCGGCCAGATCATGGGCTCGAACTGGTACGCGCCTTCCCTCACGTCCTTTCAGGAGGCCAGTACCTTCGATTGGCCAGTCGAGGATATCATTCAACTGCTCACGACGGGCCTATCGCCCCGGGCGGCCGCAACAGGGCCGATGGCTGATGTCGTCAGTCAAAGCCTTCAGCATCTGACGAGGGATGACGCACGCGCCATGGCTGTATACCTTAAATCGTTACCGGGAAGCGCCCCCCATTCCAGGGGAACCGCCCCTGAACTTACTGATGAAGTGGACAGGCAACTCCAGCGGGGCGGCGAGATTTACGAGAAATATTGCCAGGACTGCCATGGAAATTTCGGGCAAGGCGCACCCGGCGCTTATCCGGCGCTGGCGGGAAACCGTGGCGTCACGCTCGCCTCGCCGGTCAACGCGATTCGCAGCATCCTCAATGGCGGCTATGCGCCGGTTACCGCCAGCAATTCGCGTCCTTACGGCATGCCCCCGTTTGCGCAAACCCTGTACGACGAAGAGATCGCCCTGGTCTTGTCGTATATCCGTAATGCATGGGGCAACCGCGGCAGCCTGGTAACCGCGATCCAGGTAGACCGGAGCCGGAAGGGGGTGCAATGACGCCCCCTTCGCGCGACAGGAATAAATCGGGTGCAATCAGCGTGGAAGCCCTGGCTGCACAAGCGGTCATGGCAGGCCTGATGTATGTTTCGGACAACGAGCCCGGAATCCGGAGATTGCGCCGGAGACGCGGATTTCATTATGTGGGTCCCGATAAAAAGACCCTGACCGACAAGGCCGAACTTGAACGTATTGCCCGTCTGGCGATACCCCCGGCCTATACCGACGTATGGATCTGTCTCCACGCCCAGGGCCATCTACAGGCCACCGGGTTCGATGCGCGCAAGCGCAAGCAGTACCGTTACCATCCTGATTGGCGCGTGGTGCGCGACGGTGTCAAATTCGATCGAATGGTGGAGTTCGGGGAAGCACTGCCGGGACTTCGCGAACACGTGCAGCGCGACCTGAGGCGGCGGGGCCTTCCGCGGGAAAAGGTTCTAGCAGCTATCGTGAGCCTGCTGGATGCCACCCGCGTGCGCATCGGCAATTTATCCTACGCCCGCGACAATCGCAGCTTCGGACTCACCACGCTACGCAAGCGTCATCTTGCCTTCGCCGGCAAGCGACATGTGCTATTAAAGTTCCAGGGCAAGAGCGGTGTCGAGCATGAGGTCAGGATTGACAACGGGCGTATTGTCAAAATCATAAATGATTGCCGGCAGATGCGGGGGCAGCATCTTTTTCAGTATCTCGATGACAACGGCAAACGCCATGCCATCGTGTCGGAACAGGTAAATAACTATATTCACCAAACCATGGGGGACGAATTTACCGCCAAGGATTTCCGGACGTGGGGCGCGACGCTGAGAGCGTTCGAACTCATCCTGGATACGCCGCTGCCCGACTTTGCAGGCAAACGGCGACTCAAGGCCTGTATCGTCTCCGCAATAAAAAAAGTCGCTGAAGAACTTCGCAATACCGTTGCAGTCTGCCGCAAGTCCTACATTAATCCATTGGTCTTTTCCGCATGGCAGGCAGGCACACTCCACCTGTGCCCCCAGGAACAACCCGCCGGAACACAAGAGGAGCTTGAGTGCATGGTTTTGGCTTTTCTTCGTCGGGAACAGCTGTTAAATCACGCATGATCGTGCAAAGAAACAATCCTGGCAATTCCTCATGAGGCACCCGCGGCGAAAAAATTTCCCCGGACAAAACCGGCAGGGATAACCTCGCGCCGACAAAACAATTCTGAGCCAATAATCATTGGCCATGCGGCACAATGTCGCATGTGGCATATTGCCGCACACAGGAATTGATGGGAGTCCGCCCTGTCTAATTTTCAACCGTTGTAATTTCAACCTTCATTCGCGACGCCGGAAATATTCGTTCAAGGCGATCAAGCGCTTGCAATGCAACGTTATATCGGTTTGGCATAGACGCCCGCCTGTATGACGATGCGTTATGCCCTATTTTTTTATGGCGATCTTCCGTTCGGTACATTTACCCATTCAAGGTATTGACATATACCCCTATAGGGTATAAAGTAAAAGTTGAATCGATTCAGGAATCACGTAATCCGGCTTTCTCGTTTCCAAGGGAAATTCCATGAAATTTATTCGAATTTACGCACACCAATTTACGCACACCTCAAGGAGAAAATTAAAATGAATACATCAAAAATTGCCGCCCTTCTCATCGGCGCCACGCTGGCGAGCGCATCCATGCTTGCCGGAGCACATACCGAAGAATTTTTTGATTCCAGGGAATCGGCTCATGGCGGGCAAACACGCATGGCTGGGCCGTATCACCTGGAGCTTGTTGCCAAGGATAAGGAAATCGTGCTCTATGTAATGGATCATGCCGACCGCGATCTCAGTACCGATGGAGGGGGAGGCAAGGCGACCGTTCAAATCGGCAAGGCCGGGAATAAAGCCTCGGTCAAGCTGGAACCGGCGGGCAGCAATATGCTCAAGGCCACCGGAGACTTCAAGGTCACCCCCGAGACGGTGGTAACCGTATTCGTTGAGCTGCCCGGACAGGAAGTGACTGCCGCCCGTTTTATCCCGCTCAAGCCCGCGGCCAAGGCTGCCCGGAAAGCCGGGGATGCCAAACCCCAGGCAGAGGATCAGGGCGGACATCACCACCACATGTAATGCCGGTCCGGTTGGCTGAACAGGCGCAATAAAAGGCTGCTATTCCATAATATGTACCTAAGTACAATTTGCAATGTTCTCAAAAGCCGTAATATAAACGGCGTGTCTTCCAGATTGATTCATCCCGGCCTGGGCACCGGGTTGGATCAAGCGCCCCGGCCACCGGAATCGAGTGGCCGGGATGGGGTAAAGGAAGAGTCTTGAACCGCTTACAAAGGAGTAATCATGAAAGCCGAACCCAAGCGCGCGCCCGGGCCAGCAACGGAGCCCCTCCCCCTCCCGAGGGCGACGCCGCTTCTGATGCCGATCAGTCACTGGCAGAGCAATGCGATGGGCGTTATTGCCTATGTGTTCGAAGAGCCGGAATCCACGATACGCCAGTCCGGATGGGTGCCCGAATGGGTGGATTATCCCGATAAAACGCCCGGTTCGGGCATCGCCGTACCCGCGCATCACTTATTCCCCAGTTATCTGAAGCTCTTGAGGCTGAAGAGCGGGCGTCTGCGTCTCGTGATCGATGTCCGCGCCGTGCTGGGTGGAGATGCCGTCTTCCAGCGTTTTCTTCGCAACCTGCAGGCTGACACCCGGCTTTCCCTGGTAAAGGGAGAGCCATTGTGACCGGGAAAAATCTGAATAGAAAAAAAGGACCTCAACCATGATAAGATTCGACCCGTATCTCGACTCTCATCATGCAAGGAATCCCCGTGGCACTCAATCTGGATTCAGAGCCGGTCAGGATCACATGTCCTCATTGCAATCATAAATTCGAGGAAACTATTTCACGGCTGACCTATCACCCGAAACACTACTGCCCTTCCTGCAAAAAGAATGTAAGCGTAAATTTGCTGGCGCTGCACACCGCACTTGAATCCTCCCGAAGGATCATGGACGACCTTATCGAAAGATTAATCAATTCGCGTCCGTGACGTTCGCTCCGGCACGGTGGTTAATTGCCGCCATTCTCCGTCGCATGTTCGGGACCCTGGCCTACCCTGCCGCCCTGGGGTGGCTGGGCGCCTCTATAGTTTTCCGCGTCCTGCTTTTTGCTCGACTCCTGTTTCGATCTTTTTTCCTTGCCTGCTTTTTCCTTGCCTGTTGAGGCAGGCTTATTCCCGGACCCGTAATTCGTAGCCGCGGGTTCCCGTGCAGATCCTCCCTCCGGATTATGCGACTGCCCCTGGACAATGCCTGCCACGCAAAAAGTCAGGGAAGCGGCGAGCAGCATCGATTGCGTGGCCTTGCTTGCCAACATGGAAAAGTACTTCATATAGCCTCCTTAAGATAGCGAAATTGCCGAGGTAATACCCTACCCTAAAAGGATGAGGTATACCGTACGCTACCGCACGGCTAAAAAACTGCCGCAAAAAAAAGATCTTGCGTGTTATCCGTTAATATCGACTTTCGTTCCAGCCTTCACCAGGTCGAATAATTCCACCAGATCATTGTTGCGCATGCGGATGCAGCCGATGGAACCGGGTTTGCCCATTTCCACGCTCTCCGGACTGCCATGGATGTAGATATAGCGACGCATGGTATCCACGGCGCCCAGCCGGTTGAAGCCGACTTCGCAGCCGGAGAGCCATAAAATACGCGTTAAAATCCAGTCGCGCCCCGGAAAACTGGCGCTCAGTTCCGGCGTGTAGATTTCACCAGTGGGACGGCGCCTGACAAATACCGTATTGACCGCTTGACCCGCACCGATTTTGGCGCGAATGACATGCTTTCCCAATGGCGTACAGAAACTGCCATTTACCTGCCCCGTTCCATTTCTTGCCGAGGAAATACTGTAGTGCCTGATCGCACGCTCATGGTCATCGTACAAACCCAGTTCCTGGGAGGGAATATCAATGACTATCTTCATGGGGATTCCTCCGCTCTGGCGCCGGGCTTGCGGCGTTCAGCAAAAAATCGTTTCAGCCTGAGCGTCCCCTCCTCGGCCAGAACGTTGCCGGTCACCTGCATGTGATGATTGAGTTGCGTCTCCGCCGGGAGATTGATCACGCTCCCGCATGCGCCGGTTTTGGGATCCGCCGCACCGTAAACCAGCCGCGCAATCCGCGCGTGAAAAATCGCTCCGACACACATGGCGCACGGCTCCAGCGTTACATAAAGCGTGCAGTCCGCCAGCCGGTAATTGCCAAGGTGCCGTGCCGCATCGCGCAGCGCCACTACCTCCGCATGGGCGGTAGGATCCGCCGTCGAGATAGGACGATTATAGCCCCGCCCGATTATTACCCCATTCTTCACCACTACCGCGCCCACCGGCACCTCGCCTGCCTCTTGTGCCAGTCCAGCAAGTTCCAGCGCCGAACGCATGAAGTCAGTATCGCTGTTGCTCGAATTATCCATTTATATCTATCGCACTAAAAATAAAGTATGCGTACGCACAGCGAATGCCCATCGATTCATGTATTCCTGTCAGCTTCCATCTCATCGAAAAGGGCGTTTAGGGGAAGATTCCTGCCAGCTGAACAATATAGCCTGAAAAAAGGTGGTTATACAAAAGGTAGTTGCACTTCAGCCACCCGTTCATTCAAAGTGAATGATATATGGCCAAGTCCGTGCGAAAAGAAAGAAGTCGGATGATCGACAGGATGCCAGATAACAAGATGTAGGGCGTCAATAAGCGCAGCGCATTGCGCCGAAACTCGATCAATAATTCCCTTGGTCATCCACGGTGGGCAGTTATTTCATTGCGAACCATCACCTGAGGAATCTGATTGACATACGATGGCGTAATACGCTGCGCTTATTGACACCTACGCCTTGCTGCGTTAATTGGCCTACGTATATGGCGCAACGTTTACTGCATTACGCCTTACTGCGTCGATACGCTATAATGCCGGTCTTTTCAGCCTCGACAAATGCCCATGCTGCAAGGAAGCGATCTGGAGTGCGTGCGCGGCGACCGCAGGCTATTTCGTGACGTCAATTTTTCCCTGGAAGCCGGCGGACTGATGCAGGTTCAAGGGCCCAACGGCAGCGGTAAAACCAGCCTGCTGCGCATGCTGTGCGGACTGGCAATACCCGCCCACGGAAAAATTCTCTGGGGCGGTACCGAAATTCGTTCGCTGGGAGGAGATTATTACGGCGCAATGACTTATCTCGGCCATTTAGGCGGCGTAAAGGATGATTTGACCGCCATCGAGAACCTGCGTATCTCCAGCGCGCTGGGGGGGGTCGAGATTGATGAGCATAAGGCGCATGAAGCTTTGCAGCACATGGGGTTGGGAGGCCGCGAGTTATTGCCGGCCAAGGTATTGTCCCAGGGGCAGCGGCGCAGGGTGACGCTGGCACGCTTATTGGTATGCGGCACCGTGTTGTGGATACTGGACGAGCCGCTGACGGCCCTGGACACGGCTGCCGTGAAGCTGATGCAGGGCTTGATGGAACGGCATCTGGAGCATGGCGGGATGATCGTGATGACGACCCACCAGGAAATCGAGATAACCGCAGCCGCAACCCAGCGGCTGCAACTCACCTGATATGTTTCTCTGGATAATCCAGCGCGACCTCCTGCTCGCGATGCGCAGGCGGTCAGATGTCCTGACGACACTATTTTTCTTCATTATCGTAGTGAGCCTCTTTCCCCTTGGCGTGGGGCCCGAGATGAGCATGCTCCGAACCATGGCGCCCGGAGTGGTATGGGTCGCAGCGCTGCTGGCCTCAATGCTGTCGCTGGGACGGATGTTCGCCAGCGACCATCTGGACGGCACGCTCGAACAGATGCTGCTCTCGCCCCAATCGCTTCCCATGCTGGTCCTGGGCAAGGCGCTGGCCCACTGGCTGGTAACGGGCGTGCCGCTGGTGCTGATGGCACCCGTGCTGGGCATCCAGTTTGACCTGCCGGGCGATGCGCTGGGGGTGCTAACTGTTTCCCTGCTGCTGGGAACGCCGGTATTAAGCCTGATCGGCGCCATCGGCGCTGCGCTGACCCTGGGATTGCGAGGCGGCGGCGTACTGGTTTCGCTGCTGGTATTGCCCCTCTATATCCCGGTATTGATATTCGGCGCGGGTGCGGTGGAAGCAAGCGCGGCAGGCCTGGGAGCCGGCGCGCACATGTCGCTGCTGGGCGCTTTCCTGCTGGCATCCCTCGTATTGGCACCCTGGACAGCGGCGGTCTCATTGCGAATTTCCATGGAATGATTTCGATGGGATGAAGAAACCAATTCTGAATTCAAGGTTTTTAGTTTAAAATTACGAGTTACTCACCGAAGCATAAAATCTGGAATACAGGATTCAGTATTTTTTAACATGGCGATTAACTGGTTCAAATACTCTTCCCCGGCGAGTTTCTATTTCCTTGCCGGCAAAATGATTCCGCTGTTTACCATTGCCGCAGTTGTATTGGGCGTGGTCGGCCTTTATATTGGTTTCTTCGTAGCCCCCACCGATTTTCAGCAGGGGGAAGCCTACCGCATTATTTTCATCCACGTCCCGGCGGCGTGGATGTCCATGTTCCTATACGTGGTCATGGCGGTATGGTCCGGCATCGGGCTTGCATTCAATACGCGGCTTTCCTCCATGATCGCCACGGCCATTGCGCCCACGGGGGCGATGTTCACTTTCCTCGCCTTGTGGACCGGCGCACTGTGGGGCAAGCCCATGTGGGGAACCTGGTGGGTATGGGATGCGCGGCTCACGTCGGAATTGATCCTGCTGTTTCTCTATATCGGCTTCATGTCGCTGCAGGCGGCCATCGATGACCCGCGCCGCGCCGATAAGGCCGGAGCAATGATCGCCCTGGTGGGTGTGGTTAACATACCGATTATCTATTTTTCGGTAAAATGGTGGAATACCCTGCATCAGGGCGCCACGGTCAGCGTGACCCAATCGCCCAAAATGGCCAGCACCATGCTGACCGGCATGCTGATCATGTCGATCGCATGCTGGATGTATGCCATCGCCGTGGTATTGATACGCACGCGGACCATTATCCTCGAGCGGGAGCGCCACACGGTATGGGTCGGCGAACTGCAAGGGGCGACGCGGTGATCTGGGCCAGCGTGTCGGATTTCCTGAATATGGGCGGATATGGATTTTACGTCTGGGGATCCTATCTGGTGGCATTTATCTGCATCGCCGGGGAGATTATCCTCGTTTTTAACCGTAAACGAACTTTGCTGAGACATTTAAGTCTGATTCATCAGTCAACTAAACAAGAGAAGGGAAATGAAACCACGTCATAAAAAACTGGCGATCATCGCT
>JBDTDT010000080.1:0-19819 GCA_039922995.1 Nitrosospira sp. | reverse complement strand
GCTGCCAGCCGCTCCCCGGCTGATAGAACAGGGCGACGCTGGCCGCGGTGGCCGCCCAGCACCAGTTCGATTGCTGCTGCGGCTGCATGGAGAAGTCGATTTCGTCCAGCCACCAGATCGTATCGATGAGGCGATCATTTCCCACGACAAAGTCATCGCGTATGTCGACGTGGTGATCGACTCCCACGACAAAGATATCGAGTGCGTTGGGATAGCGGCTCAATGCATTGATCGAGGTTCCCGGCGCGACGACCGGCAAACCCCGAATCAAACCGTGCCGGTCCCAGGGGCTCGGTGCATTGAGCGGGCTTTCCGGCGGGACGGTGCCTGCGGCGATCTGGAACCACGAGCCCCAGCCGCTGCTGGCGTCCCAACAGATGCTGAAGACGCCGTGGTTCGTGCCCACCGCGAAGACATCGAGATGATCGGGATAGCGCGACACGACGCTGATGGTCGTATCGGGGGCCGCCGTGCCGTCCGCCACCACAAACCAGTCTTGGCCCCACCCGCCGTTGGCGTCCCACCAGGTGCTGTAGATTCTATAGTCTACGCCGATGGCGAAGAGGTCCAGGTGGGTCGGATAACGCGCGATGGCCGCAACCGAACTGCCCGGGGCGGAGAACCCGCCCGCAACCTGGAACCAGCTCGCCCAACCGGTGCTGGCGTCCCACCAGGTGCTTAAGATGCTGTGATCGGGCCCGACCGCAAAAAGGTCGATATGGTTGGGGTTGCGGGTCACCGCCGTGACTGACGTTCCGCCTGCGGCGACGCCGCCGCTGACAACGAACCAGTTCGCCGCCCACCCGCCTTGGGCATCCCACCAGATGCTGCAGATTTTGTGGTCCAATCCCACCACGAACAGGTCCAGGTGGTTGGGATTGCGGGCGATGGCCGCGACGGAATTCCTCGGCGCCGCAGTCAGGTTGGAAACACGGAACCAGCCCTTGGCCCACCCTCCGTTCGCGTCCCACCAGATGCTGTAGACCTTGTGGTCCGACCCCACCACGAAAAGATGGAGGTGGTCGGGATTGCGGGCAATCACGGTGACGGTCGTTCCCGGCGCCGCGATAACGCCGGCAAGCGGAAACCATTTCGACCATCCCGTGACGATATCCCACCACGCGCTGTAAATTCCGTGGTCGGGGCCCACGCAAAAGATATCAAGATGCTGCGGATATCTCGCAACCGAGGTGATAGAAGTTGCCGGTGCCGCAACACCGCCGTTGACGCCAACCCAATTTGGTGCCCAACCCATTGTCCACTCCTTCCGTTAATGTCCGTGTCCCGAAAAAGCAGGACTCCATGTATCAGGAAAAACAAATGCCTTTTTCATGCCCGTCTTCCTTGATTCTTATATTTTGCTTTGCGCCGGAGCATCGGCACGAAATAAATGATGCAGCACGCGGCCGGCCTCATCCGGAGCCTTTCCCGTTTTTTTCGCCGCGATGCGGGATTCCGTATCGATGCGAAACGCAACGCCTTGGGCAGGGACGGACTCGATGCATGGCATGAAAGAGAGGCTGGTTGAATCCGTCTTCATGAAACGAAACAAAAAGGTCGGAATTGTGTCAGTGAAGGCCATGCAAGATTCCTCTCGTCTCAACTGTAATGTAATTTTAATATAGTCTGGTGACGGGTATTTGTAAATTTCCAGGAAAATTTTTTTTTTTACGAATGCAGCCTGAATATCCGAAAAACTTCAAGGGATAGGCACTCCCCGATGACAAGGGTCAGGCGCTCACGGTGCGGACACGAAAAATGCGGCGCCTGTTCTATGCGTTTCCCAAAAATTTCTGGGTTCGCTACCGTACGGAAAGAAGGAATGGGCGGCGTCTATTATTTCGATACAGCAACTTCGCTGATTGATGGAGGCGGTAATCATGGGATATTTTTTAAAAAATGCAGTCGGATTTGCAATGCTTGCAGGCCTTGCCGTCACGATGAGCCTATCCGGGGCGATTCATGCCGCCGGCACAGGCAATCAAGCGGGTGCCCAGGGCGGGTGCTTTCTGATGATGTACGACGGGGATAATTTTGAAGATACGAGTATTACGATCCGCGGAGCAGGGGAATGGAAGAACTTGCGAAACGTGCCGGAAGCGAGCGAAAAAGACTGGGGTGGAGAGGCGGACAGTTTCAAGGTGGGTCCGAACGCGACAGTTCAGGCATGGAAAGGAGAAAACTTCACCGGTGAGTCGCGGTCGTATTCTCCGGGCACGCAGCAGCCGAAAGCAGATTTTGAATTCAAATCGCTCAAAATCCGGTGTGGTCCACAAAGCAAGTAATCTACAGCAAACATGACATGCTCGTGAAACGCCGGGACCCCAGGCGGGTTGAAAAAAGATGAATACATGCTTCAACCGGTCCTGCGTGGATTCGTAAAACCCTGCTCCGGCAAGTAAGGCATTTAACGAATTGAGCAGAGTTTTTCTGACGCGTGGCACCGGCGCGCCATGAAGCCTATCAAACCCAGCCCAACCCAGCCCAACCCAGCCAGCAGCATCGCATAGGTTTTGGGTTCAGGGATAGTGCCTAACGCAATTATCTGTCCGTGATTATTATAAGTTCTGGTTTATGCTGTGGTTTACATTCCATGGTTCGGTTTTCCTCTAGTGCGATATGTCCTAAGAAACCTGCCTAACTTTGTTTTTTAAGATAATCGATCCTCAAACTCCAAAGCGATCTAACCCAACAAAGGTACAAAAACTCCCTGCGTTGCCAGCCATATCCTCCGGCCTGCTTCATGATGATCGTAAAGATCTTGCCCCCATACTGACCCGCTCCATCAATTGGGAGCTGATTCGCCAACAGTACGACGAAATGGTGAAATACACGACAGTGTTAAATTGGGCGCGGCCCAGGCTGAAGCAATCTTGCCTTGCTTTATGCGCAATAACGTCCAACACCCTATGTGCCATCCCCTAATAAAATGACCTCAAAAATCGAATCGATTCATTGCGAAACACTGGATGAATTTTGGAATCGCGTTTCTCCAATTGGTGACTTATTCAGCGCACCAGCCTCGAAATTTGTCTACAGAGGACAAAGCGATAGCGCCTGGAAATTGATTCCAAGAGTCTTCAGAAGAGATGTAATCGATAAATACAAAAATGGAATGTGGGTTACGCTCAAAGACCATCCTGGTCAATTTATCTTTGAATGGGCCTTATTGTCGTCATTCATTAGCTATTGTGACTCAAAGGGTCTGGCGATTCCAAACGATTCGATGGAGTTTCGCACCTACTTTAGTCAGGACAGCATCACTAATCTTCATGCGATCAACACACAGTTGTGGCCAGAAGACAGAATCATTCCACTAATGGCTTTGGCGCAACATCATGGAATTCCGACGCGACTCCTTGATTGGTCAAACAATCCCTACATCGCATGCTATTTTGCGGCGGCATCAGCCATTCAAGAAGGTTTTAATAACGATGATAGGATTGCCCTGTTTGCCATCAACTTGCACTCGTACCCTCGTGTCGAGGGCATAAAACATGTGAATGTACCAGGAAGCACATCCTCAAACCTATCCTCGCAAGGTGGCTCCTTCATATTGGTGGAAAATTATGGACCCAGAGGCGAAGATTTTACTCCCGAGGTGTCGCTGGAGTCGAAATTACCTGACTACGGAACAATATTGAAAAAAGTAACATTGCCAAAATCTTTGGCCGGGGATCTTTTAATCCGCTGCGACAAGTTCGGATTTTCGGCAGCTTCCATTTTTCCCGGCTACGACGGCGCGGCAAGAGCTACCTTGGAAGGGAGGCTGGTATTCAACTTCAAGAATTACGTGACCAGCGGGTTTACATGATCTACAAACGAACTTGTGTTTATCCGCGTCGGCTCGCATTTGATCTTCGTAAACCAGAAATAATTGCAACTGTATTTACCCTGATAACGTCCTTTATCATTCATAAAAAAAGCGTAAACCTGCTGATCGCAGGTATCAGCGGTAAACATGCCGGCAGTTACCAATTTTTACTACAAGAATACAAACCGCATCATCGTTTATCTCACAGATGATCCGGTAATTGCCCAGGCGGTATCGCCAGAGATCTCCCCTGCTACTCTTGAGCGGTTCTCCAATACTTCGCGGATTATCCATAACCGATATGCGTTCGCGCAAGAAAGCCGTGATACGTTTAGCAAGTGGCTTGTCTATTTTGGTCAGATCCTTTTGAGCCGCGTCGTCAAATTTAATCAGCCAGGCCAAGCGCGCCCTCCACTTCGTCTAATGTGTGGGTTACGCTAAGACCTGCTTTAATATTGGCCAATCGCTGTTCCGCAACATAGATATCCTCAAGATCGTCAAGATGATTAAGCACCGCTTCCTTGACGTAAAAGGCCTTGGTACGTCCTGTCTGGACGGCCATGCTTTCAAGCCGTTCTAATATGTCATCGGGAATACGAATCGAAAGGGTTGCCATATTTTCCTCCATTTGTGAGACATGTAACACACTATAACATATCAGGTCAGTATTGATCTATTAATAGCCAATAGCAAATAAGGTGCGGCTGGGTGGATTAAAGGGCACGGGAACTTTCCCTGACATTACGATGGACTTATAGGGCTTATAGGCCAAGATCAACTTTTGTGGTCTTTGCTAGCAGCCTGTCGGAATTAAAGGAAATCGGTTACAAAAGTGTCTGGCTGGTCTATATTTCGCCGCTTTTTTCGACCAATAGAATAACTATTGGTCTTCAAAATCGTCAAAATCTATCCTCACCCAGTCACATTTTCGCTTCGATTCTTCAAGTCCGACAGGCTGCTAGAGTATCAAGAATCTGGGCCCGACATTCCGTCCGATGCATAGCTAACGTCGTAGAATGCCTGTAAAACCTCAGTATGCTGCCTTCTCTTCTCACCCAAATTTGTTGTTCCACCCATAATTTCCGACCTGACTTCTTCTGCAACCTTCGTTGTTTGGGCTAATTGCTGGCTCAGCCTATCAAAGTCCGCTGTGTGGCCAGATTTTTCTCTTTCTCCTTAGCATAAGAGCCAACCACCGCTGGAAGTATAGACACTGCAATGACAATAACGTAAGCAAAGCATCCTGCCCGATGATCGAGACCCGGGCTTAGTCCGTTTCAGTGTTTATTCCCTCCATTCTCCGCACCGCGTTACCGCAAGAGCCTGAGTGCATATTTATCCGCAGGCTCCTCCAACCCCTACTTTAGTACATGACGGAGGAGTTTGCACAATTCAGTTCGCCTCGCAGGATACATTTATCAAGCCTATGAATTTACATGTTCTTATAGCATGGCATGTAATTTGCTTATTAACCGATGAAGCAAATGATCATTCCTGGCGCAAGAAAACAATGCTTCATGAATCCGTCACCGGTGGAAAGATCATCGTTGCCACTATCGCACGACTGAACTTGTGGAATGCATCGTATCTCACGCGTCGATGCCCGCAAATTCACGTTGAGCCCTCGCAAATTATTGGAAATTATGTCCGGGATAATGAAAGGGTTAATGAAAATAAATGACTTCAAGCTATAGTCCGTTGCGTATTTCGACCGGCAGGCCTCCCTTGCTGGAAAAGGCGCTGGAAAAAAACCATTGCGTGAGGGAGAAGATGGAAAATTGTTTTGCCGAACTCTCCAACGTCAATAAAACGGTAAAAAAGGGGATAAAGAAGGGTTCCATATTGCATCAGGTGGAAAAAGCCCTTGCACAGAACGAATCTGTTGAAGAGAGGATCCAGGAATGCATGAGCGAGCTTCTCGAAGTCAATAACGCCCTCGCCCAGGAAATCAGCGACCGCGATCGGCTCAGCCGCGAATTGATGGATACCTTGCAGAAGCTGTCCGGAAGCCATGAAGCCTTATCCGGCGCCCAGGATATCTGGACAATCGCTACCGAGGTAATCGAGGAAGCCAAAAACCGCGCGCTGCACGATTTCGCTACGGGGATTCCCAATCGGGAACTGTTCCACGACCGGCTTGCGCGCGCCCTTGCCCTTGCCAAGCGGCACGACTGGGATCTGGCGGTCATGTTTATCGATCTGGACCGTTTCAAGCCGGTCAACGATACCTACGGCCATGCCGTGGGTGACAGGTTGCTGCAAAAGATGGCGCAGCGGTTGCAGGAGCAGGCGCGCAGCGAAGACACGATCTGCCGGTATGGCGGCGACGAGTTCCTTTACCTGTTGGTAAATCCCCAGGGTTGCGAAAATATCCAGCGCATCGCCCAGAAGATATGCAGCCTGATCTCGTCCGCAGTGGTCATCGATGATCTGGTCCTCAATGTCGACTGCAGCGTTGGCATTGCCGTGTATCCGGAAAACGGGCTTTCTGAAGCGGAACTGGTATCGAATGCCGATACTGCGATGTACCGGGCAAAAAAAGCCAGGACCGGTCCAGTCTTTTTCGATGAGCGCATCGTGCGGCATTCGAAACCGGTCTCGAAATAGCCGCCGGAAGTATCAATGAAGCGCGGCGGCGTTGAGCCCGGCGAGGATTACCGCTTATCCGATGTTCACCTGTCCGGCCGGATATTGAATACTTTCGCCACGGGTGTTCGCCAGCATAAACGCAATCGTCAGCGGCCCCACGCGACCAATCAACATCAGAATGGAGAGGATCCCCTGCCCGATGTCGGATAATCCAGCGGTTATTCCCCTGGATAATCCGACTGTCGCAGCGGCCGACACGGCCTCAAATGTCAGATCAAGAAAACTGGCTTTTTCTGTTATGGTCAGAAGGAATATGCCGGTGCTGACACACAGCAGCGAGATGACGATTATTGCCAGCGATTTACGGATGATATCGAGCTGGATGCTGCGGCCGAATATGATGGGGCGTTCCCTCCCTCGCAGGAACGCCCATGTCGCCAGCAGCGCCACGATGAAGGTGCTGAGCTTTATCCCGCCTGCCGTCGAGCCGCTGCCGCCGCCGATGAACATCAGACCAATGATAAAAAATGCGGTGGAAGGAAATAGCGCGCCGATATCCAGCGTATTAAACCCGGCACTGCGCGGGGTAACGGCCTGGAACCAGGAGGCCCAAAGTTTTGCGCTCCAGTCGGGCAGTGCCGCCAAGGTTGCGGGATTTCCGTATTCGAGTACCAGAATGACAATCATTGCAACGAGATTGATAGTCAGCGTGCCGGTCAGCATGAGCTTGGTATGCAGCGAAAATTGCCGGAAGCGCTTTTTGTCCATGATGTCGGCGATAACGACGAATCCGATGCCCCCGGAAATAAGCAACAAGGAAATAACAATATTAATCAATGGATTGCCTACATAGGTCATGAGGCTGTACGCCGCCAGGGCAAAACCGGCATTGTTGAATGCTGCAAGGGTATGAAAAAAACTGTAAAACAGACCCTTGCCCCAGCCCAGTTCCGGCACCCACTGCAAGGCCAGAAAAGCGGTACCGAGGAGTTCCATGGCCGCGGTAAACCCGATTGCCCAGAGCATTACGCGCCGCATATCCCCTTTGCCGGTGTGATTGAATGACTCGCGCAATGCCGCGCGGTGTTTCAGGCCCAACTGGCCTCGGGTCAGGTGAATGACGATGATGCCGAATGTCATCAACCCCAGCCCGCCGCATTGCATCAGGAACAGCAATATCCAGTGTCCGAGCAATGTGAAGTGGGTGCCGATATCGACCACGACAAGCCCGGTAACAGTCGAAGCGGACACGGCCGTGAACAGCGCCTGCAGCCATGATGTCGGCTGATGGCTGGTGCCCGGCAATTTCAGCAGTAGCATGCCGAGGATGGAGAGCCCCACATAGGACAGGACCAGGGCATGAGGCGGCGTAAGGCTGAGAAAGCGCTTCTTTATCGGCAGGAACCACGGCGAATGCAATGACACCCGCATTACAGGTACCTGGTGATCTTACGCAGGTTGCCCAGGGTACCGAACAACAGGATTCTATCGTTGAGCTCGAATGCATACTGCCGGGGAGGCGGCAGCATGACCTCATCCAGGTGCTTGATCAGAAAATACTGAAGATCGTTCTCTTCAAGATGCAGCCCATCCAGGTTTTGCCCCACCAGCCGCTCCGAGGCGCGCACCTCGACCATGAATTGGTCGTGTCCGAGACTGATGTAATCCATGACTTCGGGATAGACCATGCTGCGGGCAAGCCGCAGACCCATTTCATGTTCGGGATGCACGATATGGTCGGTACCCAGTTTTTCGAGGATTTTATGATGATTGGGATTAAGCGCCTTGGCCCATACCTTGGGTTTCGGCATGTTCTTGACAATCAGGGTGGCAAGGATGTTGGCTTCAATGTCCTCTCCGATGGCAATCACCACGCCATCGCATTCATGCACGCCGAGGTCGCGCAATACTTTCTCATCGCGTGCGTCGGCTATCACCGCCTGGGTAATTCTATCGGCAATGTCGTTGACGAGATTGGGATTGAGATCGATGCCAATAACATCGTTGCCCAGGCGTGACAACTCCAGGGCAATGGTTGATCCAAAGACGCCGAGGCCGACAACGGTATAGGTATGTTTCATGAAGAAATCTCATAAGTATCTAAAGGCCAACCCCGCAATGATGGTCGGCGGTAGCGCGGCCAGGAGGAGCCCCAGCGGATGTACTGCTTCATCCTTGAAATGTCCGCGCAGGATTGCGATGCCTGCCGGATTGGGCGCATTGGCAATGATGGTCAGGCCGCCGCCCGTAACAGCGCCGGCTACCAGGGCGTACTTGAAGTCGTCGGATAGCCCTTCGACCAATGAGCCAAGGTACGTCAGTGCGGCATTGTCGGTAAAGGCCGTCAGGATGGCCGCGCCGAAGAACACCGCGTCGCTGCTCATGCTCATCAGCACGGGCTGCAGCCACCATTGCTGCTGCCCACCCAAGACTACCAGCCCCGCCAGAAAGAAGGCAACCAACAACCCCTCGCGCAGGATGAGCGGGTCTTGATGGCGCGAATAGGCGTGGGCCACGCCGAGAAAGAACAAGAACAAACCCATGAACATCGCCGGGTGATGGGCAAATACCACAACGCCCGCCAGAAACGCCAGGTGCACCACTACCAGGAAGCGGGGCACCGGGCCACTGCCGCCGCCACTGTCTGCCGGCAATAGCTGGCCTAATTCCTTACGGAACAGCAGCGTCGCCCCCAGGGCATTCACGGCGACCGCAATGGCGGCCTTCCAGCCAAACGCCGACATCATGAATGCAATATCCCAGTGCCATTTTCCGGCGACCATCAGCACGGGCGGCGCGGCAAATGGCGTCAGGGTGCCTCCGATGGAAATGTTCACGAACAGCACGCCCAGCGTCGCATACTTCAGGCGCGATGAAATTCCTCGCGCAAAGATGCGGTCAGCCAGAATCAGGGCGGCCAGTGTCATGGCCGCAGGCTCGGTGATGAACGACCCCAGCAAGGGAACCAGCGCCAGGACTGTGAAATAGAACCCCATGCTGCCGGGCAAGGGGATGGTCCGCGCCAGGATGCGTACCCCGGCCATGGCGGTCTGCAGGATTGGGCGGGTGCCGGCGATCACCATGATGGCGAACACGAACATCGGTTCGGTGAAGTTGCGCGAGTCGATGTACTGCGTTGCCACGGTTGCGCCATCGGTCGCAAACATCATTACGACCAGAACCAGCGCCCAGAAACCAAATACGACCTCGACTTCACCCAGCAGGTGCCATATCCCGGCGTGGGCTGGGCGAACGTGTGCCAAATGTTCGAAAAACCGGGTCGAAAAGGTATGCAGGATAGCAACGGCAAACAACGCCGCGCCAATTATTTGGATGGCGGTGGGTGTCAAATGCTGGTCAACCGCAGTGATTTATATTTTTTCTGTTTAGCCATTCATGTTTATGCGAGGGTAAAATTAAGCCAAATCAGGCAAGTGTCCGTGTAGTGTACCGCGATAACCCATTTTGACACGACACCGGATTCTTTTAATCATCCTTATTTATAAGTATATAAGCGCATGCACCGCTCCCCCATAGCCCGTCTGCTGTGGTGCGCGCTCGGCGCCGCAGCGGGCATTGGCTTGTCATTATTCCTCACCTCGCCGTCTGCGTCGCCTTTTTTTCTTGCTTCGCTGGGCGGCTCGGCGGTATTTCTGTTCGGGCTTACGCGCGCAGCTGCCGCTCAACCGCGGGCCCTGTTCGGCGGCCACCTTGGCGGTGCGCTCATCGGCATCGCCTGCTATCAGTGGTTCGGCGATTCGCTCTGGGTCTACATGCTCGCCCGGGTGCTCGTCTTGTGGTACATGCTGCTTACCGGGACCGTCCATCCTCCGGCGGGTGCCAACCCCATCATCATGATCTACGGCCACTTCAGCCTGTCCGCGCTTTGGCAGCCGGTTTTCGTCGGCGTGCTGGCGCTGGCCGTGGTGGCCGCCCTGTGGAGCCGCCTGTATCCGGGCCTCGCGCACTATCCGGTGGCCTGGTTCGACCGCTCCCCTCCTTCCCTGTTCTGGGGCGGCTGGAATGAATAGCAAAGCGGGTCTTCTTTCGGCAGCCGTTTCCTCTTTTAATATCGATGAGACTATCTTCTTCCTACCAGGATATAACCTGATCTCTTGGTAAAGATGCTGGTACAGCAAATCGGTATTTATCGAAATTGATAATGACGCCCAATTAATACCTTGCAACAAAGCCATCAACAGAAACTTTCATTCCCGCACTTTTCATTGCAAGCGTTGATTCGGAATCCAGAAATAACCTGCTAAGTTCGGTATCGCACGGTATTTTCTTTTAACTGGGTTATCTTATGCAAAATGAAAATTGGCTGGATACAACGTAATTCTTCGCTGGGACAATCTCGATTCCAATCTTGTCTACAACGCTTTTTAGTCGGCAGCTATTCCCGTAAGGCTGCAACATGAGTATCAGGGTCGGAAATTGCAGCAAAGTGATAGCTGGCTATGGTAGTTCAATTGCCCTGCGGTAGCTCAATTGCCAGCTTTCTGAATGGCAGAGGGAGATGGCTTGGATCAGGTTTATATGGACACATCCGTCCTGTCATCAGGCGTCGCGGCATCGCCTCAAATGCCGCATAACCAAGGAGAACATCATGTCTAGCAAAAAATCCATTATTTCCATTGCCGTAGGTTCCGCGTTTGCTGCCACGCTCGGCGCAGCACCCATCGTTTCAGCCGCTGACAGCCCCTTCGCGCTTCAATCCCTGGATAAAGGCTACCTTGTCGCCGACTCGGGTGAAAAGAAAAACCGTGAGGGCAAATGCGGGGGTGAAGGCGCCTGCGGGGAAGGCAGATGTGGTGCGGCCATGGCGGATACAAACAAGGATGGCAAGGTGACCAAGGAAGAATGGACAGCGCATCACAACGCCATGTTCGAGCATATGGATGCCAACAATGACGGCGCCATAGATAAGTCCGAAATGGAAAAGGGCGAAATGGCCAAGAAGAAAAAATATTGATAAAAACTGAATTTAAGTGAAATAGCAAACGATGGAGCAATTGTCGCATTACACCCCCAGCGGGTGTAATGCGACCTTGCCGTGTTTATTGTGCAGCCACGGTGAACTTCAATCGTCACATTCGCATATAGCCAATCCATAGCGGTCCGGTAACAAAAAACATTTACCACTGACGAGTCTCATGCGTGCCAACGCGGTGCCACGTCTTTATGGCACTTCCGCAGCCCCAGTATCAACTGTATCTTTTAAGGAGAAACTCATGTCCGACATTCCATTCATTCCATTCGCAATCAAGTCATTCACTGCCGCAATGCTCACGCTAGGCCTGATGGTCAACACCCAGGCAGCCGAGGTTCAAGTGAAAGTAACTGTTGAAAATGTTGCACCTCAAAATAGCATTAGCTTCGCACCGCTACGTTTGGGTTTCAACAATGGAACGTTCGACGCATTCAACATCGGCCAAGTGGCAACCGCACCGATTGTCTCGGTTGCCGAAGGGGGAAGCGGTGCCAACTGGTTCCCAGCCTTCTCCTCGGCGGACCCAACCGCTGTCCTCGGCACAGTTCTGCCCAGCTCTCCTCCCATCCAATTGCTTCCAGGGGAATCGGGCTCCTCCACCTTCACGGTCGACCCAACGGTCAATCCATTTTTTACATTTGCAGCGATGGTGGTTCCCAGCAATGACTTCTTTGTCGGCAATGATTCACCCACGCAGTTCCGGCTATTCGACAGTGCAGGCGATCTCCTCGTCAATAGCATCTCGCAACAGGCCAGCAACATCTGGGATGCCGGTTCGGAAGTCTTTGATCCAGCGGCAGCCGCTTTCGTGGGGAATAATGATCTACGTACACCGCAAAACTCAGTAGTCAGTTTCAATTTTGCCGAACTGTCCGGATTCAACGGGCTGACGACCTCAGCTGGATATGTATTCAACAGCCAATTGGAAGCGAATACCGAGGTGTATCGCATTTCGTTCCAGGTTAGCCCTGTTCCTGAGCCGGAAAGCTATGCGCTGATGTTGGCGGGTCTGGCTATCGTGGGCTGGATGGCTCGCCGTCGCCGCGCGATGATCTGAGTAACTGGCAGTCCGCAATGCGGACATGATAAATATAGTCGGGCCTGAACACATATCGGGGTAACGGAATCGGGCCGGACATTGGATCGAGTTCCAGGTGTGTTCGTGCCTTTGTGCCTGGAAAGAGCTGGAAGCGCCTACCCGTGGAGAACGCTGGGCTGCTTCCCACCCTATACTAGACCCATTTATAGGAGAGATTCTTCAGGACTTCGCTTTCTTTGAGGGTTTCGACTTGCCGGAACTGTTGAGGAGGATCGCTTGGCGAACGAGTGCCTTGAAGGCGGATTCGTCAACTTCTTCCCCTTCATGCATGTCGATCGCCCGGCGTACGTTTCCGTCGAGACTCGAATTGAAGAGACCGGCTGGATCCTTAAGGGATGCACCCTTGGCAAAGGTCAGCTTCACGACACGTTTGTAGGATTCACCGGTGCAAATGATGCCGTCGTGCGACCAGACCGGCGTGCCCATCCACTTCCACTCCTCGACGAGGTCCGGGTCTGCTTCCCTGATGAGTCTGCGCATTCTGCCAAGGGTTTCGCCGCGCCAGTCCCCGAGTTCGGCGATTCTTTGCGAGATAAGCTCCGATGTCGGTTCGCCTTCGCACTTACCCGATTTCTTCATGTTCTTATCCGGAAGGTTCCAGGCATGTTGCTTTGAATTGCGCGGTCATCCCTCAATCCATCCGCGCCAATACCTGCTCGAGGGCCGCAAAAAACTTCTGCCATCCGCCCATTGCGCCCTGGTAGGCCTGCTGCTGATCCGGCCGGAAGCCCGCGTGCTCCATGCGCAGATGGGTCCCCGTGTCCGTAGGGGTAAGTGTCCAGGTGACGACGCTCTCAAGGCCATAGGCTGCCCATGCGTAAGACAATGTTTTGTTCGGCTCGACTGCCCTTACCTCACAATCGACCGTGCCCCAGTCCGCGCGAAGGCTGAAACGGTGGCCCACGACAGGCAGGAAGTCGTTCTTCATCAGCCACGCTTCAATGAGCGGGCCTTGCGTGAGTGCCCGCCAGACTTTTTCGGCGGAATGCGGCATCTCCCTCTCTACAATCACCGCTTGGGTATCGTTGATTTGCATCATTGGTCCATCCTCTTCAATAGGTCTTCTAAACGGTCAAACCGGTTATGCCAGAAAGTCGAATAAAAATTGATCCAGTCGATCAACGGTGCCAGCGCTTTCGGATCGGCACTGTAATATGTCTCACGTCCGTCACGCCGGCCCCGCACCAGGCCAACCCGCTTGAGCGCGCCGAGATGCTTCGAAATGGCGGGTTGCGATACCCCGGATGGATCGGTCAAGGCATGCACCGTCATTTCACCGTTCCTGCTCAAGCGCTCGAAAATGGCGCGGCGGGTGGGATCAGACAAGATTTTCAGGACAGCTGTCGGTTCGGCGTGCATCGAGAATTTTCACCCGGGTTGATGGCCGGCATGGACCAATCATAACCATATGGTTATTAATTGTCAAGTGGCTATCCCTGATGCGCGCGCGTGGCGGCGAGTACGAAGGACTGGACGAAATCCGTCGCGTCGCAGTGTGAAATCGGTGTAAACAGGCCTTAATTAAGGGACTGGTCGTAATGGACCCCTGGCACTCTTTTTAGAATGAAGTTGGCATTGAAGCACTCGGGCACGGTTCCGGTGAACGTATCGAATGCCGCATTGACTTTTCCTTTCAGGCTGACGGGTATGTAGCCTTCGGGTTGCTCCACCCATGCCCCGCTGCCCAGGACTAGGGAGCGGTCTATATAATAGGAACCGGTGACAATGAAACGGCCCGTAGCCGTCTTGGGATTCGACGACGTCGGATAGAACAGGAAATCACCTTCCACGGTTCCATTCTTGTGGCCGGTAAGTGTCAAGGTTGCTGCAACTTCCCCCTGGAAGCATTCATAGGTTCCAGCCCATTTGCCTGAAACACGCTTTGCATTTCCCAGCATTGTTGGAGGATCCGAGGCTTCGTTCACGCCTGCCGACAGGAACATGATGATTCCCAGCATTGGCTTCATAAAGCTGCTTGATTTGTTCTGGTAATCGATCCGCATTTTTATCTTTCTGTATTTCCGTACATGAAGAACCCCTGATATCAGCCGCCCGGATGCCTACAAGATGAGCGCCGATCCGAAGTGCGTTATTTTTATGGTGAAATGATTTACAAGCCAGCTTTAAATAAAAAATATTCTTTCATCCGATCAATATACCGCACGGATTACCCCATGAGCTTATCGCTCGGCAAGATTATACAGGCTCGGGTATTTTAATAAAGGGAGATATCCTCGCACGAGGAACTGGATGAAACCCGCTCCGTCCCTTTGGGCTGCGCACAAAAAAGCGGACACGAAACAAGGGTCAACAGACCCTAGGCAAACCAGCGCAAAAAAGCGGCCGCGGCCAACGCCGTTACGCCTAGCGCAATGAGCAGTTTCCAGGCAGCCCGGCGTTGTTCCACACTCCAGCCGGCAGCCCGGCGCAGGAACATCACGGCAATGCCGATGCTGACTGCCGCACACGTGATTTTGACCAGCAGCGCAGCAAAGGCTATTCCGTTCAACTCGGGCAGCTTTTCGTAAAAATAATAGCTGACTGCGCCGAACCCCATTCCGCTTAATGCCTGAACTGCCCACCCTATCCCGACCAGCCAGGCAAACCTTCGCTGGATCGGGACGGGCTGCGCTGCCGGGTACAGCGCAAAAATTTCAATACCTACCACAGCAGCAGCGCCAAAGTTGTGCACCAGTTGCACAAAGGCGTAGCTCAGGTTTTCAAACACGGTTATGCGGCTGGCTCAACGCTGACTTTGACGCATTGTTGCGCGCCTATCGGGGTATGCGCCTTGTTTACCACCTTGACGCATATCTCATGCTGCCCCGGCGTAAGGGCTCCAAGCGAATGGGTCCCTTTTAATCCGCGCAACGTTACCGCTTCGCTTTTGTCCACATAAAGATGCGTATGATCGCCCTTTTCTCCCATTGCTACCTCGTAATCCAGCTTGATCGGCGTCTTGGGATCGAATTTGGCGCCATTCGCGGGTGAGGAAATAACGACGGAAGCATCTGCCGCCAGTGAAACGGGAACATAACAACCCAACACAAGTGATGCTGCAAGAACGCAAGCTGTACGCATCGTTAACCTCCTTTAAATATACTAAATTATGCTTCTGAACTTTTCAGCGTTACTACCTGACTATGAGAATCAATAAAAAAAATACCTTTAATTCTATTTGCCGGGCAAACAATTGGACTAGGGGCCTGTTAACCCTTATTTCACGCCCGCGACGGCGACGGATTTCATCCAGCACGAGGGCATGAGCCGCGCGACGGAGCGGGCCTCCGTAAGCGGCGAGTAACGAAGGGCTGGATGAAATCCGTCCCGTCCCTTCGGGTTGCGCACGAAAAACGCGGGTGCGAAATAAGGGTTAACAGGCCCTAAATACAAGTTATCGCTACGGCGCGATTGATGATCACCGCAAACCCGGTCCGAGGATACCTCATTCAAAATGAGTCAAAGCCTGTCCCGACCTGGAAGGCGGGATCGTATGTGGAAAAGCGCCGCAAATCCCATGGGTTCGGGAACAGCGGTAATCGTGTAAATACCCTGCATCCGCGCTTTTACATGCGCATCAAAGCCTAATCCCATTAAGTGACGAGCGTATTTCAGCAATCAACTTTTGGGGATCCCGGTCGAACTGACGGATCAACTCATCGTGCTTGCTGTTCTCCACCGCATATCTGGCGCCCCAGCGCAGCAGCTCCAGGATCGCAGGCACCAGGCCCAGCCCTTTTTCGGTAACAGTGTAGATTATCCTGCAGCCGTTGTCGGGATCAGGCTGCCGTAGGACCATACCGGCAGCCTTCAGTTTTCGCAATCGATCAGAAAGGATATTGGAAGCTATTTTCTCGGACGATACCAGGAATTCGCGGAAATATCGCTTGCGCATGAAAATAATGTCACGCAGGACGAGCAAGGTCCATTTATCGCCCAGGACATCAAGCGCACAACTCATCGGGCATAACGAGCGGTAAATTTGATCTTGATTGACCATCAACGACAGTTTACCGATAATGGTTGCATTTTGCAATCACTATGGTATGCTTTAGTCACTTGCTAAAAGCAAGTAACATATATCCTGTTTATATAAACTATTTTATTGGAGCGACATCATGCCGTTATGGAAAGTCTATCACCCTGCCGGTGCATTTACTGCCGAAGACAAAAAGATCTTGGCTGAACAGGTTACCGGCCTTTATGCGAGCATTCCCATCCCCAGGTTCTATGTCGTGCTCATTTTTGAGGAGGTCGCCAGGGACGCCTGCTTTGTAGGAGGCGTACTGAATAACAAGTT
The DNA here is from genome assembly GCA_039922995.1 of Nitrosospira sp. Taxonomy (GTDB): domain Bacteria; phylum Pseudomonadota; class Gammaproteobacteria; order Burkholderiales; family Nitrosomonadaceae; genus Nitrosospira. The sequence goes on along the minus strand of JBDTDT010000080.1, from coordinate 3,024 downwards.
TGTCCGGTTCAAGATCGATCATATCGCCAGGACGCTGCCTGGCTCGGTCATCCGGGAATGGTGGGTAAGGAAAATTGACACGCTGATTGCTCCCTATGTAAAAGACCGGGGATATGACTGGGAAGTGTCTATTGATGAAACACCTTTTGATCTCTGGTCGCTTCAAGGGGAAATTCCGCCCCCGTTTGAATCGGTGGCTGAAAAGAGGTGGGTCAAGGAAAACAGGGCAAGCGCCTATTCCCAGGAGGAAAAACTTCCTGTCAGCCTTACCCTTACTCCCGGAATAGCTGACCGTTAGATCCCGGCCTGGCCGGCCCGGCCAGTGCCGGCCAATTCCTGCTCCGGCAGGGAAATTTTCCTGAAAAACCGCATGGGTGCGCAAGCCGGGATTCGATCCCTGCTTTGAAAACGGCAGATGAATATATCATTTGCTCGCCATTTGTTTGACCATATCCAGCAAGACCTTCAGGTCGACAGGTTTGGAAAGGTGGCTTTGAAAACCGGCGTTGATCGCTTTTGCTTTGTCAGTGGGTCGATTGAAGGCCGTCATGGCGATGGCCGGGGTTTGGCCACCTTGATGAAAAGGTAGTTTTCTTACTTCCTTAATGAACTGGTAGCCATCCATATGGGGCATACTAATGTCGCTGATAATGATATTGAACCTGTTTTGCTGCATCTGCAGCAACCCCTCGGCAGCGCTGGCAACGGCGACGACCTGAGCTTGATAATGAGACAGTATGAGTTTAGTGATCTCCAGGATATCGGGCTCATCGTCTACGATTAATATCGTCATGCCCAGAAGTGAAAACGTTTTGCTATCCATATATCATTTACTGCAAGCAAGACATCCCCATTTTCGATACCCTCTATAATCTCATGCTATTCGTTATATTACTGTACGGTTCCCTACGCAGTGATCTTTCTCTTATACTCCAATCGCGTTGCAAGAATTATATTTGGCCTCAAATACCGCTCTTTATTCCCCGAAAGAAATATAGCGTCACTTCTTAAAAAGTGATGCGCGCGTCTAGAGCTAATGCCTCCAGAATGCTAAAATCTCTAACGTTTCCCTCCTGACCACGTAGCCAGATTGGTTAGTAGTGTTTGGATTGTCCGTCTGAGACGGCCTATTGGCCTGCAAGTTGCACGGACATCCAAATTGGATATCCAGCCGAGCTATTATTGATATGGAAATATATTGAATCTATCAAGCTTCATCCTTCAGTACATGGAAGCCATTCTTCAGGAATGGGAGGATTTCGCCAGGGCCCTTACGGGCGAATCAGAGAATGTCATGGATACGGCGGAGCTGCGTGATCATGCGGAAGATGTGCTCCGTACCATTGCAGCGGATCTTGTTATTCCTGAAGCGAAGCAGGAGAGCATCGACAAATCGCATGGCCTTTTGCCCCGGACCGATGAGTACACCGCTGCCGAGCGCCATGCCGCTGACCGCCTGACCGCGGGTTTTACGATAGAACAGCTGGTGGCGGAATATCGGTCGCTCCGTGCAAGCGTGCTACGTCTCTGGGGACGTCAAACGACAGTTTCCTGCCCCGCTGAACTCAATGATATCGTTCGGTTTAATGAAGCTATCGATCAGGCCCTGACCGAATCCGTGACCCGTTTTTCAAGCATGGTGCAACAATCGCAGAATCTTTTCCTGGCCATTCTGGGGCACGATGTTCGCACGCCGCTTGGGGCGATCAGCATGGTAGCGCAGTTCCTGCTGCTTGATGAAAAGTTGTCCGCTACAACTCATAAACTGGCGTCGCGCATCCTGAGCAGTAACCAACGAATCGACGAGATCGTGGGAGATCTGCTGGACTTCGCGACTACCCATCTTGGTGAAGGCATTCCGATATCGCCTTCCGCCATGAGTTTGGCCGACGTTTGTGAAAATCTGGTAGAGGAACTACGAACCTTTCATCCTGAGCATCAGATCGTATTGAAGGAATGCAGCGATGTGCAAGTTGTCTGGGACAGCGCACGTATCAGCCAGGCTTTCTCCAATCTGATGGCGAATGCCATACAGCACGGGTCTAAAACCGATCCCGTCACGATCAGCGTTATTGCGGAGGGGGAGAAGGTCGTATGGACCATTCACAATAAAGGCGACATTATTCCGCTGGATACGCTGCGAACGATATTTGATCCCACTAAACGTTTTGCTTTGCGAACCAAAAGTCAAAGACACTTGGGTCTGGGTCTATACATTACCCGTGAAATTATCAGTGCGCACGGTGGGAAAATTGACATCGCATCGCACGAAAACGAAGGAACGACCTTCACGGTTTACCTTCCGCGCGAAGTCCCGCCCGCCAAGAGCGTGCCGCTTCAGGAAATTTAGAAAAGTATGGCGTGAATGCGGGAAACTTTCCCAGCAGGAGTGCGGCATCGAGTGGTCGGCAGGAGCCGCCATTTACTACTTAACATTTTGCTACCTCACCGTCCAGGCGTGCCCACTCAACCAGGTCATCAGCGGTAGAACCCACGCCGCCGCATACGATAACCAATACCGTTTTATACCCCGATAACGCCGCAACTTTTTCGTACACCGCAGCGAGCGCAACGCCGCAAGCAGGTTCAACGACAATTCCATGATCTTGCAAAAACTGCAAAGAAGCGGAAACGGCCGACTTGTCCGGCAACACAACGCTTTCGATACGGTGATTCTTGGAGTACGCAAATGCTTGTTCACAGACAATGCGCGCTCCCAACGTCGTCGCTATACTCGATATGGATGGAAGTTCGACAAGGAATCCCGCGTTTAACGCTTTTGCATAGGAGTCGGCACCTTCAGTTTCAACGGCGATGATGGGCACGTAGGCCCCTCCATTCCGCTTCAACCCTTCTATGACACCGCAAAGGAGGCCGCCACCGCCGACTGACAGAACGATTGCATCAGGCTTCAGGCCCCCGCGGAATATTTCATCAATCAGGCTGGCATGGCCTCTCCACAATAGAGGGTCATCGAAAGGATGTATATATGCATCGGTGGATTGCATGAGTGACTGCGCAAAT
>JBDTDT010000079.1:0-56199 GCA_039922995.1 Nitrosospira sp. | reverse complement strand
TTCAAAGCTATAACGAAGAACGGCCCCATGACGCGCTGGGAAGCCTGCCCCCAGTTGTGTTCCGCGAGCGATTGCTCGCAGGGAAAAATTCTACTTCTGATCTGTCTACTTGACGGGGAGCTTACGCTCCTATGCTCCTATCTATTGGGCAGACAGGCGGTTTTATCTCTTACTTGTCTGTTTGTTTTTTCGCCAGCGATTCAATAGCGCTTTTTAGAGGTGACGGAGGAAGTCCCGCCGCTAGATCTTTTAGGCTATCTGCACCCGTCTGACCTAATCTCGGTTTCTGCGCTGACAACTTATTCACGCCGAGAGCATGGTAATTTGCTTGCACTGCAATCCGAATTGCAGTAACCTCATAGCCTCTCGCCTGAAATTTTAATAACAACGAAGGCACCGTTTGCCTGAGTTTTGCTGCAATTGCACCATTATTGACGCATATAGTCAGGTTTCCTTCGAAAAACCCGCCTAATATGCAACGTTGAGCCAATTGAGGTGGAGCAATTTTCAGGAATATTCGCTGCATTACCATCAACTTGTCCATGTAGCCAAATAGCCGTTGATGATCAGGCGTCACGCTAAGAGTGCCGAGATAAAAATTGATCTTGCGTACGGCCATGGCTGAATAAGAATTTGGGGAATAAGATGAATATTATTCTAATTTCCAACAATTTGGCAAAGGCGAGAACCTTGACTTTGACCAGCATGCACCTCGCTCTTCTAGCGGGTGCATTTTTCTTGGCTGCCATATTGCTGGCGATGGGACTGAACTATCTCTCCCTACGTTATGCGGATAAGATTGACAGTCCTTCCCTGCGATCCCTTGTTCTGAGCGTACAGCAGGAAGAACACCAAAAAACGCAGTCATACTTGCGCGATAGCCTTAATGCGATGGCCGTCAGAATGGGGCAGATGCAGGCTCAGCTATTAAGACTCGATTCCGTAGGGGAACGTCTGGCAGAGCTATCCGGAATCAAACCCCAGGAATTTTTATTCAATCAGAGTCCTGGGCAAGGAGGGGTGCTTTCCAGTCTACCATCGCAGGATACATCGTTTGTAGAATTGAACCATAAGATCCATGAGTTATCGCGCATATTGGATGACCGTACGGACAAACTTGGCGCGCTGGATTCCGTGTTGATGCAAGATAGGCTCAAGAAAAAAATGCTTCCATCCATTATGCCGATAAGCACAAGATGGTACTCTTCCGGTTTTGGTGTGCGCATTGACCCCTTTACCGGACGAAGCGTTTTTCATGAAGGAGTCGATTTCACGGCCCTTACAGGAACTCCAATCGTAGCCGCGGCGGGAGGTGTCGTAGTGTATTCCGATTACCATCACGAATATGGTAATATGATTGATGTCGACCATGGCAATGATCTCGTCAGCCGCTATGCCCATGCTTCGAAGCGCTTGGTCAAGCTGGGCCAAGTAGTGGTGCGGGGGCAGAAGATTGCGGAAGTGGGCAGTACTGGCCGTTCTACCGGCCCGCATTTGCACTTTGAAGTCAGGCACAGGGGCTTACCACAAAATCCATCGCGGTTCTTGAAGATGCCCAGTTGAGCCAGATCAATACTTTGCTGCGGGGTGAGGCCAAAAACCTCACCCCTTATTTTTTGGACGCATGTTTAAATAGAATTTTTTTCGAGATTTCATGCTGAACAATCTGCTCAAGAAAGTCTTCGGAAGCCGTAATGACCGGCTGATCAAACAATATTTCCAGACCGTAGGAACAATCAACGCGCTGGAAGCCAGAAATGCGGCGCTTACTAACGCTGAGCTTCACGCAAAAACTGATGAATTTAAACAACGTATCGCCGATGGAACAACTCTTGATGCGTTGTTACCGGAAGCTTTCGCCGTGGTACGCGAAGCCAGCAAACGAATGCTTGGAATGCGGCATTTCGATGTGCAGCTGATTGGCGGAATGGTTTTGCATAGTGGCAAGATTGCGGAAATGAGAACAGGCGAGGGTAAAACCCTAATGGCAACTTTGCCCGCATATCTCAATGCGCTTGCCGGAAAAGGGGTGCACCTGGTTACAGTGAATGATTATCTCGCTAAACGCGACGCGGAATGGATGGGGCGGATCTATCAGTTCCTTGGTGTGAGCGTTGGAGTCATCCTTTCGCAGATGGATCACAGCGAGAAGCAAACCGCCTACGCTGCTGATATAACCTACGGCACCAATAACGAATACGGATTCGATTACCTACGCGACAACATGGTCAATCATCCTGTCGAGCGTGTGCAACGCGTCCTTAATTATGCCATCGTTGACGAAGTAGATTCCATCTTGATTGATGAGGCCCGCACCCCATTAATCATATCTGGCCAGGCGGAAGGCAACACCGACGTTTACGTTCGTATGAATGCTTTGATTCCAAAACTTGCTCGCCAGGAAACGGAGAAAAGTCCTGGCGATTTTAGCGTTGACGAGAAATCTCAACAGGTACTGTTGAGTGATGCGGGTTTCGAACATGCGGAAGAATTGCTTACCCGAAGCGGGCTGCTATCGCCGGGAACCAGTCTTTACGATCCCGCCAATATCAATCTCGTTCATCATCTTTATGCCGCCTTGCGCGCTCACGCTTTATTTCTTCGCGATCAACATTATGTAGTTCAGAACGGCGAGGTGATTATTGTGGACGAGTTTACCGGGCGGCTTATGTCCGGCAGGCGCTGGTCGGAAGGACTACACCAGGCGGTGGAAGCGAAGGAAGGCGTTCCCATCCAGAAGGAAAACCAGACCCTTGCCTCCATCACTTTCCAGAATTATTTTCGCATGTATCATAAATTAGCTGGTATGACGGGTACGGCTGATACTGAGGCCTATGAGTTTCAGCAGATTTACGGGCTGGAAACCGTGATCATTCCGACCCACCGTCCAATGATACGTAATGATCGCATGGATCAGGTTTTTCGCACTATGGGCGAAAAAAATCGTGCCATTATTGAAGACATTAAAGATTGTTATCAGAGGGGGCAGCCTGTTCTGGTCGGAACTACTTCTATAGAAAACAATGAGCTACTGTCCGAATTGCTAACACAGGAGAAATTTCCGCACCAAGTGCTCAATGCCAAGCAGCATGCTAGAGAAGCAGAGATCGTCGCCCAAGCGGGCCGCCCAAAAATGATTACAATCGCTACCAATATGGCGGGACGTGGCACCGATATCGTGCTGGGCGGCAACCCGGAACCCGAACTTGAGCGTATTCGCTCCGATGAAAATATGGATGAGCCTGCAAGGTCTGGACGTATTTCCGAGTTGCAAGGAGAATGGCAACTCCTTCACGACGAAGTGCTGAAGCAAGGGGGACTGCACATAATCGGTACCGAGCGGCATGAGTCTCGCCGGGTGGATAACCAGCTGCGGGGCAGATCAGGACGCCAAGGCGACCCAGGTTCCAGTCGCTTTTATCTTTCGCTGGAAGATCCACTTTTGCGTATCTTTGCATCTGATCGCGTGGCAAACATTATGCAACGGCTCAATATGCCGGAGGGTGAGGCTATTGAACATCCGTGGGTCACCCGTGCCATTGAAAATGCCCAGCGGAAGGTGGAAGCCCGTAATTTTGACATGCGTAAGCAACTGCTGGAATATGATGATGTTGCCAATGATCAGCGGAAGGTGATCTATCAGCAACGTAACGAGCTTCTTGAATCACAAGATATTTCGGAAACGATTAGCGCGATGCGCGCAGACGTGTTGCGTAGCCTCGTCGCTTTGTATATTCCTTCGCAGAGCGTAGAGGAGCAATGGGACATTCCGGGGCTGGAAAGGGCATTGGCCGCCGAGTACCAGCTGCAGCTTCCAGTACAGGAATGGCTGGAGAAAGAATCAGACTTGCATGAAGAGAACTTTCACCAGCGTATTGCCGAGGTAGCGCACGAGTATTATTCCGGAAAAGTGGATCAGGTCGGTGTCAATATCATGCATCAGTACGAGCGAGCGGTGATGCTGCAAAGCCTCGATACTCACTGGCGCGAACATCTGGCAGCGCTGGATCATTTACGTCAAGGCATTCATTTGCGTGGATACGCGCAGAAAAACCCCAAACAAGAATATAAACGCGAGGCCTTTGAGCTATTTACTGCCATGCTTGAAGAAATCAAGACGGAAGTCACAAAGATACTTCTGACCGTTCAGATCAGGAGCGAACAACAAGTAGAGGCCGTGGCAGAAACGCAGCGCCCACCGATGAACCTACAGTATCACCATGCAGCTTACGAAGAGGTACTGGGTGAAGAGGAAGAAGGTGGGAGTAGCCAAGACCAACACCAAGAGAAACATCAACCTTTCGTGCGTCAAGGTGGTAAGGTGGGGCGCAATGATCCATGTCCCTGCGGATCAGGAAAAAAATATAAACAATGCCATGGAAAGCTCAGCTAGTGTGGCAAGTTGCGATGTTACTACACTAAAACTAAGAGACGGAACGTAAACTCGACTGGATCTGCCTGAGATCAGAGGGGAATCCATGTGCATGTGCAATAGCTAATCAGTAGCGATGCCTCTCTCTTAAGCACTACAATAAACAACCCTCATCCCAAGGGGAAATCAACTACAAATGAATCTTTACAATACAGTAAATAGCTGGATCGCCAGAGGATGCTGGTCCCTGTTGCATCGATAACGTATTATTGTGCGCGCTTCTGAAAATACTCGTCATACCGGAAAATATAATCTTTGTCCGTCAGCGGCAAATGACACGCACGGCAGGTTGAGGTATCATCCGACGCCTTCGTTTTCGCATCAGCCAGATACATGGCATATATCCAATCACCGTTCCTGAGTTCCGGGGGTTTAACGCTTTCACCCCAACCAGCACCTTTACCCATTATCCCAATCTTCAGTAACTCGCCCTTTACAAATTTACCATTGGGACCCTTCAGCGGAGTACCGTCAGCCGCTTCACGTGCCTTATAAATTTCCATTACGGATATGGTGCCGTTGGGGAAGGCTTCACCCATCTTTGTGCTGTGTCCGATAGGATTGATATAAATTTCACGGACTTGCTTGGTATCAGTGCGCTGTACCTCAGATAAAAATTTCGGCCAACTCTTGTACTCGAGGGGGACTGGTAACTCCCCATCGCTGTATTTTGTTTGGACTTGAGGGGCAGGCGGTGTCTGCGCGCAGCCCAGCAGTATCAAGGTCGACACCGCGGTCGCGGCAATCCATTTAGCATATTTCATCCGGCTTTCTCCTATTTTAGGGCGATCCAAACACCTTCGTCAATCACTTTAACCTGGCTAAGTTCGTGAATGATCAGGAATTCGTACTATTCGAATTTCGACTGGAAAATTTCAAGAGATGCAGCTGCCACTATACTAGCGTCGGAAAGAGGTTGTTGCAAGAATTAATACGCTCTGTAAATAACTCTGCCATCCTCAACTTGGTTCGTACCAATTCTCCGTCGCACTAGAATTTGCAATGAATCTCATTGGGATTCACTGCCGCCTCTCAACAGACATAACTCCGTATGCGCTTCATGCAGTAGCCATACCATTGTGGCGCAACAGCGCATCTGTTGTCGGCTCACGTCCCCGGAATGCAATAAACGATTCGAGCGCCGGACGACTTCCGCCAACTGCAAGAATTTCATTCCGGAAGCGAGCGCCAGCCTCGCCGTTAACTCTTTCGCCGCCGCGGCCTTCTTCAAATAGGCTATAAGCGTCCGCGGACAACACCTCCGCCCATTTGTAACTATAGTACCCTGCTGCATAGCCTCCACCAAAGATATGCGAAAAACTGTTGGGAAAACGATTAAACGCTGGTGGAATAATAACCGCAACTTGCTCGCGAATCTCATCCAGTAACTGCTGGACCGTTTTCTCTCCACTCGGGTTGAAATCGAAATGCAGCCGCATATCAAACAGTGCAAATTCTATCTGGCGAAGCATCTGAAGGCCACTTTGAAAGTTTTTCGCCGCCAGCATTCTATCGAATAGTGCGGGCGGGATAGATTCACCCATGTCCACATGCTTTGTCATATTCATCAGTACTTCACGCTCCCAGCAGAAGTTTTCCATGAATTGACTGGGCAGTTCCACTGCATCCCATTCCACACCATTGATCCCGGATACACCGAGATCTTCCACTTGAGTGAGCAGGTGATGAAGACCGTGGCCAAATTCATGGAATAACGTAATCACCTCGTCGTGAGTAAACAGGGCGGGGCGCTTTTTCCCATTTAAATGAACGGGGGCGGAGAAATTGCAAGTGAGATACGCCACCGGCGCCTGGATGCCTTGCTCCCCAGTTCCTATTCGGCGACGACTGATGGCGTCATCCATCCATCCTCCACCACGCTTGCCCGGACGCGCATAGAGATCCAGATAGAATTGCCCGATCAGGTTTCCTTCAGTATCCTTTACATTGAAAAACTTTACATCAGGGTGCCAAAGCTGAACACTGTCCGCCTCCGCTGGCGGGGAAATAATAATGCTATAAAGATTTTCTACCAGCTTGAACATACCCGGCAGCACACTGGTTTCAGGGAAATACTGCTTCAACTCTTGATCGGAGAATGCATAGCGGTCAAGGCGCAGCTTTTCACTGGCATAAGTCAGATCCCATGCTTCCAGTTTTTCCAACTGTAACTTATTGACGGCAAATTGAGATAACTCTTTCAGATCTCGTTCAGCGTAAGGCTTGGCCTTGGCAGCAAGCTCACCCAGAAAATCCAGTACCTGTCTTGGGGTTGAGGCCATTTTTGTTGCAAGCGACACTTCAGCATAGCTATTAAACCCGAGTATTTGCGCCTCTTCCTCGCGCAGCCCAAGTATCTTGCTGATGAGTGGCGTATTATCCCACTCCGCTTTACTTAATTCGCTAGCGCGGGTGGAATAGGCGCGATACATTTTTTTGCGAAGCGCTCGGTTGTCCGCATATTGCATAACGGGCAGATAGGAGGGAGCATGCAACGTAAATTTCCAACCCGCCGCGCCATCTTTTGCGGCGATCTCCCTTGCTGTTTCCAGCACGTCATCAGGAATGCCTGACAATTCATCGGCATTTTCCACATGCAGCATAAAACTATTGGTGGCATCCAGCAGGTTATCGTTAAATCTGGAAGATAGAGCCGACAGTTCTTCCTGAATTTTGAGAAAACGCTCTTTTTCTTGCGTTGAAAGTTCTGCTCCGCCCAGGCGGAAATCACGCAACTCATTCTCGACAATTTTTTTTCGTGCACGATTCAAGCTCTCAAATTCCTCACTGTTTCGAAACTGTTTGAACTTCTCGAATAGCGCCTGATCCTGACCCAGTTCGGCGGAATACTGAGTTACGTGTGGCAGATTGACGTTATATGTTTCGCGCAATTCCGGACTGTTCGCCACAGCATTCAAATGCGATACCTGGCCCCAGGCACGAAACAAGTGCTCGTTGGCATCAACCATCGGTTGCACGAAATTCTGCCAGGTTGGTATGGCGGCATCGCCACGTATTCCAGCAATGATGGCGCGATTATTCGCAAGCAGTTGCTCTACCGCTGGAGTGATGTGTTCGGTTCGAATATCCGCAAAGCGCGGAAGTCCGGAAAAATCTAACAGGGGGTTTGCCATATTGTCCCAAGATATTGATTACACATATTCTGATTTAACCTTGATTCACGATGTTACCGTTGACCAAGGTGTATTTTACTCTGCCTTGCAGCTCCATACCCAAAAACGGCGTGTTTTTGCCTTGGCTTTTTAGCGCTGCCGCTTCTACCTTCCAGTATTGATCGGGATCGAAAATACACAGATCAGCAGCAGCGCCGAGGGATAGGTGGCCGGCGTCTATACCCAGTATCCTGGCGGGCTCCATAGTAACTTTAGCCAGTGCGGCGACCAATGGGATCTTCATTTCCCCCGCCCATTTCAAGGTAAGCGGCAACAGCAACTCCAGGCCCGTCGCACCCGCTTCGGCCTCACCGAAAGGCAGCAGCTTGGCGTCTTCGTCCACTGGTGTGTGGTCGGAACATACCGCATCTATCGTGCCGTCCAGCAGACCTGCGCGTAGCGCATTACGATCACTTAATCCTCGCAGCGGAGGAACGAGATGGCAATTGGAATCAAAAAACCCGATATCCATTTCCGAAAGGTGTATGTGATTAGCTGCTACGTCACAGGTAACTGGCAAACCTTGTTGCCGTGCCGCCCGCACCATGGCAACGCCCTCTGCGCTGGAAATTCTACACAAATGCACCGTGGCACCGGTCTCCCTTGCCATCAAAATGATATTCGATAAGGCTACGGTTTCCGCGCATACGGAAACCGCTGGCAGGCCCAACCGCGTCGCCACTTCACCGTCGTGGGCTACACCACCGTTGGCAAGACTCGCATCCTGAGGACGCAACCATACTCCGAAGCCGAAGGTGGAAGCGTATTGCATTGCATGCATCATGACTCGCGCGTTGGTGAGCGGCATGTCGGACTGCCCAAAAGCGACACAGCCCGCATCACGCAGTTCAGCCATTTCCGTGAGTCTTTCGCCCTTTAAACCTTGAGTAAGTGCACCAATGGGATAAACGTGCGCCTGGTTGAGGCCTCTGGCACGATGCTTCAGCATTTCCACCAACCCCGGTTCATCCAGCGGCGGATCGGTATCTGGCGAGCACGCCAAGCTTGTGATGCCGCCCGCTACGGCCGCTTCCATTTCGGATTCAAGCGTGGCCTTATACTCAAAACCCGGCTCGCGCAAGCGCGCGGACAGATCCACCAGACCGGGACACACTACCAGATCCTTCGCATTTATTTCACGGTTGGCATGGAAGCCGACCGGGACGGTGCCCATGCCAACGATTTTGCCCGCAGCAACGAACACATCCATTATGGCGTCTAGCCGGCTTTGTGGGTCTATAACACGACCGCCTTTAATAACAAGCTTCATTTTCAATTACCCGCCAGAATCGACATCACTGCCATTCGTACCGCGATGCCGAATGTTACTTGCGGCAGAATAACCGATTGCTTGCCGTCGGCTACCGCGGAATCAATTTCCACGCCGCGGTTCATCGGGCCGGGATGCAGCACAATAGCGTCATGCTTCGCCAACGCCAGTTTCTCCTGTGTAAGTCCATAATACTTGAAATACTCTTCTGCACTGGGAAGTCGCGCACTTAGCATGCGCTCATTTTGCAAACGTAGCATCAATAGCACATCTACATCTTTAAGTCCTTGTTTCATCTGGTGATAAACATGTACCCCGAGACGTTCGACCTTGGCAGGCAGCAAGGTTTTTGGGGCAATTATCCGCACTTCCGGCACACCTAGTGTGGTAAGTGCATGAATTTGCGAGCGCGCTACTCGTGAATGCAGGATATCTCCGACTATGGCTACGCGCAGTTTATGAAAATCGAGTTTGTAATGGCGGATAGTGAACATATCCAGCAACGCCTGGGTAGGATGCGCATGCCGACCATCTCCGGCATTAATAACGTGAATTTCGGGCTGTACATGACGAGCTATCAAATGTGCCGCCCCGCTTTGCGAATGTCGCACGACGAACATGTCCGCATGCATGGCAGACAAATTATTCACCGTATCCAGCAGCGTCTCCCCTTTGGATTGTGAAGAAGCCGCAATGTTCAAATTTACCACATCCGCTGATAACCGCTTTGCGGCTATTTCGAACGTGGTACGAGTGCGAGTACTGGGTTCGAAGAATAAATTGAATATGGATTTTCCACGCAGCAAAGGTACTTTTTTGACATCGCGCTCGGTGACTCCAATAAAAGATTCGGCGGTATCAAGTATATTCAACAGAATGGAGGCAGGTAGTCCCTCGGTGGTGAGAAGGTGTTGCAGTTCTCCATTTTTATTCAGCTGCGGGTTGTTACTCATTGTTTTTATTATATAGGCTCAGGCTCAATCTTCCGTCGATGCCCTTTTCCAGGGCCAGCATCTCATCCAATGGCAGAGCGAGTTCCGCGCCAACATATTGGGCCGTAACAGGAAGCTCCCTGCCACCCCGGTCTATCAGCGTCGCTAGGCGGATGCTCGCGGGTCGCCCATAGTCGAACAACTCGTTGATGGCGGCGCGAATGGTGCGCCCGGTGTAGAGGACATCGTCCACCAGGATGATATGGCTGCCCTCCACCTCGAACGGAATATCTGAAGGCTTGACCTGCGGATGCAAACCGATTTGGCCAAAATCATCTCGATAGAATGAAACATCCAGCGTACCCAAGGGAAGCGTGATTTCCAAATCCCGGTGCAGCCGTTTTGCCAGCCAGACACCGCCAGTATATATTCCTACCAAAGCGGTATTTGCGGCAATGTCAGGCTGTATTTTTCTGGCCAGATTCGTAAGCAGTTGCTCTACGTCAGGTAGTTGCATCTTCTCTGTCGAAATAGGATTGCAATATTAGTTGCGCTGCCACTTGATCCAGCACAGTTTTTTGCTTTTTTCTTTTTACGCCCGCCTCACTCAGCGCTGCGCGAGCACTAATAGAAGTATAGCGCTCGTCCACCAGTACAGTCTTAATACCGAAGCGGCCTTCGAGACGGCGTGCAAAACGCCGGCTGAGTCGAGTCAGCCCATGTTCCACACCATCGGCATGGGTAGGCAGACCTACGATAAGCAGCACCGGCTGCCATTCTTCGATCAGCTTGAAGATACTATCAAAACGCCTTGCGGTATCCTCGTCGCTAATCGTAGCAAGCGGGTGCGCTAAACCCAATCCTTCATTACCCACGGCCACACCGATACGCTTCTCGCCAAAATCAAAAGCCAAAATTGTCCTCATAAGGAGGTGCTTGCTCTCGCCATTAAGCGTCAAGTTTTGTGTCTTGTCTCAAGAAAGAGATAACTGACCTTAACAGATATATTCTCACGAATGGCCCACTTCGTCCGACAAGGTTGAAAAATCGACTCCTAGCAAGTGCATGGCCGCTGTCAACCGCTCCTCGGACGGAAGTTCGAATATGATACGGGGCGACGCAGGTACTGTAAGCCAGGCATTCTGAGACAATTCGTGCTCTATCTGACCGGGTGCCCACCCTGAATAACCTAATGCCACCAGTAATTGTGTGGGACTTTCCCCACTCGCAATTGCTCGCAAAATATCGAGTGAAGTAGTGAGGCCCACTTCATGATTCACAATCATAGTCGATTGCCAGTCTCCCACCGGTTGATGCAGCACGAAGCCGCGATCCAGGTGTACCGGTCCACCAAACATCACCGGCAGATCATCCAAAACGTGTTCCTCGGAAGAAATTCCAAGTTGGTCAAATAAATCTTTCAACGTGAGGTCGATGGGTCGGTTAACTACCAGACCAAGCGCGCCCTGCTCACTATGCTCACAGATATAAGTTAGCGTCTTCGAGAAAAAAGGATCCGCCATAGCAGGCATGGCAATTAAAAAATGATTGGTCAAATCTATCGTTTGCATAAACGGGCTGGCTGCATACGGGTTAGCTACCGGATATCTCGGAAAAACAGGAGTTTGACCGCAGGAATCTCAATGCTATGCTGATCCCCAGCGGACCGCCTGGTTACCATTGTAGAACGAATCGGTTTTCAGTAGTGTGCTTTGAAGAATACGGATTTACGATTGCCGCAACTGAGATTATCCGGAGCCATCTTCCCCCTCCACGATGACACACATATCATTGAACCGGAACGCGGCGATCGGCGCTGGAGTTATAGCGGGAGTGGTTGCCACCACCGCTCAAATCGTCATGTGGTGGATATTTCTGGATGCCGTGCCGTGGACACTATATCGAGACGCACGGTTGACGGCGGCGATTCTCATGGGGCACCAGGTTCTACCACCACCCACCACATTTGATTGGCAAGTTATGATGGTTGCGGCATGTATTCATTTTGTAATTTCTGCTGCGTACGGCCTGATTCTAGGATGTATTATTTTCTCTCTTGACATAAAGCGCTCCCTGGTCGCGGGAGCCATTTACGGGTTAATCCTGTACGGAATAAATATGTATGGCGTAACGCTCGTCTTCCCCTGGTTCACTGAGGTTCGCGACTGGATCACGATAGTCACACATATCGTGTTTGGAATTTCAATAGCCGCCGCGTACATGGCATTAACCAAACACGGGCTTACCGTGGTCAAGAGATAGACGCGTGTACTTAAGCTGTCATTGTAAAATCGGGGAAACAAAGCAACAAAAAAAAGGCAGCGCCAAGTCCTGCTTTTTCTGTAAAAGGAACCAGAGCCGGATTACTTTTTCTCGTCTTTCTCAGCGTGGGCCTTCGCTTTCTTGGCATGAGCTTCATCTTTCTGCGCATGTGCTTTTGCTTCCCCGGCATGCGCCTCATCTTTCTCCGCATGCGCCTTCGCTTTCTCACCGTGGGCCTTTGATGCATGAGAACCATGAGAGCCGTGATCACTATGTTTCTCGGCCCCAACATTGAAGCTGAAAGCAGCTGCGAAAGCCATTGCCAGGATAGATAAAAGTTTGCTCATTCGCCACTCCAAAGTTTCAGATTGAGATTAGGCAGTTAATAAAATACGTCACTCTAAAATCCTTCTTATTTTTCCTTGTCATGTCATAACGCCGCACATGACCAATGGTTGACTCGACCGAGATTTGCCCATCATAAAGAAAAGACCATTATTCAATACAAAGTTATTAGAATTTTACCTTTTGACCGTATGTCATTTTCTGCACGATTTTATATTACACTTCGACATAAGCAAACTCAGCTTGCATAGCGTAAAAGATTAGAAACTAAAGCATGAAACTTTTTTTTGGGGTCCAGCTCCTTACCGGGATACGATTCCGCGGTTGCACACTTATCGTCTGTCACCTCAGCGCGGCAGAACTGGCAATAGTTATCCCAATCCCTATTATAAGCCGGCAGGCTTTCCTGGGGAACGCTGGGCTTGAACTCGTCGATAATTTCCTGCATCACAGGCAATCGCGCGCAAAGATATGTGTCAATGCTCTTGGGCCAATTAGTTGGCTCAGGGTACAAACCAGAGAGTGTAGAGAGAATAGCTGAACGAAAATCATCGGCGGCATCAGCAAGGCGTTTACGGTGGAACAATTCATAGATTCCAGAGATAACAATTGCTACGCCGAGTAAAACTAAAGGCCACATGGGTACCCGGTTAAAGTATCCAGATATTTGGTCGGTATATTCGCTCATGTATTTTTTCGGTTTTCAGATGGTGTGCCTAAACTTGCGGATGAGAACCTTGACCTGGCTCCGTTACTATTCTTCCTATTTTCTCTTCTTACCGTACTCTTTAAAATTTAAAACTGGGACATTGGTAGATCGATAAATCTCGATTGGACTGAACTATGTCGCATCTCAATCCAGTTCAAAAAGGAAAGAACATGTCGTGATTATAAGCCTTAAGGGGTGGTGGTCAATTGTCTAATAGGTTTCATTGCGAGCATATTCCATGTGGTCCTGGCTATTGGCTATTTGTTGTGTGCGAAAACGTGTTACCCGGCCTGCTACTTGCAAGCCTGTGGACGGTGCTCCGCCAGAACGTTGCCCGCAATAAGACCCGGAACACCGGTGACAGGATCGATATCATCGTTGCAAACCCATACCACGCCATCTTTTGTCGCTACCACCAGAGTCCTCCCAGTTCCTTCCTTCAAAAGGCCTGCACTAACCCCATTATTCTTAAACGTCGCCGTTACTTGAAAACCGGGAGCAAGAGATAAAGGTGAGAGATTGGCAACATACTTTCCCGTCTGAGCAGCCACCAGATTATCAAACTCAGGTCTTGTCGGCCATCTCCCTTTGTCGGCGTAAAACCCGGCAATAGGGGCTTTTGCTGCATTTAGCAGACTGATTGCTTCAGTTACTTGTTCCCGGGCCACGGAATCCTCATAAGCCTGATATGCTGGTGGAATTGCAATTGTCACCAGGATGCCAATAATCGCAAACACCATCATCGTTTCGATTAAAGTCAAACCTTTCTGGTCCTGCTCCATCTCCATCTTGATAAAACTCCTTTTTTATTAAAGCTTAGTGCCCTTAAACTCTCATTTGATCAGTAATATCGGCGTGGTTGAAAGCTGCATCACCCCGCTGGTTACCGAACCGAGCAATAAGCCCTTCACTGTTCCAAGTCCGCGCGAGCCCATAATTATTTGGTCGCATTCCATCTCTTTTGCATAACGTATGATCGTTTCCACGGGGTCTCCTACGGTGATGTGTAACTTGCAGGCAATATCTGCCTGATCCAGCGACCTGCGTGCGCTTTGCAATACCTTCATACCTTCTTCCTGGTGATACAGGTTGATACTCTTTTTGTCGATAAAACGACTTACATTTCCATGCTGTGGGAACTGCACATTTAACAAGTGAATCTCTGGTACTTCCTTATAATAATCGAGCAGCTTAATGAATCCTGCAACCGCTTTATTGGAGATATCGGAACCATCCACCGGCAAAAGGAATTTCAACATTGTATTCTCCTTGGTGCAGCAACATGTCCACGGCGACTATAACCGTTTATCTATATCATTTGCCAGATCAATAATAGGTGTCATTTTTGCCTGCGTTCGCGCCGCAAGCCATTACCGAGAATCATGACCAGCAATGCACCGAAGATTGGAACAAGCCAATGTAAAAAGGCCGCCTTAGCATTGACCCATTCTTTGGTGGAAGCATCGGTAACGCTCATATCCCCTGCGATCCAACCGAGCAAACCAGCACCAATGACAATGATGATGGGAAAGCGATCCATAAGTTTCATTACCAATTTACTGCCCCAGGCAATAATGGGTACGCTCACTACCAAGCCAAAAATGACTAGACCAATACTATCCTTAGCGGCGCCGGCAATGGCGACAACATTATCAAGGCTCATCACGGCGTCGGCAATAATGATGGTCTTAATCGCGCCCAGCAATGTTGTGCTAGCGTCAACCTGGTGCTCGTCATTACTTTCTGGCTCGGGCTGAAGCAACTTGACGCCGATCCACAATAACAGCAAAGCGGCTACGATTTTGAGGAACGGAATAGCAAGCAGAGTGAGCGCAAAAAAAATCAATGCCACTCGTATGCCAATCGCACCGAATACCCCCCAGAAAATACCCAGATTTCGTTGCCTCTGTGGCAGGCGCCGACAGGCGAGAGCGATGACAATTGCATTGTCTCCACCTAGTACGAGATCAATAGCGATGATTTGCAGTACCGCGACCCAGAATTGCGGATCGGTAAAATCCATAGATAATCTCTGAAAAATGAAGTGGTTTCGGGAAATGACGATAAGAACGTGAATCTTATCTTTACGGGATTGTTACGGGATTATACCAGCGTCCGCTTGAGCCTTTGTTTCAGCTCCGATAAACTGCAGAATTTGAGATTTGCGCGGCATTGTATCCTCATAACCTTGCTCGATCAGTGCGCGACAGAATGGTTCCTCAAATAGGACATAGCTCAAAAGTGCCGCACCGTCGCGCCTCAACGCCCCAATGGCGCGATAAAACAAACGTATGGTGCGTGGCAGAGTATGGGCGTGCGATGCTGCTATTCTGCTGATATCCACGCTAGGAGAAATTACCATTGATTCCACTTGGCGTAGGGGCATATTGTTATCTTTTAGATTCTCTTTCGGAATCATTTGAAGCGTGTTGTTGATACGTTACAGGCGTTCCAGATCTACATCCAGGCTATCCAGAAAAATATTGCCCATAATGTGACCTGCTATCTGCGCCAATGTCGGATAGCTATCTACCCTATGGCGCTCAGGTTGCGTATCGACGGTCTTGCGCACACCTATTACCAGCACCCGTTCAGCGCCGAGATGCAGCGCTGGGCTAATGGGCGCAAGCTGGCGCATGGACCCATCACCAAAAAATTCACGATTAAGCCTTGCTGCTGGAAAAAGGAGAGGGATTGCGGAAGACGCCATCAGATGTTCAATCCCGATGTGCGCCGGAATGCCTATCCGACGCTCCCGTTTCCAGGGTACGATGCTATCCGCACCCTGATAAAATGTAACCGATTGTCCGGAAGTGTAGCCCCAGGCGGTAATACCCAGCGCATGCAAGGCACCGGTCTCGATGCTTCTCTGAATACCACGCAGCGGCAGACTACGCTCCAGCAGTTGAGCAAGCGGCGAATTATCCAGCATCGAAACCGCATTACGCCTGCCTAATCCGCCCAGCAGCAGCGAAGCTAGCCAGCGCGCGACGTTTCCAAACACTCCGATGGGATCGGAGCGGTAAGCCTGGTTGACGTGAGCATTCTCCCACACCGTCGACAGTTGCCGCACACCCTCATGAAAATTGCGTGCCGACAGCGCAAGGCTGGCAGCGTTAACTGCGCCAGCGGAAGTGCCGCAAATGACGGGAAAAGGATTGCGTGTTCCTTCAGGCAACATGGCAGCAATGGCTTGTAATACCCCAACCTGATAAGCGGCTCGAGCCCCGCCTCCAGTCAAAACCAGGCCAACCTTAGCAGACGAGGACGACTGTTTTAAGCTCATTCATCAGCGGCCAACTCCGCCCTTACTTTCTCCAGCGCATCTCGCAGGGTTTCTTCGGAAAGTTCATTCAAGCAGTTGGATAGCATCTCCGCCGCTTCATAGGAGCCTTGCGGCAATGTATCGCTGTCCAGATTGGCGATAAATACTGCCGCCGCACCGGTCGTTCTAAGCAAACGCTGACGTTCACCCATCAACATTTCAATTTCCGCACGTAACATGGAAATTTCTTGTTCTTTCAACGTGTGGGGCATAGCTTGTCCTCATTATGCCGGTGTAAGGCGTAGGATAGGAGATGCAATATATCAGAATCAACACATGGTGGCATATGCTTATACACTGCATGCGCTTTAAGAAGAATTCCTGACAAGCACTGTTTGGAAGCTAGGCGAGACAACGGGATGAAACGCATATTAAAACGCGCCGGTCGGCGAAAAGAAATCGCGGATATATGTGTAATGACGCAAGTAATCAAAAATCCAAGCATGTTGGTCGTGCTACCTGCTTTCTATCATATCCTCTGGCCTTACCCATGCCTCGAATTGCGCCGCTGTGACATGGCCCGAGGCAATTGCCGCCTCCTTTAGCACTATGCCTTCGCGATGCGCCTTCTTGGCAATTGCAGCGGCCGCGTCATAGCCGATTTTTGGAACGAGTGCTGTCACCAGCATCAATGAGTTGCGCATCATCTCATCAATATGTTTATCATTGGCCGTTATTCCCATCGCACAATTATGGTTGAAGCTCGCCATTCCATCCGATAGCAGGCGCACACTTTGCAGGAAATTGTGGATGATTAGCGGCTTCATGACGTTGAGCTCGAAATTACCCATTGCTCCGCCCATATTAATCGCCACATCGTTGCCCATCACCTGACAGCACAACATGATCATCGCTTCAGATTGTGTCGGGTTGATTTTACCCGGCATAATGGAACTACCAGGCTCATTCTCCGGAATTGTTAGTTCACCGATGCCGCAGCGAGGTCCGGAGGCAAGCCAGCGGATATCATTGGCGATTTTTATCAGGGATGCCGCCAGAGTTTTCAATGCGCCATGCGCATGAACCAATGCGTC
Source organism: Nitrosospira sp. (assembly GCA_039922995.1). Lineage (GTDB taxonomy): Bacteria > Pseudomonadota > Gammaproteobacteria > Burkholderiales > Nitrosomonadaceae > Nitrosospira. The sequence goes on along the minus strand of JBDTDT010000079.1, from coordinate 38,717 downwards.
GTTAGCAGCAAGTGCTTCGAACTTATTGGGCGCAGTGATAAAAGGCAGACCCGTTAACTGCACCAATTCCGCTGCCACCCGTACGGCGAATTCGGGGTGAGTATTCAGACCAGTGCCAACAGCCGTACCCCCCAGGGCCAGCTCATACAAATGCGGAAGCGATGCTTCCACATGCGCTAATCCATGGTCCAATTGCGAAACATAACCCGAGAACTCCTGCCCCAATGTCAGGGGTGTTGCATCCTGCAAATGGGTACGACCGATTTTGACGATGCCGGTAAATTTCGTTGCTTTGGTGGCAAGAGTTTCTCGAAGTGCCTGTATGGCAGGTTTCAACTGATGGTTGACAGCACGAGCTGCTGCCACGTGCATCGCTGATGGAAATACGTCGTTGGACGACTGTCCCTTATTCACATCGTCGTTGGGATGAATTTTGCATTCAACCCCCCGACCGCCACCGAGCAGTTCGGAGGCCCGGTTCGCCAGTACCTCATTCATATTCATATTGGTCTGGGTTCCGGAACCTGTCTGCCACACTACCAGGGGGAATTCCGCTTCGTGACAACCTGCGATAACCTCATCGGCGGCCTGAATGATGGCAATGGCGCTATGCGCATCGAGCAGATCCAAATCGCGGTTTACGCTTGCTGCGGCACGCTTCACCAGTGCAAGCGCATGAAGCAATGTGAGTGGCATGCGTTCGTTGGAAATTCTGAAATTCTGCAAGGAACGTTGTGTCTGTGCGCCCCATAGCGCCGTTGCTGGCACCAGTACCGTGCCCATGGTGTCGTGTTCTTCGCGGTAACTCATGGAGATATTCGGCTAAAGAAACAGATGAGACGGCTCACATTCTGATTACCATCATTACTACTGTACCAAAATAATGATTGGTTTATCGATTGGATTTAATGCTTAAGGATGAAACGCGGTTTTAATAGTTACATTGAGCACGCAGGATCTGGATAGACAGCTCACTTCACCTATTCAGGGTTTCGGCTTTTGCCAACCGGCATCATTAGTACCGCGGGACAAATGGCGTTTTAATTAGTTATCATAACGAAATGATTCTTCACCAGGCTCCCCGGTCTCCTGGTCAATCCAGCTGGATATGCCGATTTCTTCCTCCGCCTGCTCCAGGGTTTCCCCAGGTTCATAATCTGATTCAGCGTTATATTCCATATCCTGAATGGCTTCGAGTAAAGTTGGAAAAGGACCGAAAACCTTGTCACTCTCATTTTTATCATGCCAATAAAATCCATCAGGGCGCTCGACAATACGTGTATTGTCATAATCACGCGACGCTTGCGGAATTGTATAAGCCATAATCACCTCGCTGCAATCTTACAAGTTGTAATTAACGCCATGTTAATCTCGTCCGTCAAATTTTACCAGCGGAAATATTCCCCATTTGGAGAACACAACATGGGTACGCTGAAAACAAAGATTCTATTCGTTTAGAGCAATTACATCTCTGTTCAGAATCCTGTCTCAATGAACCACCATGCCATGCAATCAGCACGAGCCCTTGAGAAAAAGGCAGGATGATGGGTGAATCGCCTCTTTATGATGATCTCTGTATCGGTGTAAGCGGACAAATTCCGAGACAGATCAATTCTCCTGGTCCTGTAAGGGTGAAAACTATCTTCCTAAAGGAACTGGCTCCTATACAAAAATCTGGGGGCAGTCTATTACCTGAGAAGATAATTGACTACCCCCAGTGGCAATCGTCAAGCTTAAGAGCGCGATCCCGAAAGCGGAAACGGCCAGCTGGAAGCAGGGCCGCTGGCCGAGCCAGATGTGCCAGATGTATTTGTTGATTTTTCTGCCGCTTTCTTGGCGGTGGTTTTTTTCTCAGTTGCGGACTTCTTGGCCGAGGCTTTTTTTCCCACAGGCTCTGTAGCTCCTGCTTTTTTGGCAGTTTCTTTCTTAGCGGGCGATTTTGTCTTTGCTGTTGATGTTTTAGCTGAAGAGGTGGTTTTTTTATCGGCCGGCTTCTTCGTCACCGTTTTTTTGGCTGATACCTCTTTTTTTACCGCCAACTTTTTAGCTGAAGCTTTTTTCTCTATCGGAGCTTTTGTCTTCACTGTCGGCTTTTTGGTTGAAGCCGTGACTTTTTCATCAGTTTTTTTCTCAGCTTTCTTATCGACCTTCTTATCGGCTTTCTTATCGGCTTTCTTATCGGCTTTCTTGTCGGCCGATACTTTGGTTGCTACTTTTTTGACTGGAACTTCTTTCTTGGTTGCCGTTTCTTTCCCAGCTGCCGACTTCTCGACGGCAGGTTTCTTTGTTGCGGTTTTCTTGGTAGTTGCCATTTCAACCTCCAGATAAAAGTTACTTGGGATTACCACTCACTACGTTTACTACACCTACCGCTACATGCACAATTACGGGTCAGCGGATAAACATGAGCCGCATTCACCCAATCAGGCGGCAGTTCATTTTATGCAGCATGGCTTTTCTGCCTTGTTTGCAAGATAGTCCTTAAGTTCATCGAAATTAGGTCAACGTCATTCTGTGATACGGATGCCAGCAGATGATGCAACATGCCGCTGTCAATATCCGGTCACAGACTGGAAATATTCCCAGCGAGATAAAAAAAGCCTGAGCATTTATTTTATTTTGCTGCTTCAATCCCAGCTTAGCGCACCACCGGTCTGATACTCGGTAACGCGGGTTTCAAAAAAGTTTTTCTCTTTTTTCAGGTCAATCATTTCAGACATCCATGGGAAGGGATTGCTGGCCCCTGGATAGAGCATATCCAGACCAATCTGCTGACAACGGCGGTTGGCGATATAGCGCAAATATTCCTTGAATATCGACGCGTTCAACCCTAAAACACCACGCGGCAAAGTGTCTTCTGCATAACGGTATTCCAACTCTACGGCTTTTTGCATCAGCGCATTGATTTCGTCGCGGAACGCTCTGGTCCATAGGTGTGGATTTTCCATTTTGATCTGGTTAATGACATCTATGCCGAAATTGCAATGCATGGACTCGTCACGCAGGATGTATTGGTATTGTTCCGCCGCCCCTGTCATTTTGTTCTGCCTCCCCAGCGCCAGGATTTGCGTAAAGCCAACGTAAAAGAATAGTCCTTCCATGATGCAAGCAAACACGATCAGACTTCTCAATAGCTTCTGATCAGCCTCAGGCGTCCCGGTCTTGAACTCCGGATCGGTGAGCGTATCAATGAACGGAATCAGAAATTCATCTTTTTCTCGAATTGATGTTACTTCATGATACGCATTAAAAATTTCCCCTTCATCCAGTCCCAACGACTCGACAATATACTGATAGGCATGCGTATGAATCGCTTCTTCGAACGCCTGGCGCAACAGATACTGACGACATTCCGGATTGGTAATGTGCCGGTAAGTGCCAAGTACGATGTTATTGGCGGCCAGGGAATCCGCGGTAACGAAGAAACCAAGGTTACGTTTGACCAGGCGACGCTCATCCTCAGTCAATCCATTGGGATCTTTCCAGAGAGCGATGTCACGGCTCATATTGATTTCTTGCGGCATCCAGTGATTCGCGCAGGCAGAAAGATATTTCTCCCATGCCCATTTGTATTTGAACGGCACTAACTGATTAACATCCGCCTTGCAGTTGATAATACGCTTATCTTCCACCGAGACGCGGCGATTGGCATTCCCGGCAGCATAACGTTCACCTTCATCCCTTCCTGTTTCGATGCTTCTGATACTCGTCACGCGGCTAGCAGCCAAACCTGGCCTGGATGCAGTCAGCATCTGCACATCGCTCAACGTTCCATTCATTCGTTTTTCTGATTGCACTGCCTCGTCCTCAAATGTCAGCATACTCTTCTCCTTTTATTTCCGATACTTCGCGCATTATTGGCATGACTCGCACTCAGCGTCATCAATGGAACAATATTTCAAGTCGGTTGCCGATATCGCCGCACTCATTGCTACCACGTCTCTCTCTGCAGGCACGGCGTTCAAGGCACCTGCTTTGACAGTGGATTTTTCTGCCGAAGTTGCTCCCAGTGTGCGCAGATAATAAGTGGTTTTAAGGCCGCGCACCCATGCAAGCTTATAGGTCTCATCAAGTTTCTTGCCGGAGACACCTGCCATATAGATATTGAGTGACTGCGCCTGATCAATCCACTTTTGCCGCCGTGCTGCCGCTTCGATCAGCCAATGGGATTCAACCTCGAAAGCGGTGGCGTAAAGCCTGCGAATGTCGGCCGGTACCCGGTCTATCTTGCTTAAGGCGCCATCAAAATACTTGAGATCAGAAATCATTACCTCATCCCAAAGCCCGAGTTTTTTTAGATCGCTCACCAGGCATTCATTAGCCATGGTAAATTCCCCAGACAAGTTGGATTTGACGTAAAGATTTTGATAAGTTGGCTCGATGCTCGCGGATACGCCGATAATGTTGGAAATGGTTGCTGTCGGTGCAATCGCCAAACAATTGGAATTACGCATGCCATGCTTCTTAATGCGTTCGCGCAACGCATCCCATTCCAGCGTAGCCGACATATCTACATCGACATATCCCCCACGCTCTTCACGCAACAGTTCGAGGGTATCCTGAGGAAGAATTCCGCGATCCCACAGGCTACCTCGATAGGAAGCATAACAACCGCGCTCTTCAGCCATCTCGGTGGAGGACCAATAGGCGTAATATGCAACTGCTTCCATTGCATGATCGGCAAATTCCACTGCTTCTTTTGAAGCGTAGGGAATGCGCAGTCTATGCAGGCAATCCTGGAAGCCCATGATGCCCAGTCCCACCGGACGGTGTTTGAGGTTGGAGTTGCGCGCCTTGGGTACAGCATAGAAATTGATATCGATTACATTATCGAGCATGCGCATGGCGGTACTAATAGTACACTTGAGCTTGCCGGTATCGAGTTCGCCATCATTAAGGTGTGCCGCAAGATTGACCGATCCCAGATTGCACACAGCAATTTCGTGATCATTGGTATTCAGAGTAATCTCGGTGCAAAGATTAGAGCTATGCACTACGCCGATGTGATTCTGCGGCGAACGGATATTACAGGGGTCCTTGAAAGTAATCCAAGGATGTCCTGTTTCAAACAGCATGCTGAGCATTTTGCGCCATAGCTGCTGTGCGGAGATCTTCTTGTACAGATCGAACTCACCCCGTGCGGCCTTTTCTTCGTAGGCAAGGTAGGCCTGCTCAAACTGTTTTCCAAACTTCTCATGTAGATCAGGCACGTCGGAGGGTGAAAAAAGCGTCCATTCACGCCCTTCCATTACCCGTTTCATGAACAGGTCGGGAACCCAGCTGGCAGTGTTCATATCATGGGTACGCCGGCGGTCATCGCCAGTATTCTTGCGCAACTCCAAAAACTCCTCGATATCCAGATGCCATGATTCCAGATAGGAGCAAACCGCACCCTTGCGCTTGCCGCCCTGATTCACCGCTACCGCGGTATCGGACACCACTTTGAGAAAAGGCACCACACCTTGCGACTTGCCATTGGTTCCCTTGATGTGCGAACCCATCGCCCGTACCGGCGTCCAATCATTGCCGAGCCCCCCGGCATACTTGGCAAGCAAGGCATTTTCCTTGATTGCTTCGTAAATGCCATCGAGGTTATCCGCCACCGTAGTGAGATAACACGAAGACAACTGCGAGCGGCGAGTGCCTGAATTAAACAGGGTGGGGGTGGAACTCATGAAATCGAAATTTGACAGCACATGGTAGAACTCTATGGCGCGTTCCTCGCGGTCAATTTCGTTCAGCGCAAGTCCCATCGATACTCGCATGAAGAACGCCTGCGGCAACTCGATACGCCGGCCTTGGATATGTAGAAAATAACGGTCATACAGGGTTTGCAAACCCAGATAGCCAAACTTCAGGTCGCGATTGGCATCCAGTGTTTTCGCCAAGCGCGGCAGATCAAACTGCGCCAAACGTTCGTCCAGCAGTTCGGCATCGATGCCTCGCTTGATAAAATCGGGAAAATAATCAGCATAACGATCCGTCATCGCCTGCTGTATGACTTCCTCACCCAGCACTTCGAAACGAATGGTATGCAGCAATAGCCGCGCCGTTACATAGCTATAGGCCGGCTCTTTTTCAATTAGTGCACGCGCCGACAGAATCGCCGATTTTCTTACTTCCTCCACCGGCACTCCGTCGTACAGGTCTTTCAACGTAGCTTTTAGTATCAACGTGGCATTCACCACCTCGCCCAAACCTGCGCAGGAAGATTCAATCAGCGCCAGCAATTGAGCCGTATCGAGCGGCGTCCTGCGGCCATCCTCCAATACATTCAAAATACTGGCCGGCGCTTCCACCACCGCCATTTCCTTCTGTTTTGCCCGCTTGCGCGCACGATCCTCGCGATAGAGCACGTAAGAGCGCGCCACATCGTGCTCACCGGAACGCATCAATGCCAGTTCTACCTGATCCTGAATGTTTTCAATATGAAAAGTCCCTCCTACAGGTTGGCGGCGGATCAACGCATTCACGACATCATCGGTCAGTTGTGCCACCACTTCACGCACCCTGGCGGAAGCTATCCCTTGGCCACCATTCACGGCGATGAATGCCTTCGTCATGGCAATAGAAATCTTGTTCGGCTCGAAAGGAACCACGGAGCCATTGCGGCGAATAATTTTATATTCGGAATAACGCTGATCCTGAGTTGGGGAAACGTGTCCCGGCGCTGTTGTGTGTGTTGTGTGATTTGTATTATCTGTTGCAAGCTGCATGTCGAATTCTCCTCATCTATACGGGAAACCCACTCCTTCCCATTGACTGAAGCTGGATATTGGGGGGTACGACCAAACCACTACATCTAGTACTCAGCTTAGTCATATCTTACCACTATTAGTGCGTCGCACTAATAGTGCAATATTTCCTGATGGGTGTCAAAACTTTTTTGCGACTTTATCTCTGCATCACATGCAAGGAAATGAGCTCATCCGTGGATAACTTCTCCTGGAGCGCATTACTCACATAATGCATCCCAAAATACACTTTTTTTGTTCGCCATCACCTCTCATGATGCCGACTGGCCTTATTCCCTTCCCGGCTTCTTGATTGGTTCTCTATCAGGTTGAGTCAGTTGCCGCGACTGTTTTTCCATATCCAGAGCGTCACGAATCTGAGCGGGCTTATGGGCGCGCAGCCCTTCCGCCAGTGCGCGGGAGGCATCCCGGCGGCGTTCCGCATAATGGCGCAACATTTCCACCGTAGCCGCGGAAGGCAGTGCGGGATCGGGCAGAAGATGGGAAAGCTGCTCAAAGCTTTCTTCGTAACGATCGCCAACAGCTGTGTCGAGGCGCCCCGCAAGCTCATCGAATGAAATGCCACTCCGCTTGCCTTCATTAAGTATGCTCTGCCACGCTTGGCTAATCGCAACATCATCATGCAAAAACTCCCCAATCTCCTTACGCGCCATCACTTCTTCGCTCCAACGATAAGGACGCACCGGAATTTGGCTGATCAGTATGACAATCGTCAAGACAAAAATACTTCCCGCAAGCAGCTGGGTCCGATGGAATAAGGGTTTTATTACATCAGGCCGCGTAAATATTGTTCCGCCAAGTATTCCCGTCAAAAAACCGCCAACATGCGCAGCGTTATCGATGCCAGTAATTAATAGACCCAGGATGAGGGTTGCTAATGCAAAGCCAGCAGCTCCCCAGAAAAACCAGCGGAATTCCTCCGGGTGAAGATTGCGGCGCTCGCACCAGAGAAATACCAGCAGAGCTCCATATATCCCAAAAATAGCGCCTGAGGCACCGCCGGATATGGCCAACCCTTTATGCGCAACAAGCGATAACAGATTGCCTGTCAACCCGCTAATAAAATAAATTGCCGTGAATCGAGCGTGCCCATACATGCGCTCAACCAGCTGCCCCCCATCCCAGAGCGCCCAGAGATTTAATGTCAGGTGTATAACACCGAAATGAAGGAACATGGCGCTACCGAGCCGCCACCATTCTCCATCCTGTGTAGCCGGGCCGAAATTTGCTCCCCAAGCCAACTGTACGCTATTGGACGAGTGCCATAAACCAGCCCCCCCGGCCAGCATGGCTATGAAGACTAGCAGATTGCCGATCACTAGCAATTGCGTAACGGGCACTCGCGGCACACGCCGGTATAAGAGATCGTGAAGAGACTGCATTAGGTAGACTCATTTTCCGTGAACCGTTATTATGCATGAGGATGAAGGTTGCCCCTGTAATATGCCTGAGGAAGGACTTTCCAAAACTGAATTTGCAAGCATCAAGTGAGTGAACGGCTTCGCATCGTCCTCAAACTGCCGAAGCCAAGAATATGATGTCTTGCAAGAGACCGAATATCGCTACGCTGCGTTACCGCCAGCAACCCATCATGAAGCTTTTAGCGCAATTCCCGGCCGCTCTGCTGATCGCTCTGCTATTCAAACCCTTGGCTACCGATGCTCAGGTGCGGGTCCAGCTACCCCGTACGGGGCTAACTCCTCATGAGCTCGCCCTCATCATCAACGACGAGGATCAGTTATCACGGCAAATCGGAGATTACTACCAGAACGCACGCCAGATCCCCGCAGCCAACGTGATACATCTGCATTTCCCGCCTGACCGCACGACTCTTTCAAAGGATGAGTTTCTGCAACTAAAGGCTGAGATTGACCGAATCACCCCCGCTCATGTTCAAGCCTACGCTGTAGCCTGGACCGATCCGTACCGGGTGGCGTGCATGTCTCTGACTTCAGCACTGGCTTTTGGTTTCGACGAAAGCTATTGCTCGTCCGGATGCAGTCCAACCAAGCCCAGCCCGTATTTCAACTCACCCAGTCTTCGTCCTTTCGGCGATCACCACTTGCGACCGGCGATGATGTTGGCAGGCATCAATTTTGAACAGGTCAAAGCGCTTATCGATCGAGGCATCGCTGCTGATCATAGTTTCCCGGAGGGACATGCTTATTTGATAATTACGCCCGACAAGGCACGTAGCGTGCGAGCAAGTTACTTCGAGAAAACCGCAAGTGAATTGGGCGATGTTTTCCCCATCGAAATTCTCGAAACCGAGGCAATTACCGATCGTCACGACGTCCTTTTCTACTTCACAGGATTGGCGCATGTACCGCAACTCCATACACTGGATTTCCTGCCCGGGGCATTGGCCGATCATTTGACTTCGGCCGGCGGCCAGCTTACCGATTCAAGCCAGATGAGCAGTCTGCGCTGGCTGGAAGCGGGCGCCACCGCGAGCTACGGTACCGTAATGGAGCCCTGTAATCACATGCAGAAATTTCCTGTCCCCGGTATTGCCATGTTTCACTACGCGCTCGGCGAAAGCGCCATCGAAGCCTACTGGAAGAGCGTAGCCTGGCCTGGAGAAGGTGTGTTCGTGGGCGAACCGCTGGCGCAGCCATTTAGCCCCCAGTTGCGGCAAATTGGTGCCAGTCAGTTCGAATTGAGAATTTTTTCTCCACGCGAACGGCGGCTACGGCTGGAACGATCCCGTTCAGCCGCCGGACCATTCAAACCTCTCACAAAGCAGGCATCCATACATCGTGGCGCTAATGTAGTGCATTTTTATTTCACAGAGTCAGAGGGCTACCTGAGATTGAGATGGTAACATCACGACAAGACGCCTTCCATACCGGTTGCTGGTAACGAGCACGGCTTGGCAGCCTGAACATCATTGGCCAAAAAGTTGTCGTCGTCATACCGAGCGGATACGATTATTTCTTCAGATACTTTTCATTATCTTCAGCATAACGCTCATCACCAATTTTGTTCTCCCTTAAGCCCATTTTAGAATCTCGGATAAATTCCCGAATTTGCCAGCAACGCGTTACGCGAAAGGCTTATTCCGAAATTCCTTTATTGCCCTATAACTAAGCTGACAAGCGTGATCCATACCAATGTCGTTATAATAACGGCTGCACATGCTTTCTACCCACGATGTAACCATGACTCCGCCAGCCCAGCCCAATCTGAAATCCCACTTTGCACAACTCCTGCGCCATGCATTAGGTGAAATCGCATCGCTGGATCTGAACGTAGATATCGAGTTCGCCCGTCCGAAGCAGGCAAGCCATGGTGATTATTCCTGTAATCTGGCAATGCAACTGGCCAAGCCGTTGCATCAAAATCCCCGTGATATCGCTAGATTACTTATCAATGCGCTGCCTGCCTCACCTTATCTGGAGAAAATCGAGATTGCGGGAGCAGGATTTATCAATTTGTTCCTCAAGATTTCTGTCAAGCAACGGTTTCCGTCCTATGCGCTGGAGAGCGCTAGAATGTTTGGTCGCGGCAACACCGGCGCCGGGAAAAAAATCCAGGTGGAGTTCGTTTCGGCCAATCCCACCGGGCCGCTGCATGTAGGTCACGGACGCGGTGCAGCTTTTGGCGCAAGTCTTGCCAATGTGCTGGAAGCCACCGGTTTTTTCGTCGCAAGGGAATACTACGTTAATGATGCAGGGCGGCAGATGGATATCCTGGCACTTTCCACCTGGCTGCGTTATCTGGAATTGAATGGCGCCAGTTTGCACTTCCCCATCAACGCCTATCAGGGAGAATACGTACGCGATATGGCCCGGCTGATTTACAAGGCGCATGGCGGGCGCTATCTGCATCGACCTGATTTATTATTTGAAGGTCTCTCCCACGAAGCAGAAGCAGGTGCAGGCGCGGAGGTGCAGCTCGATGGATTAATCGCCAATACCAAAAAATTGCTGGGCCAGGATTATATATATATTCACAATTTTGTTCTGACGGAGCAATTGAGCGATTGCCGCAATGATCTGATGGAATTCGGCGTAGTTTTTGATACGTGGTTTTCCGAGCAGTCGTTATTCGACAGCGGCAGGGTGGAATATGCGATTCAATTGCTCGCGCAACAGAATTACTTGTATGAACAGGATGGCGCCAAGTGGTTCCGGTCGACTGATTTCGGCGACGAAAAGGATCGGGTCGTCCAGCGGGAAAACGGACAATTCACTTATTTTGCTTCCGACATTGCTTATCATCTCAATAAATTCGAGCGTGGTTTTGACCGCGTCATCGACGTATGGGGAGCTGACCATCACGGGTATATTCCACGGATAAAAAATGCCTTGCAAGCGTTGGCGCTTGACCCTGCAAAACTCGAAATAGCGCTGGTGCAATTTGCGGTACTTTACCGCAACGGCCAGAAGGCTTCCATGTCTACCCGCTCGGGAGATTTTGTTACGTTACGGGAATTACGCCAGGAAGTGGGTAACGATGCGGCACGATTTTTTTACGTACTGCGCAAAAGTGACCAGCATCTGGATTTTGATCTGGATCTGGCTAAATCGCAAAGCAATGATAACCCGGTGTATTACGTACAGTATGCTCATGCAAGGATTTGCAGCGTGATGGAGCAGTGGGGCGGAGACAACGCTCTGCTTGCCACTGCGGATATGTCCTCGCTTACGAGCCCTGCGGAATTATCTTTACTGCAAAAGCTGATCGATTATCCTGAGATGGTGGAAGTGGCAGCGAAGGACCTTTCCCCTCATCTGATCGCCTTTTATCTCAGAGAACTGGCAGGCGAATTCCACAGTTACTATAATGCTACCCGTTTCCTCGTACCGGAAGCTCCGCTGCGGCTCGCCCGGCTAGGGCTCATTGCTGCGATACGGCAAGTGCTGCTTAACGGCTTGGAGTTACTGGGCGTGAGCGCCCCGGAAAAGATGTAGACAGCCTATTTTATAAGGTCTTTCATGAGTCGAGATTACAAAACCCGCCCTAATTCTCCGATCTCCGGCATAATGGGGAACCCTCTTTTGCTTGGGGTGTTTATCGGCTACGTGCTTGGCCTTCTCAGCGCCATCGGCATGTGGATGATTATTAACAATGCACCGAGTCCATTCATCTCCCCGGAAAAACTCGCGGATAGCGCAGCAGGAAAAAACGTCATAAGCCAAACCGGCCAAACTCAAAAAAGTACACAAGCATCCAGCGATGAAGAAAAATTGGCCAAAACCACTAACGGTAAACCCCGTTTCGAATTTTATAAAATATTGCCTGGTGCCGAGGAACCCGTAACGGAGCAGCAATTCAAGCAAGCGGCACAAAAGCCATCTTCCAAAGATAAATATTTTCTTCAGGCCGGATCTTTCCAGAATGCTGATGAAGCAGACAATCTGAAAGCAAAACTTGCAATGCTCGGAGTGGAGGCCTCGGTTCAGGCTGCCGACTTGTCAGAAAAAGGTGTTTGGCACCGCGTGCGTGTAGGTCCTTTTACAAAAATTGACGATATCAATCGGGTTCGCGCTTCCTTGCAACAAAATGGCGTGCAGAGCAGTCTCATTAAGGTACATGAAGGAGTGAATTAAGGAAAGCATTTGATCCTCTGGTACGCGCGGACAAAAGCATTCAGTCATCTCAAGGAGAAAAAATGAATCCCGTACGTTTATTTGCAGCGGCGCTGTTGCTTGTTGCCACAAGTCTCACCGGTATTTCCAACGCGAGTGCTGAACTTGCTGAAGGGCGTGATTACACCGTCCTTCCTCGCCCTCAGCCAACACAAAGTGGAAAGAATATAGAAGTTCTCGAATTCTTCTGGTACGGGTGCCCCCACTGCTACGATCTGCATCCTCACATCAAAACCTGGTTGAACACAATTCCTAAAGATGTAAGCTTTCGTTATATCCCCGCCGTCTTTCGCTCCAACTGGATTCCTGGCTTAAAGACTTTTTACACACTGGAAGCGCTTGGAGAGAGGGACAGGCTGCACGACAAAGTCTATGAGGCAATTCATCGCGACAAGATTGATCTGACCAAGGATGAAGTACTGTTCGACTGGATGGCGAAACAGGGGGTAGATCGAAAAAAATTTATCGATGCTTACAACTCTTTTTCGGTTCAGAGCCAAGTATCCCGATCAACACAATTACCCACTGACTACAACCTTTCGGGAGTTCCCTCTTTGGTAGTGGACGGCAGGTATCTGACTAGCGGCAGAATGGGCGGTACGCCACAGGACACCATCAAAATATTAAATGAGTTGATCGAGAAAGTACGCCAGGAGAGGTTGAAAAAATAGCGCTACAGTTCGTCGGTCTTGTGCCTGACAAGCCCGCAACCGCCACTCGATGCCGCTAAAAGTCATTATCAGCGGCGCATCGAGCGGCTTGGGCAGAGCGTTAGCACAATATTATGCGAGCATTGGTGCAACGCTTGGCCTGATTGCAAGGCGCAGAGATTTATTGGAGATCCTTGCGGCAGAATTGCCCGGCACATTCATCTATGTCGCCGACGTACGCGATGCCAAGGCAATCCAGGCAGCTGCACAGAATTTTATGGACTGCAATGGCTGCCCCGACATCGTTATCGCTAATGCTGGCGTTAGCCGGGGGATTCTCACGGAATACGCCGAAGATAGTAAAGTCTTCGAGGAAATCCTGGCCACCAATGTCATCGGCATAATGAATCTTTTCCAGCCGTTTATTTCCACGATGCGGACAGCCAGGCGGGGTAGCCTTGTCGGGATTGCCAGTGTTGCTGGCTACCGAGGTCTTCCCGGCGGCGGCGCCTACTCAGCCTCCAAGGTTGCTGCCATCAGTTACCTGGAAAGCTTGCGGGTAGAAATGCACGGCAGCGGTGTATCCATCATTACCGTTTGTCCCGGCTATATTGTCACGCCGATGACGGCGAATAATCCCTTTCCCATGCCCTTCATCCTGACGGCGGAAGCTATGGCTCGGAAAATTGTCCATATCATCGAGCACAAAAAATTATTCACTGTGATTCCTTGGCAAATGGCAATCATCGCACCGTTTTTGAAATTTCTGCCCAATTTCTTCTATGACCGGCTGTTCGCCAAGGCACCGCGCAAACCACGATAATCCTTCCAGCGGATCAACATCGCTTCCGGTTCATTTTCCAACACGGGAATAGAGCAAGATAAATTGGGAATGATCTGTCAAGGTTCCGAACGGACTACTTCCGGGTGATGCAGCTCGCTGGAAGAAAAGTAGTTTGGTTGTTACCAGCAATTTCCTTCGGGTAATGGGTACTACCTTTGCGGCCATCGCTGGAAAAATCGAGGGCTTATTCAGACTTTCTTTAAGCTAATCGTATTTTAATCTCGGCGATGCGAGCTTCGCCCACCTTAGTGCTGATTGCAGCAGGCAAGCGGCCTGAATCAGAAATAGTTCTGGCCAGCTCAGCGGCTATCGCACCTGCATCCACACTTCTGGCTGCGATGAATGCCTCGAGCAACCGTCCAGCCTGGAGATAAGGCTTTTTGGCATAACCAGGGCGTCCGTGAAAATCGCATGCACAAGCTTGCAGAAATTCTTCGAAGCGCTCCGGCTTTCGATAAGCATCTACGGCTTGCAGCATGCCGGCGATAGTTGCGGGACGTAATTCCATCGCCCGGTGCACGTCACCGTGGTAGCGTGCAACCAATAACGCCAGATCACGCGCCTCATTAGGCACCCTGATGCGCTCGCATAAAGCCCTGAGGAATTGCACACTGCGGACTTCGTGCCCAATATGACGCGGCCATTCTTCTGGCGGGGTGGTACCTTTACCCAGGTCGTGAGTCAGTGCGGCGAACCGCACCTGCAGGGAATAATTTTTAGACGCGGCGTGATCAATAACCATCATCACGTGCACGCCCGTATCAATTTCGGGATGATATTGTGCCGGCTGGGGCACACCGAACAAGGTATTCACTTCAGGCATGATGCGGGCAAGGGCGCTGCATTCTCGGAGCGCATAAAACATGCGTGAAGGTTTGCGCTCCATCAACCCGCGGGCAAGCTCCTGCCACATCCGCTCCGGCACCAGGGCGTCCACCTCACCGTTGTGTACCATTTCGCTCATCAGTGCAAGGGTCTCGGGCGCGATGCGAAAACCGAAGCGCGCGGCAAAACGAGCCGTTCGCAGCACTCGTACCGGGTCTTCGGTAAAAGCCGGACTTATATGACGCAGCAACCCTGCTTCGAGATCAGCTACGCCGTCAAATGGATCAATGATGTTGCCATCCTGGTCCTTGGCGATGGAATTGATAGTGAGGTCGCGCCGCGCCAGATCCTCCTGCAGCGTGACTTCGGGGGAGGCATAAACTTCGAAGCCCTTATATCCGCGCGAAACCTTACGCTCGGTACGGGCCAGTGCGTATTGCTCCTGGCTTTCAGGATGAAGAAAAACGGGGAAATCCTTCCCTACCGGGCGATAGCCCAGTTGTATCATCTCGTCCGGCGACGATCCCACCACGACATAATCGTGGTCAGTAACCGGCAGACCAAGAATTTCGTCGCGTACGGAACCACCAACCAGATAGGTTTTCATTGATTGATATTCCCTGGAGGACAGACCTTTATCGCCCTGTCCGGTTCCGGTAGCGGTCGTACCGTTCGCGTGGCATGCGATTCGCCAAATACAGCGGCGCCACCTCTTCCAGTTCAGTGGGCCGGATGCCCCAGACTTCTGTGAAATTACTGAGAGCAGCAGAACCGCACACACTATCCATTTTCATCGAATAATAATTGTCTCGGGTCATGAGCTTGCCGGGCAGAAATTCCATCATCAGCGCCTGCAGATAAGAGAGGCCGTCATTGAGACCGATAATGGCCGGGTCATGTCCGGTTACATGCGCAGCGTATTCTACCAATTGACGAAGGCTGTAACATTTTGGGCCACACAAATCGTAACTCTGGCCAAAAGTGTTGGGAGCCGTCAGACTGGCCGCGAATGCATGCGCCACATTCTCGACAAACACCGGCTGAAATTTTGCATCAGGCGATGCCAGGGGCAATACCAGCAGCCAGCGCGCCAGCCTGGCGAACAGATTAAGAAAAGAATCTCCCGGGCCGAATATGACCGATGGCCTAAAAATGGTGGTTATCAAGCCCGATGCCATTACGATCCTTTCACCTTCCCCCTTGGAACGCAAATAAGCGCTGGGGCGGTCGACGCCCGCATTCAGCGCACTCATGTGCAACAGTCGCGCTATCCCGTTGCGATTGCACGCTGCCACGATTTTGCGCGGCAATTCCACGTGCGCGCTCCTGAAATCGCCATGCAGAATGCCTACCAGATTAATGACCGCGTCCATACCCGTCAGCAGGCGGTCAAGCGCTGCATCGTCGTGCACATTGGCTTCCACCACATCCACCGTCGGCAGGACCAGCAACTCTTTGGCACGCTCGCGATGACGGGTAGGAATGCGGAGACTGATTTCCTGCGTCGTGAGCAAATTTGCGATATGCTTCCCCACAAACCCGCTGCCACCAATAATGCACACATTATTGATTTTCATGGACCCTTAATTTCTTGTTCGGAAACATTCGTGCCGTTTGATTTTGGCGCGACTATTCCCAGGCGTTCCGTCAAGGTTTTCGCTTGATGACCGAAGTTATTGGCATAGTACATGGAGTTGCTCATCACCTTTTTGACGTAGTCGCGCGTTTCAGTGAAAGGAATGGTCTCGGCGTAAATCGCACCTTCCAGAGGCTTCTCGTCGCGCCATTGCCATGCGCGTCTCGGGCCGGCGTTGTAAGCTGCGGAAGCCAGCAGCGGCTGGTTATCGAGCAAAGTGAGCACATGTTTGAGATAATACGTACCCAACGTTAGATTGGTATTCACCTCCGTAACGAGGGTTTTGTGGTATTTCTGCATCCCTATTTTTTTTGCAACCCATTTTGCGGTAGCCGGCATCAGTTGCATCAAACCCATAGCTCCTGCGCTGGACCTTGCATCGGCGACAAAGCGGCTTTCCTGACGAATGAGGCCATAAACCCAGGCTTCATCGAGCTCCTGCTCTTTCAAAAGGTCACTCAGCGCATCGCGATGAGGAGCGAGAAAGCGCAGACTGAAATCATGATGAAGAACGGTTTTGTCAGCTGTATGAATGGCGCGGTCGTAGAGTCCATTACGCTGGGCGATCTCAGCAGCGGCCAGCAAGCGGCGATCGTCGAAATCGCGTATCACCCAGGCCCATTCGCGCGTGGCCTCGGTACGCAGATTCAGACGATACAAAGCAAGCGCTCGTTGAATTCCCGGCAACCGGTCAACGGCCGTAATCTCGTCCACGCCTGCTTTATAGGGTTCGGCAGCGACACCAATCACCGAGCCCAACTCCTCTTTCGCCAGTTGGCCGTAAAAATTATGCTCGGCGCTCAACGGTGCAAGGAGGGCATTGGCTTCCACGGTTTTGCCCATGGTTTTCAAAGCCCGTGCCTTCCAGTAACGCCATGCTCCCATCTGCTGTTCCAAGGGGGACATTGCCTCGATAGTCTCCAACACTACTTCCCAATCCCCGACGCGCAGCGCAGCACGCGTTTTCCAGCCAAGCTGTGCATCGGAGAGTGGAACCGGTGCGCTGGTGCTGGCCGCTTCCCTGAACCAGCGTAGGGCATGCGGATTAAGTCTGCGTGCCGCCTGATCCGACACGTGAACCATGAAATACGAATGCTCCGAATCACTGAATCGTTCACGTATTCGAGGCCAATAGGCATAAGCTTGCTCAGGACCGCTACGAAGCAGGCGCAGCATCGCAAAAAGTGCGATTTCCCGGTCGGCACGAGTCCTGATCTCGTACCGGTGTTTTTCCAGGTAGCGCAGTGGATTATCCGCAGCGGCACTTAGCTTTCGCTCATTGAGCGCCTGACTATTCGGCAGATACCGATTGATGCGTTTTGCCACGCTCACATTTCCCACTTCGAGTGCCAAGCGCAACCGTGTCCATATGTCTTCCACCTTCAGCGATCCTGCGGCGATAAGGATGTCAAATAGCCGTGTACAGCTTTCCGGCAGATCGCGTCCGTTAAACCATAGCGAACGCGCTTCGTTAAATGCATTATCATCATTTATAGTGAAGCGCTGTTGCAGGGAATAGCAGGAAAGTTCGGCATCTCCGTTAATCAGACCCGGATAGGCCTCGACAAATAATTCCCATTGCTGCATCTTGCCCAAAGCTTTTAGCCATTCCCCTTGTAACCGGTCGCCGAGAGGGCTGTCCTGATAGTGGTAAAGAAACTTTTTTATCGTATCCGCACTCACAATTGTATTCTCCAATTGCGGGCGCAGTTGATAATAGGCTGCATAGGACTCCAGCACATGCCCTTGCAGACGTTCGCCGTACATAGCCACGCCGGTAGAATCCCCGGCCTGGAATGCTTGCCTCATGGCGATGAAATCGTCATCCTGGCCGGCCACCAAGGTTCCGGCATAAATTGCAAAAAACAATCCCCATAACCTGGCAAAAAACTTTTTCATAACCTGCTATACATAATTAAATATCTGAAATGAAAAATCGAACGGCAAATGATTTTGCCGATTGCTGACTATCATTCAACTTTGACACTTCATTCGAAAGAATAGCACATCATGCCGTACATCAGCCTAAACCCCGCGACTAATAAAACCCTGAAAACCTATACCAGTTGGGATAATCATTATCTTTCAACAGCTCTAAAACATGCTTACGATGCTCAGCGCGCCTGGATACAAACGACGTTTTGCGCGCGCGCAGAATTTATGAATCGCGCAGCCATGCTACTGCATGAGCGAGTGGACGAATATGCCGTGCTAATGGCCGTCGAAATGGGGAAACCGCTGCGTGAAGGTCGCGCCGAAGTAGAAAAATGTGCGCTTGCCTGCGATTATTATGCAGTGCATGCCGAGCATTTCATGCAAACCGAAATGGTCCAGACCGATGCGAATAAAAGTTACGTTTCCTATGAACCCATTGGTATCGTGCTGGGCGTCATGCCCTGGAATTTTCCGTTTTTCCAGGTGATCCGCTTTGCTGCTCCCGCATTGATGGCCGGTAATGGCTGTGTTCTGAAACACGCTTCAAGCGTACCACAATGTGCGCTGGCGCTGGAGCAGTTGTTTCGCGATGCGGAATTCCCTCAGCATCTTTTTACTACGCTCATGATTGAGGCCGCTGATGTGGTCGAAGCCATTGCCAGTCATCACGTCCATGCCGTCACGCTCACCGGTTCCGAAACAGCTGGGCGTGAGGTCGCTTCCCATGCTGGCCAGCATTTGAAGAAATGTGTGCTGGAACTGGGCGGGTCTGACGCGTTTATCATACTCAAGGATGCTGATCTGGAACAAGCCGCTAGCTTTGCGGTGAGGTCGCGTTTTCAGAACTGTGGACAATCGTGTATAGCAGCCAAACGCATTATTCCGGTTGCTGAGATCGCCGACGAATTTGTGTCGCTGTTTATTGAGAAAGCAGCAGATCTGAAAATGGGTGACCCAGTGAACGAAACCACTCAACTCGGCCCAATGGCCCGGCTTGATTTACGGGAAGATTTACATCAACAGGTAACGGATTCGATCGCGCAAGGTGCGCAAGCGGTTCTCGGATGCGAACCGACGCCGGGAGAAGGCGCATTCTACCCGGCATCGATACTTGATCGGGTAACAGCGAAAACCCGGGCATATCATGAAGAATTATTCGGTCCCGTGGCTATCATAATACGCGCAACAGATGAAGAAGAGGCCATCCACATCGCCAACGATACGCGATTCGGCCTTGGTTCCAGCATATGGAGTCGTAATTCAGAATACGCCGAAAAACTCACACAGCAAATTCAGGCGGGTTGCAGCTTTATCAATGGCATGGTCAGGTCAGATCCGCGCCTGCCTTTTGGCGGTATCAAGGCCTCCGGTTTTGGCAGGGAGTTGTCTTATCATGGCATTCGGGAATTCACCAACATCAAAACGGTCTGGATCCGGTAAGCTTCCAGTACCCGAGAAGACTTTGCATGCGGGATTTTCCCCGTCAATATAGTAACGCCCGTAGCAGGCAATCGATCAAATAACCCCCTGACCAATCATTGCATCCGCCACCTTTACAAAGCCAGCCACATTAGCGCCATCGACATAGCTGACACTGCCATCCTTGCGTTTACCGTATTGCAGACAGGATCTGTGAATGGCCTGCATGATCTCAAGCAGTCTGGCATCCACCTCTTCCCGAGGCCAGGAAAGACGCATTGCATTCTGGCTCATTTCCAGACCGGATGTGGCCACGCCTCCCGCGTTACTGGCCTTACCCGGGGCGAACAGCACCTTGCTGTGCTCGAAGCGTTTCACAGCCTCCGCTGTGGAAGGCATATTTGCACCCTCAGCGACACATATCACGCCATTTCTGATCAGGGTTGCAGCATCCTCATCATTTAGCTCGTTCTGTGTAGCGCACGGCAAGGCGACATCGACCGGCACATGCCAAGGGCGCATGCCAGGAATAAAAGTGGCTTTCGCGCATTCGGCGTAACTGCTGATTCGAGCATAGCGGAGATTCTTGCATTCCATCAACTCATTCAGTTTTTCTACAGTAAACCCTTCTTCATCAACCACGGTGCCGCTTGAGTCGGATACGGTTATTACTTTGGCGCCGAGCGCCATTGCTTTTTCCACGGCATATTGCGCGACATTTCCCGAACCCGAGACGGAAACCCGCAAACCGTCGAGCGAGCGACCAGATTGCTTAAGCATTTCCTCGGCAAAATATACTGTACCGTAACCGGTAGCTTCCGGACGTATCAGAGATCCACCAAAACTAAGGCCCTTGCCAGTAAAAACGCAGTCAGCCCGATTGGACAGCTTCTTCATCATCCCGGCCATGAAACCAACTTCCCGTCCGCCGACGCCTATATCGCCAGCCGGTACATCTATATCGGAACCAATATGCCGAAACAATTCGCTCATATACGCCTGACAGAAGCGCATCACCTCTCCTTGGCTTCGACCTTTGGGGTCAAAATTAGCCCCTCCTTTACCGCCACCCATCGGTAATGTAGTCAGAGCGTTTTTGAAAGTCTGCTCGAAAGCCAGAAATTTGAGAATGGAAAGATTCACCGAGGGATGAAAACGGGTACCTCCCTTATAGGGGCCAATTGATGAGCTATGCTGTATTCGATAACCACGATTAACGTTCACCTCCCCATGATCATCCACCCACGCCACCCGAAAAATGATTACTCGCTCCGGCTCTATAAGGCGATCCAGGATGCCGTGCTCGGCATAACGAGGGTGTTCTGTGATAAAAGGCCAGAGGCTCTCCATGACTTCGGCAACGGCCTGGAGATATTCCGGTTGACCTGGATTATGCTCGCCTACATATGCACAGAACTCCTGAAAGCTTTGGTATTTCATTGTGATCTCTCCCCTTGTAACAAAAACCATTCTACCAAAGTGTGCATTCTGCCAAATTACTTGCTGAATCGCACTGCATTTTATACGGCGAAGCACCCGCTGTTGTAACGTAGAGCGGTGCACATTGCTCACATACATGTGCCGACGTGAAGCTGTATCTATGCCTTATATACAAGAATTCCCGACAACCGATCAGCCAGGCAAATAGTCAATCTCACATTTTTTAGAAAGTTGAGGCTAAAAAAGTAGCAAAACCCAGTGCTTAAAGCGAACATTTCCATCAAATCAATCGGTAGTCCCGTGAGTCACCAAATTCCTGGTTGGGTGCCAAATCATTGTGAGGGAAATAATTCCCTCACTAAACCCCTGCGGTTTGCGATGGATAATATAACCGCGGACATTGTCGTACCTTATTACTTAGCGAGGCTCGTTATCTTTTTTTTCGTTATCTCTTTTTTGCGGCCTGGTCCACCAGACAATGATAACCAGCAGCGCCAGCGCCACACCCGCTTCCAGCAGTAATATCCACATAGGATCGATCATGATGTATATTTGTCAAATGCAACTTTAACCAAAATTTAATGAAAAACCAATTAAGTTTTCTGGCGGTTGCTTCGTTGCTATTGCTTAATGCCTGTACGACTGTGTCCACCAGGGGGCCCGCCATTCCGGAAAAGCCAGCGGCATCCGCAATTCCGCCCACTGCGGCACCGCCAGCAGTCGTGCTCAAACCGACCAACTGGGACGCGCTGACAGGCTGGATGGATGACAATATTCTGCCTGCATGGGATGCATTCCTCCTGAGTTGCACCGTCTTGAAAAATCAGCCGCTATGGCAAGATACCTGTATTCAGGCTGATTCCATGCGAGGACAGGATAACGCTACACTGCGGCAATTCTTCGAGAGCCGATTTGTTCCGCACCAGGTATTGAATTCCGATGGCAGCGATGATGGCCTGATCACCGGCTATTATGAACCTCTATTGAAGGGCAGTCGTAAGAAATCCTGGCGCTATCGCTATCCGCTTTATACTACCCCCGATGAGCTTCTCGTGGTCGATTTAGGCAGCCTTTACCCCGAACTCAAGAATATGCGTCTGCGCGGCCGTTTGCAGGGACGTAAGGTGGTACCTTTTTACAGTCGCTCTGAAATAGAGAAAAATCCAACGCCTCTCCAAGGAAAGGAGCTGTTATGGGTGGATGATGCGATTGATCTGTTCTTTCTGCAAATCCAGGGTTCGGGCCGGGTGGAATTGGCGAACGGTGAAATCGTACGCATCGGTTACTCCGAACAAAACGGCCATCCTTACAAATCCGTGGGCCGACTGTTGGTGGAGCGCGGCGAATTACCGTTGGATAAAGCTTCCATGCAGGGTATCAAGGCATGGGGCCAGAAGAATCCGGACAAATTGAATGAGTTGTTGCAGCAGAATTCGAGCTTTGTTTTTTTCCGTGAACTACCCATCGGCTTGGCAGGGCCGCTCGGTTCGCTGGGCGTTCCACTGACTGCGGGCAGAAGTCTCGCTGTCGATCCCCGCACAATACCGCAAGGCGCGCCAGTATTCCTTGCCACCACGTGGCCAAATACCGATAAGCGGCTTCATCGGCTAATGGTTGCGCAGGATACGGGAGGCGCTATCAAGGGTAGCGTACGTGCCGACTTCTTCTGGGGCTTCGGCCCGGAGGCCGGGAATCAGGCGGGGAAGATGAGGCAGAGCGGCAAAATGTGGGTATTAATGCCGAACAATTATCTGTCATCGGCCCCGATTCCATAAAATACCAGGAGCCGGAATTTCCGGTACTCATAGTTGTTATTTTACAGCTGCCGGACCCAGTTTCTTTTCTATAACGTCAGCGGTTATCATTCCCGGCACTATCGAGCCATCGGTAAAAATCAATGTCGGGGTACCATTTACCCCATGCTTCTGACCCGTCTGAAGGAGCGTTTCAATAGGTGTTTCACAGCTCTTTCCGGTCGGAGCGATATCTTTTAACATGAAGTCGTTCCACGCCTTGAGCCGGTCAGAGGAACACCATATCGCCGTGGCGGTATCGACAGAACCGTTAAGCACAGGATAAAGCAGCGTGTAGATAGTAACATCAGTAACTTTGGCCAATTCCTTTTCCAGCCGTTTGCAATAGCGGCAATTCGGGTCGGAAAAAACTGCCAGCTTACGCTTGCCATTGCCTTTGACGACTTTGATCGAAAGTTCGAGTGGAAGGGAATCGATGCTTATGCGCCGAGCATCTTTGATCTGCTGCAGCCGCTCGCTGGTCAGGCTTTGTTTGGTTTGTGGATCAACGATATGGCCAAAGAAAAGGTAACTCGCCTTTTCATCCGTATAGAATAACTCTCCTCCAACTACCACTTCATATAAGCCAAGATAAGGTGTTTTTTTAACGCTCTCGATCTTTTCGCCGGGGAAACTCGTGACGAGGGCCTTTTTCAGGGAAATCTCATCGGCAAAAGCCGCATTAGCAAAAAAACATAATAACAAGGAAGGAAAGACAAGATTAAAACGCATGATCTTAAATTGCTCCAGCTCAAATAAAGACAGAAGGAATTCCTACTCCAGTTTGTGGCATCGCGTCACAGTTTGTCCTGCTTAGCCCAAGTTGGCAAGTTTCCACTGGAATCGAATTTGAATTGGATGCTCTATCGCGTATCGCGAAATCCGCGAGTCACCCTCAACTCAATGCATGCTGCATCAGCCGGTTTTTTATGAGGGGCAGTCGATTGGTGATTTCAAGTCCTAAATTACGCCAGCGAACAAGCGTCGGGTTGGTATTGTTGAATAATTTCTGCAAGCCATCGGTGGCAAGCTCCATCGCCAGAATATCTTCCTTGCGTGCTCGCTCGTATCGGCGCAGCAATAAGTAATCGCCACAATCCTGTTGCTGTCCGCGTGCGATAATGGTTGCCGCGAGTTCGCGTGCATCACGCAAACCCAGATTCACGCCTTGTCCCGCAAGCGGGTGGATGCCGTGAGCGGCATCGCCGATGAGTGCAAGCCGTGGCTGCACCAGTTTTTTTACATGCACGAAATTCAACGGAAAAGCGGCGGGCGGCGTAATAAGTTGCAGCCCACCTAATGCGCCGCAGGAAGCTTTCGCAACCTGGCGGCAAAATTCCGCCTCGGGCAGATCGAGCAATGCGCGGGCGTTATCTTCATTCGCCGACCATACCATGGACACCATTGTCCTCGGCAATGGCAGCAGTGCCAGCACCCCATCCCGCCGAAACCACTGGTGGGCAACGTTGCGGTGATGCAGTTCCGCTTCGAAATTAGCTACCACCCCTATTTGTTGATAGGAATGCTGCGCGATCTCGATCCCCGCTTGTTCCCGCACCCATGAATTCAAACCATCCGCGCCAACAACCAAAGCTGTCTGCAGCACATTACCATCCGCCAGATGCAAATCGGCATGAGACTCGGTCCATGCTATGGAGGAGCATTGAGCGGGACAAAAAATCTTGATATGCTTTTTTGAGCGCTTGAGCGCAGCCCACACGGCGGTCTGGAGCTGGCGATTCTCAATAATGAAAGCCAGTCCCGTCAATCCGATATCGTAAGCACTGAAATCAAGACGCGCGGCACTGTCATCGCCGAATACTGCCATTTTATAAACTGGCGTAATCCTGGCCTCATCAAGTGCTTGCCATACACCAAAATATTGTAGAAACTCAGCGCTCCCCGGACTAATAGCATAAATTCTGCTATCCCAGCTGTCGTCCGAGGGAAGAGGCATTGGCGGCCGCGACTCAAGCAGCGCTATTTTTAGACCGCTGTCTTTGAGAGCAAGTGCCATACTTGCTCCGACGAGCCCGCCACCAATAATAATGACATCAAATTTCATGGAAACATTATACAGACTATGCAGTCGCTTTAAATCCGGTGGAAGGTATCAGCATTTTCCAGAAGTTAATGCGAAAAAGCAGCTGCGGACTTGACGCGGGCTGAATTCAGGGAGCTCACCGGAAGCCCTTTTTCTCTTCTGCGCCATAATATAAAATCCGCGCAAACCCTTGTAAATCTTGACAGAGTCTGTCTCTGAAGGCACAATTCCATCCCCTTGATGCTTACGCGTGGCGAATTAGCTCAGTGGTTAGAGCAGCGGAATCATAATCCGTTGGTCCCCAGTTCGAATCTGGGATTCGCTACCAATTAGTCAATATAAAAATTAATTTTTATATTAATTTTTATATTCCAGACACTTGTGAATATCTTTATAAATAGATAATCCAAATTGAAAAAATATTGGATTGCGGCACTTGTCAAACATACCCCTCCGGAGGGGTAGTATTATTTTAGCCGCATGCCGCTACGCGAGTTTTGAAAATGTACCTAATTCTGGCTCCAGCTGCTTGTTTGAAAAGATCAGGAGCAATAACGCTATCGCTTTTTTCATAGTAGCTATTTCCACACGTACGACTGAAGCTGATTTGACCATTTGGCATCAACTTCTGACCGCTCCTGTCGAGAAGAATCAGGTTGAATACCACGTCTGGCGAAATCATCTTGCGTACATGGGACTGCACATCAAAAGACGTTTGCCAGATCACTGTGTCGCCACGCTCTAAAACACCCAGCGAAAGATTGTCAATATAGGTTATCCCGGCTGGACTTTGGAGTTCCAGGTTATTGAACTCCCATGTTTTGCTGTTCTTGCGTTCATCGACTGTCGCCCTGCCGTCTCGCGTCATTACCGCGTTAGAGCCGGAAGCAGAGGACGTCGTTGAAACAACGATAACTCTATCTGTGGCGCCAGTCGTACCTTGAGGACCTTGCGGGCCGGATGAGCCTCCTGATCGAACCGATATGCACCCGGATAACGCGACAAGAATTATCAATACCGTAACCGTATATAGATTTTTCATGATTTTCCTCCCTTGAGACTGTGAGAAAGTGAAAAACACTATATGCCCTGTTCATATTAAGATAATCCGAATTAAACACCGCAACTGTCTGACCGCACATTCGAACTTTATTATTGCCTATTTGCTGCCCGCAGCATCCAATATCGTTGCGCAATATAGTACGTCCTGCATACTCTTGGCGGCCCCGCACTAGAAGTGCCACCGGCCTCCTGAGTTATCCGGAGTATATTTCAGCTTAATACACCTTGATACGCCTTAAACACAAATTGCATGCAAATTTACTTATCTACTGCAATCTACAAGGGCAGACGCGCGAAATTTGGTGGATAGATAATAAAGAAAGCGACGTTCAACGTTAAGCCGTACATGAGTAAAGCAAAACCAATGATAAAAGATAAAAACGGTCCTCGCAAAGGCATAAAAAGTAATATGGAGGCGCGTCAACA
This sequence comes from Nitrosospira sp., assembly GCA_039922995.1. Taxonomy (GTDB): domain Bacteria; phylum Pseudomonadota; class Gammaproteobacteria; order Burkholderiales; family Nitrosomonadaceae; genus Nitrosospira. Next base: position 12,294 of record JBDTDT010000079.1, on the reverse strand, counting down.
AGCAAAGAAGAACGGGGAAGAGCATGATATTGCTTGCATGGGCTTGAGCAAACTTTCTTGTCGATGCAGCAAAAATATGCCGCAACTTCAAAAAAATAACTTGCTCCAAAATGCTGTTGGTGCCGGGAGGGGGAATCGAACCCCCATGACCTCACAGTCGCGGGATTTTGAGTCCCGTGCGTCTACCAATTCCGCCATCCCGGCAATACATTTCAGGAGGGGCATTATTACTGAAAACACAGGTCACGGCAACCTGCACAAGTGGAATGCAGGATGCTTAAGTATAATACATGCGATGAAAATTCATGATTTCGATTTCGATCTTCCATCCGAGTTGATCGCGCAGGCACCGGCCGAGCAGCGTACCAGCAGCCGTATGCTGCATCTGGAAGGTTCGAGCGGCATGCTGCGGGACAGAATGTTTGTCGACCTCCCTCAATATTTACGTGCCGGCGACGTGATAGTTTTTAACGATACCCGCGTCATCAAGGCACGCCTATGCGGCGTAAAAAGCAGCGGCGGCAGAGTGGAGGTGATGGTGGAGCGGGTACTGGACGCCCACCGCGCACTTACTGTCATACGTGCCAGCCACTCGCCGAAACCCGGTTCGAAACTCTGGCTCGCGGATGCATTCGAGGTGACGGTATTGGCACGCGAACACGATCTTTATACTTTGCGCTTTGATCATGAAAGTACGGTAACCGAGTTACTGGAACGCTACGGCAGTCTGCCACTGCCGCCTTACATTTTCCGGCCAGCGACAAGAACTGACGAATCGCGTTACCAAACAGTCTACGCAAAACAAGCGGGCGCTGTTGCGGCGCCTACAGCAGGCCTGCATTTCGATGAAAGCATGTTGAAAACATTAAGTGAAATGGGTGTGGCGATTGCACAAGTGACGCTGCATGTTGGGTTGGGTACCTTCCAGCCCGTGCGGGTTGAAAATATCGTCGATCACAAAATGCACAAAGAAATGTTTCATGTACCGCAGGAAACGGTGGAATCAATTCAGCGCGCGAAGGCTCGTGGCGGACGGGTGCTAGCAGTCGGGACAACATCGCTGCGAGCGCTGGAAGCGGCGGCAGCCAGACATGGCGAACTGAAATCAGGCCATGGGGACACTGATATTTTTATTACTCCGGGCTACCGTTTGCATGTGGTGGAACGTTTGCTGACCAATTTTCATTTACCTCGCTCAACCCTGCTGATGCTAGTGTCCGCGTTTGGCGGCCTGGAAAATATCCGCCACGCTTATCAATACGCGATAACGAAGCGCTATCGCTTTTTCAGTTACGGCGACGCTATGCTGATCGAAAGACAGCCATGACACCGGAAGCCCCTATGAAATTTGAATTGCACCGCAATGACGGCTTTGCACGTCGCGCCACCCTGACGCTAACACATGGCGTAGTAGAAACTCCCGCTTTCATGCCGGTGGGAACCTACGGTGCGGTAAAAACGATGTCGCCCGCGGAGTTGCGGGAGGTTAATGCACATATTGTTCTTGGCAATACCTTCCATTTGTGGCTGCGCCCTGGTCTGGAAGTGATTGAGGCACATGGCGGCCTCCACGGCTTCATGGGCTGGGACGGACCCATATTGACTGATTCCGGGGGTTTTCAGGTATTCAGCCTGGGTGTTCTGCGCAAAATTGCCGAGGAAGGAGTCAAGTTTCGCTCGCCGGTGAATGGCGATGGGTGTTTTCTTACGCCTGAAGAATCAATGCGTATTCAGCGTATGCTCAATTCCGACATTACGATGATATTCGATGAGTGTACGCCTTATCCAGCGGACGAACGGATAACGCTTGAGTCCATGGAATTGAGTTTGCGCTGGGCGGAACGCTCAAAACGTGCGCACGATGATGGACGCAACCCCAATGCGTTGTTTGGCATCGTCCAGGGCGGAATGTATGAGAACCTCCGTGACCAATCGCTCTCTGGCTTGCGGGATATCGGTTTCGATGGTTATGCTATCGGCGGGTTGTCGGTGGGCGAGCCCAAGGATGATATGCAGCGCGTCCTCAAACATATTGCGTCACAGCTACCCGCCGACAAGCCGCGCTACCTTATGGGTGTTGGAACCCCGGCGGATATCGTCAATGCGGTGGCGCAAGGTGTGGACATGTTCGACTGCGTGCTCCCCACGCGTAATGCGCGCAATGGCTGGTTGTTTACGCGCAACGGGGTAATCAAGCTTCGAAACAGTCGATATCGCCTGGATACAGCACCACCGGATGAACAATGTGGCTGCTACACCTGCCGTCATTTCACCCGCGCTTATCTATACCATTTGCAGCGAATAAATGAAATCCTCGGCGCACGGCTCAACACACTGCACAACCTGTATTATTACCAGCAATTAATGAGCGAAATCCGCACGGCTGTAGAGACCGGCATATTCGAGGAATATGCGCAAGAATTTCAAGCTCGCGCTGCATCATGCTAAAATGCATCCCTTTTGAAATTGCCATCGGAGAAATGCCATGTTGATTAGTGAAGCCTTCGCCCAGGCCACTGCTCCTGCCCCACCGGGAGCGGATTTTATGAGCCTGCTGCCGCTAATCGGTATATTCGCCGTGTTTTACCTTCTCCTGATTCGTCCCCAGACAAAACGGGCAAAAGAACAGAAACTGATGATAGAAGCACTGCAAAAGGGGGATGAGGTAACGACCACAGGAGGGGAGTTGGGACGCGTGGTCAAGGTCAGCGGGAATTACATAACATTGCAGATTGCCGAGAATGTGCAGGTTATCATGCAAAAAACAGCGGTTCAGACCCTGTTGCCTAAAGGAACATTGAACAGCATCGAGAAGGAATGAGTGCTCCGACAAGGTAAGATTATATGGTGGAGCATACAGGTGTAGCCCTGCCTCTTCCTTTCCTTCGTATTTACCCCCCACGACCATGAACCGCTACCCTGCCTGGAAATACCTCATTATTACGGTTTCGATACTACTCGGACTGCTGTATGCCTTGCCGAATTTTTATGGCGAATCGCCGGCAGTGCAGGTTTCGCCGTTACGCACCGCTGCGAAAGCTGATACCACCCTGCTGCAGCGGGTCGAAGAAGCGTTAAAAAAAGCCAATCTGCCCGCCAGTGGACTACTTCTTGAAGCAGGCAGCGTCAAAGCGCGCTTTGCCGATACCGATACCCAGATCAAGGCCAAGGATATGCTTCAGTCGGTACTCGGTAACGGGTATATGGTAGCACTGAATCTCCTCCCTAACTCTCCACAATGGCTGGCAAGCATCGGCGCGTTGCCTATGTATCTGGGACTCGATCTACGTGGTGGAGTACATTTCATGTTGCAAGTGGACATGCACGGCGCACTCTCCAAGGCGCTTGACCGCTTTAGCGGAGATATACGCAGCAGCTTGCGTGAGCAGAAAATTCAGTATGCTGGCCTCGATAAGGATAGCTCAAAGATTACCGTCAAATTCCGCGATCCCGAATCGCGCTCCAAGGCCGTAGCTGAACTCAACAAGACTTATCCGGATTTGATCTTGCGCGAACAGAATGTGAGGGACGAGTTCCATCTTACCGCCACACTAAAGCCGGAAGCACAGAAACTGATGCAGGATTCTGCCGTGCAACAGAACATTACCACGCTGCGCAACCGCGTCAATGAGCTGGGGGTAGCCGAACCCATCATTCAACAGGCAGGTGCTGATCGTGTAGTCGTGCAACTGCCCGGTGTGCAGGATACCGCCAAAGCCAAGGATATTCTGGGGCGTACCGCCACGCTGGAAGTTCGCATGGTGGATGAAGAGCGTGATTTGGCTGGAGCATTGCGCGGGCAGGTTCCGTTCGGCTCTGAACTTTATAATGAACGCGGAGGTGGTCCGCTGCTGGTGAAGAAGCAAGTAGTACTAACGGGTGATCGCATCAATGACGCCCAGGCTGGTTTCGATAACAACAATCAACCTGCCGTTCATCTCAATCTCGATAACAACGGTGGGCGAATTTTCCGGCAGCTGACACGCGACAATGTCGGCAAACGCATGGCGATTCTGCTGATCGAAAAAAATCAGGCGGAAGTCATTACGGCGCCGGTGATTCGGGAAGAGATCGGGGGGGGCCGGGTGCAAATTAGCGGGCGCATGACCACCGAGGAAGCGAGAGACGTCGCGCTGCTGCTGCGCGCAGGCGCATTGGCCGCACCTATGGACATTATAGAAGAGCGAACGGTGGGTCCCAGCCTCGGCGCCGACAATATTTCGCGTGGATTTAATTCAACCCTGTATGGATTCACGGCGATTGCCGTTTTCATGACCGTTTACTATCTGATGTTTGGCTTCATTTCAGTGATAGCGCTGGGCGTAAATCTTTTATTACTGGTAAGCCTTCTTTCGATATTACAGGCAACTCTGACGCTTCCGGGTATGGCGGCAATTGCGCTCACCATCGGAATGGCTATCGATGCGAATGTTTTGATCAATGAACGCGTCCGCGATGAATTGCGCAATGGCATGCCGCCGCAAGCGGCCATTAATGCGGGATACGAACGAGCGTTTGGCACCATCCTTGATTCCAACGTTACTACGCTAATTGCCGGTATCGCATTATTTGCATTTGGTTCCGGTCCCGTGAAGGGATTTGCCGTAGTGCTATGCCTGGGCATATTGACTTCAATGTTCAGCGCAGTAATGGTTTCGCGTAGCATGGTCAATCTGGTATATGGCAATCGTCGCAAGCTGGAACGGGTTTCCATCGGTCAGGTATGGAAACCGGTGAGTGACAAGCGCTAAGGGCTTCTGAATAACCTTCGCATAAGCGCGAAGTTTTGCAAACGTCGACCAGGGATAAGGATTACATAAGGGTCCGGAATGGAATTTTTTAGATTCAAGCATGACATCCCCTTCATGAGCTGGGGAAAATATACGACTACCATTTCGCTACTGACTTTTATTGTCGCGGTATTTTTTCTCTTTACCAAGGGACTCAACCTGGGTGTCGATTTTACCGGGGGCACCGTAATGGAGATCGGATATACTCAGCCTGCGAACATCAACAGGATACGGGATACACTGGTTAAACTCGGGATGTCCGATGTCAGCGTACAGAATTTTGGAACATCCAGGGAAGTAATGATCCGCCTCCCTGCCAAGCCTGACATGTCCAGCGCCAAGCTGTCCGAAACGGTGATAACAGCCTTGCGCCAGGACGACAAGACTGCGGAAATACGCCGTGTAGAATTTGTCGGGCCTCAGGTAGGTAAAGAGCTGGTTGAAAATGGCGCATTGGCATTACTGATAGTTTCGCTCGGCATCGTGGCATACTTGGCGGTGCGTTTCGAGTGGAAATTTGGTGTCTCTGGAATCATCGCCAACCTGCATGACGTAGTGATCATTCTCGGTTTCTTCGCCTTCTTCCAATGGGAATTCTCGCTCACTGTATTGGCTGCCATATTGGCAATTCTCGGTTATTCTGTAAATGAGTCGGTGGTTGTATTCGATCGGATACGAGAAAATTTCCGAAAAATGCGCAAAGCCTCAGTTCAGCAGGTCATAGACAATGCGATTACCCGCACGATGTCTCGCACCATCATCACCCACGGCAGTACCCAGATGGTTGTCGTCTCGATGCTTTTTTTTGGTGGGGAAGCGCTGCATTACTTTGCCTTGGCGCTTACTATCGGCATCCTATTTGGCATTTACTCGTCGGTGCTGGTAGCGAGCCCTATCCTTATGTTGCTGGGTGTTTCGCGCCAGGATATTGTCAAACCCGAAAAAAAGGAAGAAGCAGAAGCGCTACCTTGATTTAGTTTGTAATTTTTCCAGTCTTACGCAGTCTCGTCTAAGGCCCGTTTTGGAACTTCTTGCCACCTTCATCGATATCATTCTGCATCTGGATAAGCATCTCATCTGGGTAGTTCAGAATTACGGCAATTGGATTTACCTTATTCTGTTCCTGATTATCTTCTGTGAAACAGGATTAGTGGTGACCCCATTTCTGCCGGGGGATTCTCTACTGTTTGTCGCGGGTGCGATTGCCGCCAGCGGTGCAATGGATGTCCAATTGCTGGCAGCGCTGCTTATGCTTGCCGCATTTTGCGGCGACAATACAAATTACTGGATTGGACGCTACTTCGGTCCCCGAATATTCAACCGCGCAGACTCCCGTTTATTGAACCGCGCCCACCTGGAAAAAACTCACAGATTCTATGAAAAACACGGTGGCAAAACTATTATCTTTGCACGCTTCCTGCCTATCGTGCGTACCTTTGCACCTTTTGTTGCCGGCGTTGGGCGGATGCTTTATCCTCATTTTATGGCGTTCAGCGCGTTTGGCAGCGTTTTCTGGATCAGCTTTTTTGTATTCGGCGGATTCTTCTTTGGCAACGTGCCAGTAGTAAAGAACAATCTCACTTTTTTCATTTTTGGGATCATCATAATTTCCATTCTTCCGGGAATTATCCAATTTGTACGCAGCCGATTTGGAAATCGCGGAAATCCTGAACGCCAGGATATAGGATAGTGCCGACACCCCTATGTCGAGGGTGCGGCCACCCAGCTTGGGGTTCAGAACTTGAAGTTTTTCCGCGTCTTTTACTTGGCAGCTCCCATTCGTAGCGCCCGTTGCCGCGACTGAACCGCTAGCTCTTCTGGATGCGCTAAACCCAGCCATCCGTGCAAATTGGCGAGAGCGATGTCGGCCAGCGCATTTATCCAGTCATCGCGCTCGTTGAGGCAAGGGATATAGTGAAACTGGTGACCTCCAGCCTGGATAAAAATGGCTTTGCCTTCCATGGCGATCTCTTCAAGAGTCTCAAGGCAATCGGAAACGAAACCAGGACAGACCACGTCGACGCGCCGGGTGCCTTGCTTACCAAGTTGTTCCAGGGTAACCGCAGTGTATGGCATTAACCATTCTTCCCGGCCAAATCGTGACTGAAAACAGATCTGGTACTTACCAGCATCCAGTTCAAGCGCTTCAGCCAGAAGACGGCCGGTTTTCTGGCATTCGCAGTGGTAAGGGTCGCCTTTCTCCAAGGTAAAGCGAGGTACGCCGTGGAAACTCATTACAAGCTGGTCGGGTTTGCCGGTTTTCAACCAATAATCGCGTATATTCTGCGCCAGCGCGGCGATATAGCCTGGATGATCGTGATAATGCTTCACAGTGCGTATAGCGGGAGTATTACGCATCGCTCTCAGCTGCAGAAATACTTCATCAAACGCTGAGGCGGTACTGCTGGCAGCATATTGCGGGTAGAGCGGCAGCACCAGAATACGTTCACAGCCATGCCGCTTCATCCGTCCCAGCACCTCGGCGATGGAAGGATTACCGATACTCATGGCATATTCCACCATTGGCACGGGGCTAGTACGCTTTTCCAGAATATCCCGCAGCAGCCGAGTCTGGCGCTCAGTATGGACTTTTAGCGGAGAGCCTTCCGCCGTCCAGATTTGTGCATACTTTTCTGCCGATTTTCTCGGCCGGGTATTGAGTATGATACCGTTCAGAATCAACCACCACACCCACGGGGGAATTTCTACTACCCGCGGATTACTCAGAAATTGCTTGAGATAAGGCCGTAGTGCCTGTGCGGTTGGCGCATCAGGTGTACCAAGATTGACTAGTAAAATACCTGTCTGCGCCAAGGCGCCATGCTGGTATGCAGGTTCAAGTGAGATCAAGTTATTCCAATTCTCATTAGAAATGATATGTTGCATTCTCCTGGGCTGCTCACCATAGTATACGGATTACCTTCATCACCTTGTTTCACTCTCGGCTCCCAAGCGAGGATTGGAATCGGGAACGACTCAAGAGGCAATTATTACGAAAGGAATCGAATGGTGCAAAGGCCTCTGAATTGCCTCTGCGAAGGACATTTCCAGCAATTGTTTAGAAGGCCGTCCTAATGCTGAGATAGCGCGCTGGAGAGCAATCTGGCGGTCGCATCCACAATCGGAATGACACGTTCATAGGCCATACGCGTAGGACCTACTACTCCTACGGTCCCCACAACTTTCCCACCCACCTCATAAGGTGCAGTGACTACGCTGAATTCATCCAATGTCAGCACACCCGATTCGTCGCCAATAAAGATCTGTACACCTTCTGCCTTACGGCCAAATTCCAGCAACTGAAGCAGGACGGTTTTACGTTCGAACAGATCAAATAATTTCTTCAGACTGGTCATATTGCTGGCCAAGTCATGTACATCAAGCAGCTTATGTTCTCCCGCCACGACTACTGCTTCGCTATCTGCCTGGATGGCTTCATTACCCAGTTCAATAGCTGCGGTCATGAGTTTGGTCATATCGTGCCGCAATCGTTTCAATTCGCCTTGAAGACGAACACGGATTTCATCAAAGGTGCAACCCGCATAATTCTGATTAATAAAATTCGCCGCCTCTATCAATTCCGTTTGGCTATAGGTTCTGTCTGCAAAAAGAACACGGTTCTGGACATCCCCTTCCGGAGTAACAATGATAAGCAAAATACGTTTTTCAGATAGGGTCATGAACTCGATATAGCGAAATATCGCGCTGTTACGCTTGGGGCTAACCACCACACCTGCAAAACGTGTCAATTCCGACAGCAATTGAGAAGCGGAGCTGATTAGCCGCGAGGGATTGTTTGGATGCAGTTGGTCTTCGAGTTGATGGATTTCTATCAAATCCAAGGGCTTGACTACTAGCAGCGTATCGACAAAGAAGCGGTAGCCCCGATGAGTCGGTATACGCCCTGCAGAAGTATGAGGGCTGGCGACAAAACCCATTTCCTCAAGATCAGCCATTACGTTGCGAATGGTGGCGGGGCTAAGATCCAGCCCGGAGAATTTGGAAAGCGAGCGGGAACCTACCGGCTGGCCCTCGCTGATATACCGCTCGACCAGAGTCTTAAGCAGAATCTTTGCACGTTGATTGAGCATTTTAGTATTTTACATCAGGATTCCGCTTTCAGCTTCGGCAATGGAAAAAAGATGAGCAAAAGAAAATTCAGCTTGAGGATTTTATAAAACCGAGACATATCGCTCGCTTATTTGATTAAGTAATTCAATATCATGAATCCACGATGGCGGGGCAGCTTTATGGCTGGGAAAAGGTCACTGAAATAAATCATCCCTTGAGGCGCGTTCCATAAATTGGGGCTTAAATTGAAACCTATTCAGGGTGTGCTCAAGTTTTACATGTATCCGGCAGGTTAATCCTTTGTCACTCACGGGCCGATATGGTTTAATCTTGGAAACGGTTATTAAAGAGTTTCTGAATAAGCTGTCCGTAGGCATGCTACTACCTATTACGGCTTATTCGAAGATACCTAAAAAAAATCAGCTTTCCGCTGGTTTAATATGTTTTTCCACGTTAAATCCGTAATGAATTCTTCGTTTAAAACGATTGCTGTAGTCGGCAAGCATAAAAATCTCGACATCGCGACGCCATTGTTGCGGCTGGGACGATATCTGGAAAGCCGCCATCTTGAAGTCCTGTTGGATTATCTTACCGCGTCCACTTTGAAAGAGAAGGCGTATCCCGCTGTCACGATGGAAGACATCGGTAAACGCGCTGATTTGGTCATCGTATTGGGAGGCGATGGAACCATGCTCAATATTGCGCGGAAGCTTGCACCTTTTAATGTTCCGCTGGTTGGCATCAATCAGGGTCGCTTGGGATTTCTTACAGATCTTTCCATCGATACCATGCTAGAGGCGCTGGGCTCTATGCTCGATGGCCGATACGTGACGGAGCGGCGCATGCTGCTATATGTTGAAGTTGCACGCGGGACTGCCTGCACATTTAATGCTCTGGCGCTAAACGATGTGGCCGTAAACCGTGGAATTGGTGGCAACATGATCGAATTCGAGGTACGTATCAATGGTGAGTACGTTTATTCCCTTCGTTCCGATGGCCTGATTGTAGCCACCCCCACCGGATCCACCGCCTACGCGTTATCAGCGGGCGGCCCGATCCTTCATCCTAGCCTCGATTTGATTGCACTGGTGCCGGTTAGCCCTCACACGCTGAGCAATCGTCCCATTGTAGTGGGTCCTGACGCCATCGTGGAGATCCTGATGCATCGCACCGCAGTCGCGCGCGTCCACTCCGATAGCCACTCACATTTCGATCTGCAGGAACATGACAGAGTGGTCGTACGGCGTTCTCCTCACGCAGCAACTTTGCTTCATTCTTCCGATCACAGCTACTACCGCATGCTGCGCGAGAAGCTTGGTTGGAGTGGCCTCCCGAGAAATCTCACGTGAAACTTCCATGTTAAGGTTTCTCAGTATCCGGAATTTTGTCATTGTTGACCATATGGAACTGGAGTTTTCTCCCGGTTTTACTGTACTCACCGGGGAAACCGGCGCGGGGAAATCAATTCTGATTGACGCACTTTCGCTTGTCCTGGGCGAGCGTGGCGATGCAGGTGACGTGCGCAATGGCTGCGACCGTGCCGAAATCAGCGCCGAGTTCGACGTCGGAGGGTTACCGGATCTGGCAGACTGGTTGCGCGAGAACGGATTCGAAGATGAGGGTGAGAATAGTACGCTATGCATGCTGCGTCGGACAGTGGATGTTGGAGGACGCTCGCGCGGTTTTATCAATGGCCACTCAGCCATCTTGCAGCAATTACGCTCGGTAGGAGAAAAGCTGGTGGACATCCACGGTCAGCACGCGCATCAGACGATGCTGCGCAGTGAAGCACAGCGCCATCTGCTTGACGCCTTTTCAGGCAGCCATAAATTGGCCATGGCCGTCGCAGAGGCTTATCGATGCTGGCAACGATTACGGCAGCAACTGTCGACATGGGAGCAAACTGCTACGACTTTTCAGCAGGAGCGTGAACATCTGGAATGGCAGGCAAATGAACTCGCTGCGTTGAATTTTTCTCTTGATGAGTGGCATACGCTTCAAGCCGATCACAGCCGTCTATCTCATGCCGCGAGCTTGCTTGAAGCCACACAGATGGGGTTGGCGATTCTGTCGGAAGGCGAGTCAGCCTCGCTTGCGCAAGTCAACTCGATTATTTCGCGTCTGCATAACCTGCTTGATCGCGATGTCAATCTTCGGGTTGTGCTTGATTTGCTGGAATCGGCGCAGATTCAGTTGCAGGAAGGCGTTTACGAGCTAGAGCGCTATCAGCAGCGTCTCGATCTCGATCCGCAGAGTTTGCATGAAATGGATGAACGGTTATCGGCGGTTCATGCTATCGCCAGAAAATACCGCGTCACCCCTGCAGAATTGCCGGACCTATTGAGAACCGTGATCATCCGTTTGGAAAAATTTGACCAGGACGATGGCGAGGCATTGGCAAGAGCAGAGGGAATAGCCAGAGATGAATATCTCAATCTTGCAAAAAATTTGAGCGCGACGCGAATTAAAGCCGCTGCAGTCCTTGCACAGCAAGTGAGTGATACAATGCAAACCCTGGCGATGGAAGGGGGAGAATTCTTCGTGGCGTTAACGCCACTCGAACAAGGCAATGCACAAGGCATGGAGCAAATTGAATTCCAGGTCTCTACCCATACCGGACTTCCACTACGGCCTTTGGCAAAAATCGCGTCGGGCGGGGAATTATCTCGTATAAGTCTGGCAATACAGGTCATCACCAGCAAACTCGGCGCGGCGCCCACACTCATATTTGATGAAGTAGATGCAGGTATTGGTGGCCGCGTGGCGGAAATTGTTGGGAGACTATTGAAGAGACTGGGTGAGGAACGGCAAATAATGTGCATTACCCATCTGGCACAAGTCGCATCAGCGGGAGACCACCAGTGGCAAGTTACCAAATCGGTTGATCCGATCAACGGAGGAAAGATATTCAGCCATATCGCCGTGCTACAGAATCAGGAGCGAGTCGAAGAAATTGCCCGTATGCTGGGCGGCGAAAAAATCACCGAAACAACTCGTAGGCACGCCGCTGAAATGTTGGCTGCCCGGAATTAAAAGGCTGCCTCGACAGTTACAATAAAGAATCAGAAAGGCAATATAAAATTTTTTCGCGGTTGCCGACTATACGAAACGGACGATGCGAAGTAGGAACCGGGATTTGATGAGGGATATAATGGCCTTAGAGAGATGTGGCCCTCTGCCCATTCAGTAATTCGTCTTCCACCTTGCAGTATGAAGGAATCCAGCTGCGTTCCACCATGTAATCGGGCAGCTCATTGAAGTCGAAGGCGACACCGTCCTCGATCATCTGGTCGACATCGAACAGATGCTTGATTTCGGGGATGTCATTGAAGAACAGCGTATAAAATGGCTTGACCAGCGCTTTTGAAATCTTCATGCCGATCGGCCCGATGAAGTTCCTTCGCTGCCCCACGTGTGCGACTTCGTCGATGGT
>JBDTDT010000078.1:0-6773 GCA_039922995.1 Nitrosospira sp. | reverse complement strand
GCGGCGCTCGACACCAGTGACGACTTCAATCCGATCAAAACCAGAAGCACTATGCATAGCATCAGGCATACGCCTATCTCCTATCTTCTGTGCATCCGTGTCCGGTTCAATTGGGGGCTACTACACTCCCTATATTGCCAGCAGCAACTAATGGTATTTTTTTAAGTACTAGCGCCGTTTACGATAACAGGCGATGGACAGCTTCATATCGAATCGCCCGTTCCGCCTGAAGCATCCTCGCAGCCGACGGTTACCTTTTATCCCCGCATCTCAGGCACATCACATCATCCCTTCACACGTCCTAGACAGAAAATTGCCGGCAAGCAATCCTATCTCATCAATAAAGATGGGCACGATAATTGTCCAGCGGGCGGGACGATGGCCTCGCGCTGCTCAGTTAGAACCATAGCGCTGACAACTCACACGCTACAGAACCTTTGTAAAGTTTTGTAAAAATGGTATCGGCGTGCGGAATTCCCGGCTAAGCTAAAAACATCTTGGGTGATAAGCGCAGATACGATGAATGTACGTTTCGTAGCTTTGTTATTCTTGCTTATTGGTTCATCGGGTATATCCGAAATCTATGCAAATATCTATCCGGGGGCTAATTCTAAATTGAATCTCGGATATACCATCGATCCGCCGAGAGAAAAGCTGCCTATGTCTCCCGGATGGGTATATCTGGGAAGGAGCGAATATTTCAATATTTTTGTCAATACGGAAAGTATCGTCAAAAGGGAATCCAGTTCGGATATTTTAATGATGCTATCTTCTCCAAATTTACAGAAAGACAACCCAGACATCTCGTATAAATCGGCGGAAGTTCTTTATAGAATTGATTGTAAAGAGAAAACATCGAAAGTCATCCATAGCGCACGATTCTCCGACGAGAATGGACAAGGCAGCCCCATCGGGTCCACCGGGGAAGGAATGTCGTTTCCGATAACCCCGGATTCCCTGGCGGATGATGTAATGAAGATGATTTGTCCTCAACAGGACGATATGAGTAGCGGAATCTTCAGATAATCAGGGAATTATTACTGCTTTTTTCAATGCATTTGCTTCATTCACTTAATAAATTCTCCCATAGCATCACATACCCCTGCAATTTAACCCGCTTCGGCGGGTTTTTTTTGCGAAATTTTGGCGTATGGATACCATACTTGTATCCGATGTCGGCTATTGGGAGGTTTTACTAATCCTCCTGCCCTAACCCCCTCCCCCTCCTGATGAAAAAATTTTGAGGCCTGTGGTGGAAAGCACGACCACCCCAACAAACAGAAACACGATCGTCCAAAGAAGAAACCTGACTGCTTTCCTTGTTTGCGGCCAGTACCCGTTATCACCCGGTTCCTCGCCCTTTTTTCCTTCCGTCATACCTGGATCCTCCTGTACTGGATTCTAACACTGCGACCGGTGATCAAAGCCCTTCTCGAACTCATTACCAGGACCTGTTAACAAGCTCGCTAGGCACTCACAAAAAAACCTGGCGAATGGGCAGGCCGAAAAAGTGCAAAAGCCCACCGGTCAGAGTGGACTGGGAGTCAGAGGTAGGCTAGAAACAAGAAACCCGCTTGAGCAAGCGGGTTTCATTGGTTCGGGTCAAGCGCGGACCCCATTCTGGATTAATGCACCGGCTTTACTCCGCAAACTCCCTTACTCTATGACGTTCAAGGAACCCGGCAGGTGGATGTTCTTGGGATGAAGCTGGCACCAGATGTTGAAAGCACCGGCCTTGTTCGCTACAAAAGCGATGGTCTTGGTTTCTCCCGCCTTGAGCACTTCCTTGATTCCATATTCGTCAATGGTAACGCCTTCGCTGATGGGAGATTTGTTCTCAAAGGTAATCTTGACTGAAGTCCCTTTCTTGACAACCAGCGCCTCAGGTTCATTGAGTACATTAAAAGCGCGAATGTTCTTGACTGTCACGCCTTCGACGTTGAGCTCGGGAATAGTGGTGTCATAAGCATTAATAACCACTTTGAATTTTTGTTCCCCTGCGTGCGCGGTCCCTATTAACATCAGCCCAACAGCAAAACTCGCAAACATTGTTCTGGTTATTTTCATCATTGCTTTCCTTTATTCAAATTTACGTTTTAATAAAATAGCATCTAATCTTGTTTCGCGGCATCTACAACTTCTTACACTAACAAAGCCCAGCCCCTTGGCATTCAACCAATTTACCCCGGGAGACTACGCATTGCCAGAGTGTAATTCGACGGATTCAGCGTCTTGATTCCAGCGTGATACTCTAGATTGGATAGACACGGATGTCAATCGCAAGCTTCCCGTCAAAAAACTTATGCACCTGTCAATCATCGCGCCTCCTTGCTGATCAGTCACGTACCTGTTATTACCCTGTTTAAAAATTAATATCGTCACCACCGGAAAGCTGGCAGCAGTCATTCCGGGCCATTATTTGTTCTCTACCCATAATTACGTTGTCCTGCACACGGGTTTTGCAGGATGGCTTATGTTAAGTCAACGTTCCTCATGCCTGAACGACCCTCAGGTCCCCGGGGTGCCCGGTATTGTTGAAGGGTTTGGCTCCATCCTGCCTGGCGATTGAAGGATGGACCTGGAACCCCGGGTACTGGATGAGTCACTTGACGATCCTCTTTTATCTTCCATGCGGTATGCGGGAGGAGCGCTGCCGGGCTGGCGGGTCGTTGCGCCTCCTGAGCCGGGTGATGGTTGCCCCGTCATACTCCCATTGCCGCCCGCTTGCGCTCCCGTACCGGCTTGTCCTGCCGCACCCCCGGCTCCACCAGCGCCTGCTTGTGCATGCACAACGGCAACTGTCCCGCACATCAGACCAGCAAGCAAGATCGATCGGGTCGTATTTCTGAAAACGGATGTACGCTTCATGATGGCTCCTTAATATGAAAATTATATCGAAGGTTTTAGAATGGGTTTCTGCATCCATTAACAATAGGAATGAGAAGACTACTCTATTCCACTATTTATTCTTGTGGCTTTGACGGCCAGCCTTGGCGGGTTTCGGTGGAGTTTCGCCATGAGTTGAATGCGTCCCTGGCTCGGATGGGTGATTCCCACCCTTTTTGCTGCCGCTACCTGTCTTTCCGTGCGGATGGTCCTTCTCATGACGAGGGGGATCCGTTGGTAAATCACTGGCGGGATCCCTGTGTATGGGTCTGCTCACTTTCTTGGGGTCGGGAATATAGGGTTCAACGGGAGGGCGTGTTTTTTCTTGCGTCATAATCGTCTCCTAACAAGTCAATTGAATAATAATGCTGCAATCTCCCACTTTGCGGGAGCAAAGCGAACAATAGGGGAACTCCTGGAAAAGTTCCGTGCGGAGTCCCACTTAAAAGGCGATTTCATGTGACCCGTGAATATATTGCCGGGCCTGCTCCCCTACGCAGGAAATGCGTTTGTCAAGTGCTGCAGAGTTGAATATTTTAAAATCTATACTAGTCTTCTATAGGGATCTTTGTAAAATTACAGCGGTTTTACATTTATTGGAACCACCCCTGATTCTTGTACCATAACCATTCATATACAGATTCTTGCCGGCGTCGCGAAGGGAATTATGATGCTAGACCTGGTCCGCGAACTCAGACAGCATGCGCTTCGTTGTGCAAACGAAATCAAGCAGCAAAATCCGGATAACTCCGATGAAGCGGCAAAAGCGTATAGCCGAGCCAGCTCATTTGCCGGCATCAACTGCCCCGTATGCTGGACGAAGGATGAGAAACTGATTTCGCTACAAATCACGGCATCTTCGGAAACCGCCCATGTGAATTTTTATGAATGTGCAGCATGCAGCTTCGATGGCATTTTTCCCAAACCTACACTTCTGGAATGCAGCTAGGAAACAGTCGACAAGAGCGCCATTCGTGCCCGGTTAATGCCAAGAGCCGAGTTCCCCAGTCATTTCTTTCCGTCAGTCTCTCTCGACAACATTGCGCCTACCTCATCACCTCGTCGTATTTCGTACGTCAACGAACAGAAAAACTTCATTGAAAGCGCAAAACTGGAATTGATTGATGCAGTACCCAGGAAGCGGAAGAAATGACAATCGGAATCATTTTTCTGATTATGCTGCTGGTGCTTGTACTGGTGGGTGCAATTCCCATCAGAGGCAGCAGCGGCCGGGGTTACGGCCCCGGCGGCGGAACCGGGATCGTATTCCTGATAGTCCTGATTTTAATACTGTTGGGCCAGATGTAGCCTGCCGAGCAGCCCGCGATGCATATTGCTTGTCGCTCGAAAGCGGCCTGATCAAAACTTCACGATCACTTATGTGCAATGACTTGCTGGCATCGATTAAATCGATCATTGAAAGTTATGGTAAGGTGTTGCAATATCCAATACGTCCTCTATTCACGCACCAAAGAAGGCCATATCGAGCGAATAGCGCACACCGTTTACAAGTGCTATCACTGTCCGGATGGAGCACTAAATCCTTTTGCGTGCCCCGATAATTTCATAAACCGATATATGCATGAAGAGAACCTCGTCGGCTGGCCGGAGCCCAAAGTATTCTGGGAAAAAGCAACGGGTCTCAGCACAGGCATAGCGCCTCTTCAACCTCTCTCTGAAGACTACTGATCCCCCCAGGACGGGGAGGTCTTGAAAGGTAATTTTCCGTTGACCAACTCGAATCCCTTTTCATTCATGCAGGCCAATACATATTCATCAACATCCCTCAACCAGACGGCAGTCCCGATATCCGAGTCATTATCCTTAATGGCCTTATCCCTCGCCACAGTTCGACATTCCTTTAGTGCCGCCATGTAAGGCACCCTTTCTCCTCCACGGGTGTATTCTCCGTAATAAGTAGAGGGGACTGCCGAACATCCGGCCAACCCAACCAGAAACAGCGCTAAAATTATTCTCATTTTTTGTCCTCCCTGAATAACAGATTTCATTGTATGCCAAGCGGGTGGTTTTAATAAGCCGAGGCATGGTTTACAGCGTTAGCCGCCGCCTGGCTTAAGCGGCTTAAAAGCCGACTCCTTCACCGGCATGATGGTGTCCTTATTGAAGGCGTGTTTGAAGAAGCGAAGTAAATGACGAACTGGCATTTTGGATGCATACAGCAAAGTAGCCTCCAGATTGCAGGAGTCTCTGTTTCGAGAAACTATGAAACACCTTACGCCCCAACCGAAAACAGGCAACACTTATCGAAGATTCCTGGCGTGAGGATTTTTGGAGCTGGGGATTAATCGGGACTGGCAAAGCATACTCGGCAAATTAAGATGGAAATCAGGACACACCTCCGCCAATTCTCGGGAGAAGTATGAATCACCTCGCCTCTATATTGCTTATTGCAACTTTGATTTTAACTATCTATTTTTCAAACCTGTACTTTGGGGGATTTTTAAAATGAAGTTGCCGTGATACGCATCTCGAGATTGATTACCGATGCCTAAGCACGAAAATTTACGCATACGATAACGTTTGCAAGGTTTAGTAGTATAAAATTATCAAGTTCGTCTCCGAGGATCTGCCCCTGGGGAGGAAAGGCTCAGGAGGTCTTTAGGAACGCGCCTACGGAAATAATATGTCCCGTTACGTCAATACATGAATTTGTGAAGGCAAGTCCATACTCCAGGCGTAACAGCATTGTATTGCGACACACTTGAGAATTGAACCCGTTGATTTGCTTGAATATGATTATCTATCAATCAGTTGAAGATAAGATGGCGTCCCCAGGGGGATTCGAACCCCCGTACTCACCGTGAAAGGGTGATGTCCTAGGCCTCTAGACGATGGGGACTAAAGGACTTTTTGAAACCGATTGCGGCAATTGCCAGAATCTGGTGGGGTAAGCAGGATCGAACTAGACGCTACAACGGCTTGAAATAAGGATTCTCTGCCACGTCATAATTTTTATACCCCAACTTATACCCCCACACTCTTACGACTGCACGTATTCTACCAAAAAAGTACGCATACGTAACGGAATTTGTATTACGGAAGCGTAACTACAAAAGGAAAAACCCCCAGGGAAGAGTACCTGAGGGTTAATCTTTGCTATCAACACACAACAGAGGACCTGTGCTGTTGACTGCCGGGGTTATCGTACTGGCCGGCTGACCGTGCGCATTGTGGCATGCGCCCGCCTGAGTGATCTTTACGGCTTCACGAAATTACGCATCTGTTGACTGAGAACTTCAGCCATGATGCGACCGTTGTCTCTAAATAGCCTCCTGACGCTATCTGCATCTGTAGCATGGACGTGAAGGTGAACATCGCCTCCACCGCCTTTTAAGCCGCGTATCGTGTCCGCATGCTCGGCAGGCAGAACCATTTCCCTTTGGTGAAGTTGGGTCATGGGGTTAATCCCGGCAGGAATATCGAAACCGCCAGCCGCAGATGCCACCGAAAGGCTAGACAGTCCTCGTTCCATTGCTTCATCGAATGCTATCTCGGCAAGCACCGGCCCTACTATGGGTATATCTGCCACGGCTGATGCCGCTTTATTCGCTGTAATTGCAGCTTCGGCAGGGATAACCTCGCTCGCCTCTAATTTAGCTGCACCAATACTGACGCCCGCAGCCCCTATAGTTGCCGTTGAGGTTTTGAGCAGTCCCGTTTCTTCAAGAAAGGTGCGTATCAACGACCCCGACCGGGTAGCAGCCGTTTTGCTCAATTCCGCCGCAGCCCAAGAAGCTGCCATGTTAAACAGCGTGCAAAACTGACCAGGAATCCGGGGTGATCAGCGTTCAATTTTGACCACCCTGGTTGTGCCATCATCCTGTCTTTTGGCAGGAGCAACCTGGAGTGTTATGCATGGAAACCAT
>JBDTDT010000077.1:0-22078 GCA_039922995.1 Nitrosospira sp. | reverse complement strand
GAGTTTTGTATCCCTGATGGTACATATTTACACTATTGGTTATATGCGCGGGGATCCAGGCTATCAGCGTTTTTTCAGTTATATCTCGCTTTTTACGTTCTCGATGCTGATGCTGGTGATGTCCAATAATTTCCTTCAGCTTTTCTTTGGCTGGGAGGCGGTTGGGCTGGTTTCTTACCTGTTGATTGGCTTCTGGTATACCCGTCCCACCGCGATATATGCCAATCTGAAGGCTTTTCTGGTCAATCGTGTTGGCGATTTTGGCTTTCTGCTCGGCATCGGCATGATACTGACGTATTTTGGCACGCTGGATTATGCAGCGGTATTCACGCAGGCTCCGCAGATCGCGACGCAGACAATAGAAATCATTCCCGGCTCCTCGTGGGAATTACTATCGCCGATCTGCATTCTGTTATTCGTCGGTGCAATGGGTAAATCCGCGCAGTTCCCGCTCCATGTATGGCTACCGGACTCGATGGAGGGGCCAACTCCTATTTCTGCGCTGATTCATGCGGCGACAATGGTGACTGCGGGCATCTTCATGGTGGCGCGCATGTCGCCGCTGTTTGAGTTAACTGAAACGGCGTTGTCAGTGATGCTGGTGGTCGGCGGTATCACCACGTTGTTCATGGCGCTGGTGGCAATTGTACAGAACGATATCAAGCGTGTAGTGGCGTATTCGACTTTGTCGCAGTTGGGTTACATGACGTTGGCACTGGGTGCCTCGGCTTATTCGGCCGGAGTTTTTCACCTCATGACCCACGCCTTTTTCAAGGCGGTGCTGTTTTTGGGCGCGGGCTCGGTAATCATCGCCATG
This sequence comes from Nitrosospira sp., assembly GCA_039922995.1. GTDB lineage: Bacteria > Pseudomonadota > Gammaproteobacteria > Burkholderiales > Nitrosomonadaceae > Nitrosospira. The sequence goes on along the minus strand of JBDTDT010000077.1, from coordinate 21,261 downwards.
CATCATGAACAGGATATGCGGAAAATGGGCGGACTGAGGAAGCACATGCCCATTACTTATGGGACGATGTTTATCGCCGCGCTGGCAAACGCGGGGGTGATTGGTTTCTCCGGTTTCTTTTCCAAGGATGCCATCATTGAAGCAATCCATTTTGCTGCGATTCCAGGTGCGGGTTTCGCCTATTTCTGTGCGGTAACTACTGTATTTGTCAGCGCGATTTATACTTTCCGCCTGCTGTTCATGACGTTCCATGGTAAGCCGCGCATGGATCATCATACAGAAGAGCACTTGCATGAGTCGCCGTGGGTGGTGACGCTTCCGCTTGTCATTCTGGCGATACCCTCTGTTGGGGCTGGCTGGCTGATTGGACCAATACTTTTTGGAGACTATTTCGGTAGCGCGATATACATCATGCCGCAGCATGAGGCGATCGCAAAGATGGCAGCGGAATTTCATGGTTTGTCGGGAATGATGGCTCACGCAGTTACAACCTTGCCATTCTGGTTCTCGATTGCCGGGATTTTCACCGCCTGGTATTTATACATCGTGAACACTGATTTACCGGCGAAAATAAAACAAGCATCCGGGCCTCTCTATACCCTGCTCGACCGCAAGTATTATATTGACGAGTTTTACTCCTGGTTCTTCGCCGGTGGTGCGCGCGCACTCGGTGGCGGATTCTGGAAATTCGGCGATGTGAAAGTCATTGACGGGCTCTTGGTCAACGGCACGGCACGCGTGGTGGCCGCAACGGCCATGCTCATACGCCGCTTTCAGTCAGGCTATATCTATCATTATGCATTCACCATGATCGTTGGCGTATTTGTATTGATGAGCTTTTGGTTGTATGGGTCCTAGGACAATAAGAGACAACAAGAGAAAAAACTTTATTGCGGTTTTCAGCCCTGCATCCGCTACACGCTAATGAATAAAACGGAATAAACATGTTGTTTGGCCTCCCCCTGTTAAGTCTGGTCATCTGGCTGCCTATTTTTGCCGGTATCGGCGTGCTTGCCACCGGTGGCGATCGTAACGCACCCCTTGCAAGATGGCTTGCGCTCACTGGATCGATAGCGGGTTTTCTGATTGCAATTCCGCTCTATACGCGTTTCGACCCGCTCATGAGCGCCATGCAGTTTGTCGAATACAGTCCCTGGATCGAGCGCTTCAATATTCATTACCATCTGGGAGTGGATGGGTTCGCCATGCCGCTGATTCTGCTCAATTGCTTTACTACGCCGCTGGTAGTAATCGCCGGATGGCAGGTAATAAGCAAGCGCGTATCGCAATATATGGGCGCGTTTCTTGTCATGTCGGGTATTGTCAATGGTGTGTTTTCATCGCTCGATGCGATCCTGTTTTACGTTTTCTGGGAAGCCTCCCTTATTCCGATGTTTCTCATCATCGGCGTTTGGGGTGGCCCCAATCGTGTGTATGCAGCGATCAAGTTTTTTCTTTACACGCTGCTGGGTTCCCTGCTGATGCTAGTGGCATTCGTTTACCTCTACATGATATCTGGTGGCAGTTTTTCGATACTTGATTATCACAAGCTGCCGCTGCCGCTGACACCACAAATCCTGATATTCATTGCTTTCCTGCTAGCTTTTGCTGTCAAGGTACCCATGTGGCCGGTACATACATGGTTGCCGGACGCTCACGTGGAGGCGCCTACCGGTGGATCAGTGGTGTTGGCGGCCATACTGCTGAAACTGGGGGGGTATGGTTTTTTGCGTTTCTCCCTGCCGATTGTCCCGGACGCGAGTCAATATTTCTCCGGCATGATGATAGCGTTGTCGTTGATTGCGGTCGTATACATTGGACTCGTGGCATTGGTGCAGGCTGACATGAAAAAGCTCATCGCCTATTCGTCGGTAGCGCATATGGGATTCGTCACCCTGGGATTTTTTCTGTTTAACGCTTATGGGCTGGAAGGTGCGATGGTGCAGATGGTTTCGCACGGCTTCATATCCGGCGCGATGTTTCTATGCGTGGGAGTACTGTACGATCGCCTTCATTCCCGTCAGATCGCCGATTATGGTGGCGTTGCCAACAAGATGCCGGTATTCGCTGCATTTTTTATGCTTTTTGCCATGGCTAATGCGGGCTTGCCTGGTACCAGCGGTTTTGTTGGCGAATTCATTGTCATCATGGCTGCCGTCGAGGTAAATTTCTGGTATGCATTTCTCGCCGCAACCACGCTTATTACCGGTGCTTCATATACGCTCTGGATGTACAAGCGGGTAGTATTCGGTGCTGTTGCGAATCCCGCTGTAGAAGAACTAAAAGATATTAACGGACGCGAGATTCTGATATTGGCGGTGCTGGCAGCGGCGGTGCTGGGAATGGGACTCTACCCATCACCCTTGACGGAAGTCATGCATACCACGGTGGATGATTTGCTGGCGCATATCGCCCGCAGCAAGTTGTAGTAAGAATGAGGTAGTCTCGTTTGTTTAAGGATGATAATGAATTTTGTGCCGCCTGATTTTTCCCCCGCGTATCCGGAAATATTTCTTCTAGTAATGGTATGCGTGGTATTGCTGGCCGATCTCGCATGGGGGGAGAAAAAGCCTTATGTAGCCTATGTACTGGCACAGTTTGCATTGCTTGGCTGCGTACTGATTACTTTCGCGACATCTGTACCAGAGGTTGTTCATACCTTTTCCGGCATGTTCGTGGACGACGCCATGGCCGACATACTGAAGATGCTGGTATATGTCACAGTATCAACCGTGCTGGTGTATTCGCGTACTTATATCGCTGCGCGCGGCATGTTCAGCGGGGAATTTTTCAGCTTGGCGCTATTTGCCACGCTGGGCATGATGGTAATGATTTCAGCCAGCCATTTTCTGACACTCTACCTGGGACTGGAACTCCTTTCGCTGTCGCAGTACGCCATGGTAGCGCTGAGGCGTGATTCGGTCATGGCAACGGAAGCGGCAATAAAATTCTTTGTCCTCGGGGCGCTCGCTTCCGGTTTCCTACTATATGGCATGTCCATGGTTTATGGGGCAACCGGCACGCTCGACATTACGCATGTAACGGAAGCGATCCAGGGCGGTACAATCAACCACGCGGTACTGGTGGTGGGCCTCGTATTCATTGTTGCCGGTATCAGTTTCAAGCTAAGCGCCGCGCCATTCCATATGTGGGCGCCCGATGTTTATCAGGGGGCGCCGACAGCCGTAGTGCTTTTTATCGGTTCAGCACCCAAATTTGCGGCGTTCGGATTTGTCATGCGTTTGCTGGTTGAAGGTATGGGTGCGATGGTAGCGGATTGGCAGGGAATGCTCATTATTCTGGCGGTAATGTCAATGATGATCGGCAATCTGGCCGCTATTGCCCAGACGAATATCAAGCGCATGCTGGCTTATTCAACCATTTCGCATATGGGTTTCATGCTGCTCGGTATCATCGGTGCGGATGAAAATGGTTACAGTTCATCGATGTTCTACATCCTGGTATATGTGCTGATGACCCTGGGCACATTTGGCATGATCATGCTGCTATCACGCGAGGGATTCGAGGCCGAAAAGCTCGATGATTTCAAAGGACTCAACCGGCGCAATCCGTGGTATGCATTTATCACCTTGCTGCTGATGTTCTCGATGGCAGGCATTCCACCTACGGTGGGTATTTATGCCAAGCTGTCGGTATTGCAAGCCGTGTTGAGTGCCGGTTACGTATGGTTGGCGGTAGTAGCTGTGCTATTTTCGCTGATCGGCGCATTTTATTACCTGCGCATTGTTAAGCTGATGTATTTTGACGAGCCCGAAACCGATGCGCCCATTCTGCCCCAGAGTGATATTAAGCTGTTGATAAGCGCGAATGGCTTGGCAGTGCTTGCGTTCGGACTTTTCCCCCAGTCCTTGATGGCGTTGTGTGCTTACGCCATTCAGCAGTCAATATAGCACTCCGCGCACCGCGTTACGCTGCCAGTTTAACGAAGCATAATCCAGATTATGGTTTCCTGTAGCTAATGCGATAGATAGCTCCTGCATAATCGTCCGAAACCAGCAACGCGCCATCCGGCATGACCAGCAAATCCACCGGCCTTCCCCAGACATCCTCCTTTTCCAGCCAACCCTCAGCGAACACCTCCTGTTTTGCGACTTTGTTGTTATTGACTCGTACGAGCTTGATCCGGTAGCCGACTTTATTACGCCGGTTCCATGAACCATGCTCGGCAACAAAAATATTGTTGCGGTATTCCACCGGAAACATTTTCCCGGTATAGAAGCGCATGCCCAGCGGTGCCACATGGGGATCGAGCTTGGCGGCGGGAGGCGTCACCTTATTGCAATCACGCTTTGCGCCGAATTTGGGGTCGGGAATATCGCCGGCATGGCAAAATGGAAAGCCAAAATGCATTCCTTTTGCCGGCGCGCGATTCAGTTCATCGGGGGGCAGATTGTCACCCATCCAGTCACGGCCATTATCCGTGAACCATAATTCTTTCGTCTCGGGATGCCAATCGAAACCAACCGTATTTCGTACGCCGTATGCGAAGACCTCATGGTTTGTACCATCCGGTTTGATACGCGAGATCAATGCAAAGCGCTCTGGATCGGGTTCGCAAATATTGCAGGGTGCCCCAACAGGCACGTAAAGCAGACCATCCGGACCAAAAGCAATGAATTTCCCGCCATGGTGCTTTTCGTTGGGGAAATCATCGGTTATCACTACAGGTTTTTCCGGTTGGTCAAGATTATCTTCGATATTATCGAAGCGCAGAATACGATTAACTGCAGAGACATACAGTGAACCATTTTGGAATGCCACGCCCAGCGGTGTCGTGAGTGCGCTGGCAATGATTCTGACCTTGCGTGCCCCACCCGCTTCCGTAATGGCGTAAACTTTACCTTCTGACAGGGACCCGGCGAATACCGTGCCTTTTTTCCCTAGTGTTAACCCACGCGCGTTGGGCACCTCCGCCCACTGTTCGATGACAAATCCGGCAGGCAGTTTAATCTTTTCCAGCGGCAGGGTGCGATCCTTATATTGGGCGGCGGCAGGAAAGGTCCAACAAAACATGCCAATGGCAATAAAACGGATGAGGATCTTCATGAATGACATGGCCAGGACTCCGGATTATATGGAATAACCATAAACTCAAAATAAATTAAAAGACGAAGAATCGTCATATATAAGGTTTCAGAGGCTTATCAGGGCTCAATGGCTTGAAAATCATCAAGCTGCCCTCATTATCTTATTGCATTTTTTTAGGAGAAAACCCATGCAAGCAACAGCTACAAAAGAACATCTAAGTTTCCAGACCGAAGTCAAACAATTGCTCAATCTGATGATTCATTCCTTGTACAGCAACAAGGAAATTTTTTTACGCGAACTGATTTCGAATGCCTCGGATGCCGCCGATAAGCTTCGCTTCGAAGGATTAACCGATGGCGCGTTGTATGAATCCGATTCGGATCTGAAGATTCGCGTAAGCTACGATGCCACGGCACGTACCATTACGATTGCCGATAATGGTATCGGCATGTCCAGGCAAGAAGTCATCGACCATATCGGTACCATCGCCAAGTCGGGTACCCGTGAATTCTTCAGTTCGCTAACAGGCGATCAGGCAAAGGATGCACACCTGATCGGTCAGTTCGGTGTCGGATTTTATTCCGCATTTATCGTTGCAGACAAGGTGACGCTCATCACGCGCCGCGCAGGTCTGACTTCCGAACATGGGATCCATTGGGAATCTGGGGGTGAAGGCGATTATACACTTGAGACAGTAGAGAAAACAGACCGCGGCACGCAAGTTATCCTGCATTTGCGTGAGGGTGAGGATGATTTGCTCAATGGCTGGCGACTGCGTTCAATCATCCGCAAGTATTCGGACCATATCACGCTTCCCATTCTGATGAAAAAGGAACAGTGGTCTCAGGAAAAAAACGAAAATACCATCACTGACGAAGATGAGACTGTCAATCAGGCGAGTGCGCTCTGGGCGCGTCCCAAAAGTGAGATTACCCACGAGCAGTATGAGGAATTCTACAAGCATGTGGCGCATGATTTCGAGCCACCGCTGGCTTATGTACACGCCAGGGTGGAGGGTAAACAGGAGTATACCCAATTGCTCTATATCCCCTCCCGTGCGCCGTTCGACTTGTATGACCGTGAGCCTCGGCACGGTATCAAGCTTTATGTGCGGCGAGTATTCATCATGGATGATGCAAAACAGCTGCTGCCGAATTACCTGCGCTTTATCCGCGGAGTGATCGACTCCAGCGATTTGCCGTTGAATGTTTCGCGCGAGATACTGCAGGAATCAAAAGATATTGAAGCAATGCGCGCCGGTGCAGTGAAAAAGGTGTTGGGATTGCTCGAAGACCTGGCTCAAAGCGAGCAGGAAGGCCAGGAAGACGAGAAGGCCAAATTCAAAACCTTCTGGAAGGAATTCGGCCAGGTCCTCAAAGAGGGTGTGGCGGAAGACCACGCCAACCGTGAACGTATCGCCAAGCTATTGCGCTTTGTTTCCACTCATGCCGACGCGGATGAGCAAACCGTTTCACTGAACGATTACATCGGGCGCATGAAGGAGGGACAAGACAAAATTTATTATGTCACTGCCGATAGTCTCAAGGCTGCACGAAGCAGTCCGCATTTGGAAGTGTTCCGCAAGAAGGGCATCGAGGTTTTACTGCTGGCCGAACGCGTGGACGAATGGCTGGTCGCAAACCTGACTGAATTCGAAAGTAAGCCGTTACAATCCGTGGCGAAAGGTAGCCTTGATCTGGGAAAACTGGAAGACGAGGCGGAGAAGAAGGAGCAGGAGAAAGAAGCAGGCGAATACAAGGAACTTACCGAGAAAATAAAGAATGTTCTTGGCGAACAGGTGAAGGACGTGCGGGTCACGTTGCGCCTGACCGAGTCCCCCGCCTGTCTTGTGGCGGATAGTCATGACATGAGCGGAAATCTGGAGCGCCTGCTGAAGTCGTCTGGACAAAAGGTGAGTCACACCAAGCCAATTCTGGAGATCAATCCTTATCACCCGATGATTCAGCGCCTGAAGTCGGAGCAGACGCATTTTGCCGACTGGAGTCACATTCTGTTCGATCAGGCGTTATTGGCGGAAGGAGGTCAGCTTGAAGATCCGGCCAGTTTCGTAAAGCGAATCAATGAGTTGCTTTTTCTGACAGCTTCAGGCGAGAAATAAATACGGCTGAGAGAGGCCAGAGTTTTGCCGTTATCGAAACGCCGCTACCGGTTTCTCTCACCCATCTCTTTCATTGGTCAGGCAACCGGGGTTATGAGTATCCTGGCTGCGCCGCTGAAGATACAGGTTTGCGAAGAGCTCCCTTTGGGCAGTATCATTGATGGCAACCACGGCGGGGTGTGTAAGCCGGCGCTCCATCGAGATGGCATAGAATTGCTCGGTGACCTCATTTGTCTGTCCGAGAATAATAACGCCATGTTCCCGCCGTACTTCATCGGCGATGACCGAAGGTGCAATAAAAATACCAGTGCCAGCTTGTCCAAAAGCCTGCATCAGCGCACTGTCGTCAAATTCACCGACGATATGCGGCCGGATCTGATGTGCATCGAACCACCGCATTAGAGGTTCTCTTACGGCGGCCTCCTTACCGGGGATAAGCAAAGGTGCGACATCAAGAATATGGGGCCATTTGTCCGTGAATTGTGCTGCCAGTCGTGGTTCGGCGAAAAACGTGATGCCACAATCCCCGAGTTTATGGCTGTAGCCCTTCACATTGGTGCCGGCTGGCATGGGCCGGTCCGCGAGCACCAGATCAACATGCTGAATTGCCAGTTCCACCAGCAGGCGTACAAGTTTATCTTCCCGGCAGACAATACGCACCGGTTCGGCGAGCGACATTGCCGGGGTCAGTAGTCTATAAGCGATGGATTTGGGAACAGCATCGTCCACTCCCACGCGAAACTGGATGAAGCGGCTTTGAGGGCGGTTACGCAACGCTTCTTCCAGTTCGTTTCCGATCTGGAAGACTTCGTCGGCATAAGAAAGCGTAAGCCGGCCGGTTTCTGTTAATTCCAGACGTCTTCCCACTCGCAAAAAAAGCGCTACGCCCAACGTTTCTTCCAACAAACTGATCTGGCCGCTTAGCGTCTGGGGTGTGAGGTGTAATCGCTCGCTTGCTCGCACAATGCTGCCAGCCTTGGCTACGGCCCAAAAATAATGTAGCTGTTTATAGTTGAGCATCCGGGATGCTGATACAGTATGCGATAATAGTTCGTAAATATCGATTATATTATCAGACATATACGACTTTCATTGATGCAAATTTTAATTTAGACTGCATTGGAATTCTTACGCGGCCTCTGTTTTCAAGCAATGGTGAGATGTTATCTTTTTGAGGTCCAGGAATATTCGAGGGGGTTTTGGGCTATGTGTTGCGGGTTCAGATCAGCTGCTGAAGACGCCAGCTTATCCACGGCGAGAAGCGAGTATCATTTTTCGGAAATATAAAAAGGCAGTAGATGCAAATATCACCCCACTACGGTATCTTTCCAAGCCTGATTCTTATCCTCCCATTTACAGCCGTGTCAGCCCAGGACCCTGGAACGATACCTGCGATCGCTACACCGTCCTTTGCACCTGCACATGCTTCTGCCGGCTCGTCACCGGTTGCCGCACCTTTTGTCCAGGTGCCTATCTCTTCGGTTCCTCCTGCTATGGCGGTTTCTTCTGCCGAGGCACCGTTTGACACCATCCCGTCCGTTGCCATACCTTCCCCTACACCGTCCTCTGCCATGCCGGCAGGCGCGCTTTCTATCGAGGCGTTGCAAAGACTGGGGCTGGAAGCCAATGGCATGGTGCGTGCTGCACAATCGCAAGTGGGCGTCGCCGAAGCGGGTGTCATCGGCGCCGCGGCTTATCCCAATCCGCAAGTGAGCGTAATAGGGGGTCCGCAGCATCCGCGAATCCCGCTGGCCAATCCGGCTACGAACACGCGCCAGGTTACCGTCACTCAAACCATTGAGAATCCATTTATGCGGAGTGCGCGCATCGGTTCGGCCGAAGCGGGGGTCGAAGCCAGCCGTGCAGGTTTCGATCAGGTGCGCGCAGACCTGGCGGCGCAACTACGGGTACGGGCATATGAGCTGTTGCTGCGTCAGGAAATAGCACGCATGGAAGGCGGTGTTTTCGATTTGATGGAAGAGGTGCGGCGTCGCATTAAAGTCGGAGTGGGGGTGGGTGAAACTGCGCGCTTTGAGCTGATCAGAGCCGATGCCGAAGTATTGAATGCGGCCAGCCGTAAAGAGGCGGCCGAGTTGAATGCGCAGCGGGCGCGGGTTGCGCTGATGCAATTTACCGCGGGCGCACTGAAGCCTGACTTCGCTATAAGCGCGTCCCTATTCGATTCGGTGAATTTGCCTCCGCTGGAGAAGTTGCGTCAAGAGGTGCCGGCTGTCAACCCCGATGTATTGCGGTTGCAGGCGGAGTGGGATCGGGCTCGCCTGCGAATCGATCAGGAACGGGCATCGGTGCTGCCGTCGGTTGACATCGCATACAGCAATTATCAGGATGCTCAATATACGGACAACAGAGCCGGGTTGAATGTGAAAATTCCCTTGTTCTATCGTCGGCGCGGTGAAATCGATGCAGCCGTGGCAGACTCCGAGCGGGTGCGGCAAACGCTGGAATACCGCCGTTTCGAGATAGGCCAATTACTTGAATCCGCGTGGCAAGGCCTGCAGATCGCGCAGCGCAGAGTAGAGATGTTCGAGGGCGGCATCATCAAGGAAGCTGAGTCGGCATTACGGATTGCCCAAGCGGCTTATCGTTTCGGTGAGCGGGGCCTGATTGATGTACTCGATACTCAGCGTGTGTTGCGGGGAATACTTGCGGACTCATTGCAGGCACGTTTTGATTTACAGGCCGCTGCCGCCGAAATCGACCGTCTACGCGCTTATTATCCCAAGGAGCAATCCCCCGAATGAAAATCGCAATAAGGATTGGCGGTGCCGTAGTAATTGCCGCGCTGCTGGGATGCGGTGGCGAGGAGGCTGCTTCACCGGACAAAGAGCCCGTGGCGCAAGAGCCGGAGGATGTGAACAGCATCACGATCAGGCCGGAATTGATACAACGCATCACGGTCGGCCAGCCGATGATGATTGATCTGGCTGACAAGCTTGAGGTTCCGAGCCAAGTCGAGGTGGATGAGGAAAGACTGGTTCGTATCGGGTCTTATGTGACGGGCCGCATCATCGAGTTATACGTCATGCTGGGAGACAGTGTTGCTGCCGGCGCTCCGTTGGCGCGTATTTCCAGCCCTGAATTGACTCAGGCGCAGCTTGCCTATTTGCGTGCATCCTCCCGGACCACGCTAGCGGAAAAAGCGGCCGAGCGCGCTCACCATTTGTTGGCGGCCGACGTGATCGCTATTGCCGAAGTGGAACGGCGTGAATCGGAGCTGGAGGTCGCCCGCGCCGAACTGGAAGCGGCGAAGGATCAATTGCGCTTGCTCGGAGTGGACAGCAATGCGATCAAAGAATTGGTAAAGAAAGGGCATATCTTGCCCTCGGTTACCATTAACGCATCAAGAAGCGGTATCGTTATTGGGCGAAATGTAATCATCGGACAAGTGGTGCAGCCGGCCGACCAGTTATTTGGTGTTGCCGACTTATCCTCCGTCTGGGTAGTAGGTGATGTACCGGAGCAAATCGCCCGTAATGTGCAGGTCGGTCAACATGTGGAGATTCACATACCGGCGATGGGGGACGTGAACTTCGACGGCCTCATCATATTTGTCGCGGATACCGTAAATCCGATGACCCGGACGGTGATGGTGCGCACAATGGTGGAGAATTCTCAGCGCAAGCTCAAGCCCGACATGCTGGCTACCATGCACATTACGGATAATGCGCATAAAAGCCTTGTGGTACCGGAAACAGCGGTGGTGCGCGAGGCCAACCGCGATTACGTGTTTCTGGCTCAGGGTAATAACCGGTTCCTGCGTGTCCCTGTAGAGCTGGGTCCCGAGGTGGCGGACATGCGCCCGGTGCTGAAGGGGCTCACTATTGAGCAGAATATCGTGGTGAATGGTGCCTTCCATTTAGATAACGAGCGCAAGCTCGCCGAGCTGGAATAAGCCATGCTTGCCTCCATCGTGCGCATCATGCTCAGGCAGCGCCTGATAGTCGTGGTGGTCGCGCTCGCGCTGTGCGCAGGCGGCATGTTTGCCGCCAGGAATCTGTCGGTCGACGCCTTTCCCGATGTCACCAATATACAGGTACAGATTGCGACGGTGGCTGTCGGACGTAGTCCTGAGGAGATCGAGCGGCTGGTCACGGTCCCGGTGGAGATCGCCATGACTGGCCTGCCGGGGCTGGTGGAAATGCGCTCCCTGAACAAGAGCGGATTGTCTCTTATCACCCTCGTATTTACCGACAAGACCGACGTTTACTTTGCGCGTCAGCTGGTAATGGAACGGCTGATTGAGGTGTCTTCCCGGCTGATACCGGGCATCACGCCCGTGCTCGGGCCTGTGTCGACCGGGCTGGGTGAAGTGTATCAATATACCATCGATCATCCTGACGATGGTAAGCATGCGCTTACGGTCGACGAGCTGACTGAACGGCGAACTATCCAGGATTGGGTGGTGAGACCGATGTTGCGTTCGATCCAGGGTGTAGCAGAAGTCAACTCCATTGGCGGATATGTCAAGGAATACCACGTCCTGGTCAACCCGAACCGGTTGCGCCACTATAATCTGACACTGGCACAGGTTGACCAGGCCATTGCCAGCAACAATGGAAATTCCAGTGGCAACATACTGCCATTGCATGCGGAGCAGTACCTGATCCGTGGTGTCGGCTTGATCCGCACGCTGGACGATATTCGTAATATCGTGCTTAAGGAGCTGGACGGCGTACCCATATACGTGCGTGACGTGGCCGAGGTGGAATTCGGCACGGAGGTGCGCCAGGGTGCCAGTATAAAAGGCGGCTACACCGAGTCGGTAACCGGCATCGTAATGATGTTGCGTGGTGGCAACGCGAAGGAAATAGTCGGGCGGGTAAAGGAAAAAGTTGCGGAGATCAATGAGCGCGGCCTTTTGCCGGGCGGACTCCAGATCGTACCGTTTTACGATCGAACCGTGATGGTGGATGCCGCACTGGCGTCGGTGTACAAGGTCTTGATCGAAGCCCTGGTTTTTGTAATCCTGGTAATGGTGATCTGCCTGGGCAATTTGCGCGTGAGCCTGGTCGTATGCGCGACACTTATCATTACGCCACTGGTCACGTTCATGATAATGAACTATCTGGACATTCCGGCAAATCTCATGTCGCTGGGAGGACTGACAATCGCTATTGGACTGATGGTCGACCCCACCGTGGTGGTAGTCGAAAATATCTTTCTGCGATTGAGCCATGCTAACGGTGACGAACCCAAGAGCGAGACGATTGCCAAGGCAGCAGCCGAGGTGGGTGCGCCGGTAATCTACGGCATTATTATTATTGTCCTCGTGTTCCTGCCACTGATGTCCCTCCAGGGTATGGAAGGAAAGATGTTCAGTCCGCTCGCCGTCACCATATCCATCGCACTTCTGGTGGCGCTCATTGTTTCGGTGCTCTTGTCGCCGGTGCTATGCGATTATGCTTTGAAGGGTGGAAGCGAGGAAGATACTAGAATTGTCGCTATTCTCAAGGCACTTTACCTGCGCCTGCTCTATCTGGCGTTGGCGAATCCAAAGGCCACTGCTCTGGTATCGGTGGGTTCACTCCTGCTGGCGGTCGCTCTGTATCCGCTACTTGGGAAATCTTTCATTCCGATCATGCGGGAAGGGGCGGTGACGCCGGTGATTATCCGGGTTCCGTCGATTTCCCTGGAGGAATCCATCAAGCTGGAAGTGGAGGCGGCCCAACTGATCGCCAAGGTGCCGGGAGTAGTATCAGTAGTATCAAAGCTCGGCCGCGGCGAATCGCCCGCCGACCCAGCGTCGCAGAACGAGTCTGATCCGATTGCGTCGCTGGACCTGGAGGGATCCGGCCGTACCCAGGAAGAGATTGAGGAAGATATCCGCAAAGCTCTGACCGTATTGCCCGGCGTGAATATCGCGCTGTCGCAACCGATCGCGCAGCGGGTGGACGAGATGGTAACAGGGGTGCGCTCTCAAGTCGCAGTCAAGATATTTGGTGATGACCTTGAAGAGTTGCGCAAATTGTCTGAACAGGTGGCGCGTATTGTCAAATCAACACGTGGTGCGCGAGACATCCGTATCGAACGCCTCTCGGGTCAACAGGAATTAACCATAGACATCGACCGCCGCGCCATCGCCCGCCATGGCATCAATGTGGCGGATGTGAATGAACTGATCGCAACAGCGATCGGCGGCAAGGCGGTTACCCAGGTTTTCGAGGGTGAGCGGCGCTTTACGCTTCTCCTGCGTTTTCCGGAGAACTTCCGTGACGATGTGGAGGCCATCCGCGATCTATTGTTGCGCCCACCGGGTAACGCCGGGCCTGGCGGCTTGCTTGCGCGGGGCGGCGTGCTGGTGCCACTGAGCGCTGTGGCGGATATCAAGGTCATCGACGGCCCGGCGATAGTTTCGCGCGAATACGCAAAACGCCGTGTGGTGGTCGGTGCCAATGTGCATGAACGCGATCTTGGCGGTTTTGTTGCCGAATTACAGGAGCGCACTGCGAAAGAAATCAAATTACCCACCGGCTACTATTTCGTCTGGGGGGGGCAGTTCGAGAACATGGAAAGCGCCATGGCGACACTGGGAATGATCGTGCCGATTACCTTCGCTGTAATTTTCTTCTTATTATTCATGCTATTCAATTCAGCCAAGCTTGCCATACTTATTTTTACGGCTTTGCCGTTTGCTTCCGTCGGTGGTGTCATCGGGCTATTCATAACCGGTGAATATCTGTCGGTGCCAGCATCGGTCGGATTCATCGCGGTTTGGGGTGTGGCAATATTGAACGGCGTGGTGCTGATTTCTTTTATCAAGGAACTGCGTGAGAACGGTTTAAGCGTTGACGAAGCGGTGAAGCACAGCTGTGAGGCGCGGTTCCGTCCCGTATTGATAACCGCCGCAGCTACGATACTGGGTCTCGCGCCATTCCTGATCGCTACCGGCCTCGGCTCCGAAGTACAGAAGCCGCTAGCTATCGTGGTGATCTGCGGATTGATTACCGCGACTGTAATGACCAAAGTGGTGGTGCCCATGTTGTACCGCTACTTTGACCCGTTATCCGATGTGCCTGATAATAGTATCATCAAGCCGACCCATGCTTCTGCCTCGCACACAGATATGCCGCGCGAGGTTTAGGCTGCCCAGTTGGTGGCATGCAATGGGTTAACAAGGATTCCTCGCTTCCATAGTCTTGCATACTATAATTTACAAAATTTGGGGAAGAATCGTGCCCTTATCGCTATCCTCCGCAAAAAATAAAGCTAAAATCCTGGCTGAGGCGCTGCCGTACATCCAGCGCTTTCACGGCAAAACCATTGTCATAAAATATGGCGGCAACGCCATGATCGAGGAAAAACTCAAGGAAGGTTTTGCCCGCGACGTGGTTTTGCTGAAACTGGTGGGGATGCAGCCAGTGATCGTTCATGGGGGTGGCCCCCAGATCAACGATATGTTGAAGCGGGTCGGTAAACAGGGTGACTTCATCCAGGGAATGCGGGTGACGGATGCCGAAACAATGGACATTGTTGAAATGGTGCTGGGAGGGCTGGTTAATAAGGATATTGTCAATCTCGTCAATCGCCACGGTGGTCTCGCAGTGGGTCTGACCGGCAAGGATGGCAATTTCATCCGGGCAAAAAAGATGCTCATGCAGGATAGAGAGGAAGCGGGCAAATGGATCGATATTGGCCAGGTCGGAGAGATTGAAAGCATCAATCCTGATCTGATTGCATTGCTTGAGACACGGGATTTCATTCCCGTGATTGCGCCCATCGGCGTGGGAAAAGATGGCGAGTCCTACAATATCAATGCCGATCTGGTAGCGGGCAGGCTGGCAAGCGTTCTGAATGCCGAGAAATTAATACTGCTTACGAACACGTCTGGTGTATTGGACAGGAATGGCAATTTATTGACCGGATTGACGGCGGAGAGAGTGGATGAATTGTTTGCGGACGGAACCATCTCGGGCGGCATGATGCCAAAAATTGGCTCTGCGCTCGAGGCGGTCAAAAACGGGGTCAAGTCCTGCCACATCATTGACGGACGTGTGGAGCACGGATTGTTGCTCGAAGTGCTGACGGATGAGGGGGTGGGAACTCTGATAAAGGCAAGCTAATATGGGTGGTATGGGATGCAATTATTTGAGGGGGTATTATTGAATCGGGGAACTCATGCTGGCTAAATCCGGTGAAAGAAGAGATCAGATCCTGCAGGTCCTGGCAGGAATGCTGGAGAGTCCCCGCGCAGGAAAAATCACCACAGCGGCTCTGGCATCTCAGCTCAATGTTTCCGAGGCGGCGCTCTACCGTCATTTCGCCAGCAAGGCCCAGATGTTCGAGGGATTGATCGGGTTTATTGAAAAAACGCTGTTTGGTCTTATCAACAAACTGACAGCGGAAGAGAAAAGCGGTACCAGGCAGCTTGACGGCATTTTGTCGATACTGCTTGGTTTCGCGAGCAAGAATCCGGGGATGACCCGGGTGCTAATTGGCGATGCGCTGATAAATGAGGATGATCGTTTGCAGATACGGATCAATCAATTGCATGATCGGCTTGAGGCAACGCTGAAACAGGCGCTGCGCTTTGCGGTTAGCGAGGGGGAGTTCACAGCAAACCTGGATGTATCCGCTCAGGCAAACGTGTTGATGTGTTATGTTACCGGACGCTGGCATCAGTTTGCCAAAAGTGGCTTCAGGCGCAACCCGATGGAATACTGGGAGGTGCAGCGTAAAGAATTACTTTCGGCTGGAGTTTGCACGATCCAACCCTTGATTGAAATGCCGGTGCGGGAATCCTGAACGGGTTTCCGTGGAAGAGATTGGCCGGCAACCGGGTGATCAACGATGGATGAACAGTGACCGATACCGAGGGCAATACGAGGGATCATTTCATTTTGCAACCTTATGGCGGGGCCAAGGCTACGATATGACGCCTGCCGATCGTCAGGCAGTCATCCCGATCAAGGTTTCGCAGATTATTCAGCCATCGCCGGTTCATGAATGCCGCATACTGTGCATGCAGGGTCTTTATTCAATTTGACTGAACGCCATTCCATTGATGAGGCGTCGAGGATAAGGAAGCGGCCATTCAGCGTTTCTCCGATATCAAGCAGGATTTTTAACGTCTCCGCCGCCTGTACACAACCGATGATGCCCACCAGGGGCGCAAATACACCCATCACTGCGCAGCGCATATCATCCCTTCCACCCGTTGCGGGAAACAAACAGTAATAGCAGGCGCTGGAGGAACGACGCAAATCAAATACCGTTACTTGTCCGTCGAGGCGTACGACCGCGCCCGATACAAGGGGCTTTTTATGAGCGGCACAGACCCGGTTTACCGCATGTCGGGTAGCGAAATTATCGCTTGCGTCCACGATGACATCCGCGTCCCTAACCAGATCCTGTAGTCTGCTTTCATCCATACGCTCATTCAGTGCAACCACGGCTACGTCTGGATTGATGCGTGCAAGTGTTTTTTTTGCTGAATGTGTCTTTGAAGTGCCGATAGCTTCGGTGCCGTGCGCGATTTGCCGCTGAAGGTTAGTAAGATCAACGTTATCGTTGTCGCAAATCGTCAACTTGCCAATGCCGCTTGCTGCGAGGTACATCGCAACTGGTGAGCCTAGTCCGCCTGCGCCGATGATGAGCACGTGCGATCGGAGCAGGGTCTCCTGACCCTCTATGCCAATTTGCGGCAACAGAATGTGGCGGCTGTAGCGCAGGAGCTGGTTGTCATTCATAGACAGCGGCGCAACAGTTTAGAACTATTCTTCCTGTTTTTCCGGCTCTCAGCATCAGGGATTAATCGTTCGGGTGGCAGCTTAATTGACCGTTTTGGCAGGATCCGGACTCTTCTTCGATACCGCCGCGCCACCCTTGAAATAATTCATTGCCTGGGTCAGCAATAAGTCGCCGCTGGAACCAAATTCCGCCGGGGGTTCACGTTTCTTGTTTTTTTCCTCATCGTTCTCTGGCTTGCCTTCCTTGGCTGCCGGTTTTGGCGCTACCTTTGCAGTCTCGGAGTCAGGCTTGCTCGATTTGACTGCTTCCGGTTTTCCATTGGACAAATGGCGATCCAGATCGGCTTCACGCAAGCGCTCCGTCTCGTCTTTCGCGGATTCATCCAGGATATCTGGCGTAATTCCTTTTGCCTGAATGGATTGTCCGTTGGGCGTATAGTAGCGCGCAGTGGTGAGCTTGATGGCCGTATTGTTGCCCAGCGGCAGTATGGTTTGTACCGATCCCTTACCGAAAGTCTGCGTGCCCATCACTACGGAACGCTTATGATCCTGCAAAGCTCCTGCCACGATTTCCGAAGCGGAAGCCGAGCCACCGTTTACCAGTGTAATCATGGGGACGGTTTTGATAGCAGACGGTAAACGCTTCAAATAGTCATTTTTTGAGTCGCGAAGGTAGAATTCAGGACTGGCTTTTAGCTGCATTTTGGCGTCATCGGTTCGGCCATCGGTATAAACCACCAGCGAATTGGCTGGCAGAAAGGCAGCGGAAACCGCAACTGCTCCATTCAGCAATCCGCCAGGGTCGTTACGCAAATCCAGCACTAGTCCCTTCATGGGTATGGGGCTCTCCTTGAATAATTTATCGATGGCCTTAATCAGATTTTCACCCGTTTGTTCCTGAAACTGAGTGATACGTATGTATCCATACCCAGGCTCGATCAGCTTTGACTTGACACTTTGAATCTTGATAACAGCGCGTACGAGTGTGAATACCAGCGGTTTAGTCTCTCCTTTGCGCAACACCGTAAGCGTAATGGAAGTGTTCGGTTTGCCGCGCATGCGCTTGATTGCATCGGTGAGCGACAATCCCTTGACGGCGGTGTCATCCAGCTTGATGATGAGGTCACCGGGTTTGATGCCGGCGCGAAACGCGGGGGTATCCTCTATGGGCGATATTACCTTGACAAATCCGTCTTCCATGCTGACTTCAATACCTAACCCGCCAAATTCTCCTTGTGTGCCGATTTGCAGTTCTTTGAAGGCATCCGCATCAAGATAGGCGGAATGGGGATCAAGGCCGGTCAGCATCCCGTTAATGGCTTCGGTGATAAGTTTTCTGTCTTCAACAGGTTCGACATAGTCGCTTTTGATCCGGCCAAATACTTCGGTAAATGCACGCAATTCTTCGACTGGAAGTGGGCGCAGAACTTCTTGCGTTTCCTTGTTGGCGACAGCAGAAAAATTGAGGCTGAGCATTATGCCGGCGATCGCGCCGAAAATAACCAAGCCGAATTGCCGCATTTTGTTACTCATTAAACATTCTCCACACTTATCAATTGGTGCATCGCTTATTTTATTCTGACCCAGTTCAAAGGGTCAAACGGTTTGCCCTGATGGCGTAACTCAAAGTATAAACCGGAATCCGGGTTGCCGCCGCTGTTTCCTACTACAGCGATTGTGTCGCCGCCACGAACAATATCGCCCACCCGCTTGTGATTTGTTTCATTATTGCCGTAGAGGCTCATGTAGCTGCCACCGTGGTCCACAATCATGAGGTTACCGAACCCCCTCAGCCAATCGGCGAATACTATGCGGCCGCCCGCAATGGCTTTCACCTCCGAACCGCTGGCCGAGCGGATGAATAATCCCTTCCAGGTAACGCCGCCATCAGCACGTGGACTACCGAAACGGTTAGCAAGTTCCCCGCGTACCGGCAAGTTCAAGCGGCCCTTCAGCGCAGCGAAGGGATTCCCATCCGTCGAACTATCAGGCAGCGTGTCGTTATTCAGAGATCTGGTACGCTTTTTATTTTTTTGAGCGAGCATCTTGGCGATTTTTTCTACCAGGCGCGAGAGTCGCTCTTCATCATGCTTGAGTTTACTGATTTCACGTCGTTGTTGCTCAGCCTGCATCGAAATACCAGTGAGCAATTTCTTATG
The DNA here is from genome assembly GCA_039922995.1 of Nitrosospira sp. Taxonomy (GTDB): domain Bacteria; phylum Pseudomonadota; class Gammaproteobacteria; order Burkholderiales; family Nitrosomonadaceae; genus Nitrosospira. The sequence continues at coordinate 2,227 of JBDTDT010000077.1, read as the reverse complement.
CTCGGCTTTTTTCTGCTCAAGATGTTTTTTTTGCTCGACTTGCTTGGCCTGGATCATGGCAATTTCCGAGCTTTTCTCCCGACTTTCGAGCGTGAGCCGATCAAGGGACTGGAGATTGATCCGAAGAGTACTGATGTTTTCGGCGCGCGCGCGCGAAAGATAACCATAATAATGCAGATTGCGCACAACTTGGTTCGGATCCTGCAGGTTGAGCAAAAGGCTGAGGTATTCTTTTTTTCCTCCCTCCCCCCCGGTGTATTGCTGGTAAAGCAATTTACCCAGCTGTGATTGCTGCACCTCAATATGGTTCCTGATCTGACCGGATTGGGCTTGTAATTGGCTAAGCTGGCTATAGGCTGTGCCTTGTGCGTGCGCAAGTGCTGCCAATTTGCGGTTGGCATCGCCGATGGCCCGCTCTGATTCGCGCAATGCATCCGCTACTTCCGATTTCGATTCTTCCGTACCCGCCAATTCCTTCTGCAAGGCCTCAATTCGGCTGCGCAACTGCTTCAGGTCTTCCTTGTCAACCTTGGGAGCGGCATAAAGTGATTGCGACAATATCAGTATACAAGCCGGAATGAGCCTGCCGATCATGTTTAACCACGGGCTAACGTCGATCAAGACCGAGATTTTCAAGCATGTTTTTATGGAAGAAAGGATATATCGCGCACGCTATCAGGGTAAAGTGCATTCAACCAGCAAGCAGTTAAGCAGTTGAATTGCCAAGGTTTACAACGAAAGAAACACAGTTCATAGTTGAGGCAGAATTTTGCCCTGATTGGCCACTACTCGCATGGCCTGTTCGATTTTTGCCTGATCGCCGAGATAATAGTTCCGGAGGGGTCTTAGATTATCATCAAGCTCGTATACCAGTGGAACACCCGTGGGAATATTGAGTTCCAGGACGTCTTCATTGGACAGATTGTCCAGATATTTGACCAGCGCCCGCAGCGAATTGCCATGGGCGACGATGAGGACGCGCTGGCCGCATTGTACCTGGGGAGCAATGGTCTCATTCCAGTAAGGCAGAAACCTTGCTACGGTATCTTGAAGGCATTCTGTCAGTGGAATATCCTGTTTGGCCAACCTCCGGTAGCGAGGGTCAAATCCGGGATAGCGATCGTCTTCGCGAGTGAGCGCGGGCGGTCGAATGTCGTAGCTGCGCCGCCAGATCAACACTTGTTCTTCACCATATTCCTTCGCCGTCTCAATTTTGCTCAGGCCCTGCAGCGCGCCATAGTGCCGCTCGTTCAGTCGCCAAGACAGATTGACGGGGATCCACATCTGATCCATTTCATCCAGCGCGATCCATAACGTGCGGATAGCACGTTTCAATACTGAAGTGTAGGCAACGTCGAACGTAAATCCGTTTTCCCGTAATAACCGTCCGGAATTTCTGGCCTCCTCCAGACCTTTCGGTGATAAATCCACGTCTGTCCAGCCAGTGAAACGATTCTCATTGTTCCAGGTACTTTCTCCATGCCGCAGGAGAATAAGTTTTTTCATAGTGTTCTTTAAAAAAAAGGACTTTCTGTAAAGCGGTTGAAATGTTGCGGCATTTTAATCTATTTTGGCGACGGCCGCAGCATGCAGGACCGGGTACAGATTCCCTGGTGCTTGAGAGAGCAATGAAAAACAATGTGTTACGGTCTGATAGACTCGGCAGGACGGGATGACTGCGGGTGCGAATGAATAGTCGTATTCCCATCAGCGCTGGGTTGCCGTGAGTTGTCGACTCAAGTTTTCCGGGTCCGCCAGAATGAGAGAATTCCGCAACATTCCCATCTCTGATAAAATTCAAGGTTGAGAAAATCAAGGAGTATGAAGTGACAGTGACATTTCTGCAAAATAATATTGCCCTGATTGCGGCAGCACTGATGAGCGGAGGTATGCTGCTATGGCCGTTGCTATCGCGCCGCTCCAACCCCGAAGTGAATACGCTGGTGGCGGTCCAGCTCATCAATTACAAGGATGCGCTGGTGCTGGATGTCCGCGAGGGCAGTGAATACAGTTTGGGTCATGTACCCAATTCGAAACATGTTCCCGCCGACAAGCTTGAGGAGCGGGTGCACGAACTGGAAAAATTTAAAGGCAAGCCGATCATATTGATACATCGGAGCGGAGTTAATGCCACGGGCAAGGCGGGGTCGGTTTTGCGTAGCCATGGGTTTACGCTTGTACATAATCTTGAAGGCGGCATAGATGCCTGGCGGCAGGCAAATTTGCC
>JBDTDT010000076.1:0-18393 GCA_039922995.1 Nitrosospira sp. | reverse complement strand
ATCTAAACCAATCGTCGCCATGTTCATCTCGGACTCCTTTTCTCGTTAAATGAATTAACCCAGCCTCCACTTTGGCACACCTGATGCCATTTGAGGTGAGGGAGTCCATCCCATTATTTAAAGCACGTCAGGCAAGGCCTCCGTGGTCATTTCTTGCCTGCTCACTGTCGAGACTGGAAATGAAGTCGGCATCGATATCGCCGGGAGGGACAGGACGGGCTTTGCTTCTCCCAATCCATTAACTTTCATGCGGTAGGGCTTTGGTCCGATACCCGTTTGTAACGGGTTCTCGAAAACATGGCGATTAGCCCGACGTTCCTGTGGGTGTATGTGACTTATCGTACGGAATGATTCACAGCGTTCCGTATTATTTACCTACAGCAAATTCGCTGGGTTAATGTGAGACATGACATGAAAAATACTTTTTCCTTAACGAGGATGGCGCGATCAATACTCATTGCCGGCATGGCATTGGGAATAACAGGTGCCGTGTATGCAGAAGGTGAGGGAGGTGGCGCAGGTGGCGCAGCAGCAATAGGGGGAAGAGCTGGCGCCGCTGCAGGCCAGGCTGGCAGTGAAATGTCCGGCATGAATGGGGCGCTGAGGCGGGAATCGTCCAGGCGTGAGCGGGCCATTCCCGGACTAAAAACTGCCGAGCCGCAAGGGATTCCTGTCGCTGGACCGGAGATCCCCCCTGGAAAGAGGAGCACATCGAGGGCCCCGTCCAGAATGGAAGGAACTGGCGGGGGGGAGGGGAATAGGCCGGCATGGGGGCAGGCTCGTCACAAGATTGAGGCACAAACGGGGAACTCATCTGGGCCAAGCAGATATTAAGCTTGTTGCTGGTAAAGGCCAGCGGAAAGCGTGTGCAGGGCTTAGGTTTAAGGAACGTAATCACCGCCTTGCCACACATGAACCTGGAAGTAGCCGGACCATGCAAAAATCTTTACGGTGCCTGCCGTATCGCTAGCCCACTCCCAGCATTCCCAGCCCAGCCAGGAGTACCAAAATAAACGTTCCCCAAAATAAAAGCCTGTCGTTCATGGTGCGCCCCTTGCTTTTCAGGAAACCACCTTGGGTTTACTCTTTTTTTCGTAAATGGAATCTATACGATATGCCATATAGGGATCAACTCGTTCGATTCATAAATACCTGGGCGGAGCTTGGGCAGTGGGCCGGCGTCCGGAAGGATTGCCCTGGTATCTTCCTTGCTGCTCCCAGAGGGAAGGAATGCCAGGTGGAACCAATAAGGATAATAGCAGGGCGGGAGATTTGGGTCGCCCGACTAAAAATCATAAGGATATCAAGGTATCTGGATAAGGACGGCATGCAGAAGCTTAAAGCGGGAAGGCTTGCATAGACTTGCCTTCCTAATCATCAGCTTTCGTCAGGTCATCGCCCGTATTTTATGATGTTTGAATCTCTTCGGGTTATATTCCCCGCCGCTTGCGGCGTAGAATTTGTGGATGAGCGAATGCATACACAAAAGCCAACAATGTTAGTTTTCGGCCAAACTTAACCTTTAAAGAGAGGAATTTTGCATAAAGAAGAAACGGTTCGCTGTTAGCAGATTGTGGCGGTATTGAAGGAAGCCGAGGCTGGCACAGCGGCACCCGGCAATAGTTGATACACTGGCGGATTGCGGACAGAAGGAAATAGCATGAATATCTATCTCATTTCTCAATATGAGAATACAGGCTATAGCACCTATGACATCGCGGTGGTGATTGCCGAATCCGAGGAAGCGGCGCGGCTCACGCATCCATCCGGCGAAGAGGAGTGGATCGATGAGTCCTGGTCGGATCCCGAAGATGTCGAAGTGGAATTATTAGGGGAAGCAATAGAGGGATCGCGGGCTGGCGTAGTTTGTGCAAGTTTTCACGCTGGCTAGCGCTTGATTGGCTTAAATGTGAGGAGGCGGCGTGAATAATGAAAATACCGGCGACAATGCCGGGCATGCATTCCAGCAATTTGTTCTTGCGCTGGGCGAGATCGAAGGCAAAGTGCAGATCGAGGAAGAAGACGTCCTTAGACTGACCACCCTGCTTGGCGATTATTCCCGGAATCCCGACAGCACGGAAGAGGGGCGGCTCAACGCGTCGAAGGAACTCGACAGGATTCGTGCGATATACGTTGGAAAAAACAATGCTTCATCAGCCGCGCAAAAATAGCTATTAGCGTCTAATCCGCGAACCCGCTAAAATCTCACCGTGCACCCCTCTTCTTTCTGCGGACTTTAAGAAATGAAAAAATTTATTATTCTATTCATGCTTTTTCCTCTATACGGCCAAGCTGCCACACCCGTCGATCTCGTGGGAAGATGGGTCAGTCTAAAAATACCCGGCACGAAAGCGGAGATTGCAGAGAATGGGACGAGTTTTATCGTCACAAAGATCACCGCAAATGGCGCTATCAAACTCATCGGCAAATTATCCGACGGCGTGCTCATCATCAATAACAATGAGTTTGCCGACATTGACAGGAATACCGGCCATCTCATCATGAGTAGTGGAGAGTTCAGGCCCTTGAGAAGCGGGGAGTCTTTTGAAAATGAAGAAAAAGGGATCTCCCGCCAGATAAACAAGTGACGAGGAGCAGCCTGAAATACTGGTGGAGGCAGGATCCGACCTGATAAGGGCTGGCTTTCCGTAAATGCGCATCAGCCTTGAAGGGTCATGATTTGGAGTCGTCGCAACTTCATCCGACGATTACCCGGTTTGACGGATGCAATTGTCAAAGGAAGTCGCGACTACTACAATCACGCCACATGCAATGCGCGTTCATAACCATTGCTTGCGTTTTTCTTGCCGTGCGGCGCATAGACTTCTACCCGATTGCGCCCATTGTTTTTGGCAAGATAACAAGCCGTATCAGCCATGCGTATAATATCGGCCAGCACTTCATTGCCTGCGCTGAAAGTAGCCAAGCCTATACTCAAACTTACCTGAAATACCCGATCATTCCACAAGAAAGCAAATTCGTGCACTGCCTTGCGCAACTGCTCGGCCACACGAAGCGCAGGCTCCGCTGGACAACTTTCCAGCAGCACACCAAACTCGTCACCGCCCAGGCGGGCCAGGGTATCATTCCTGCGAAGCCTGGCTTGCAACATGCTGGTTAGCTGTCTTAACAATTCATCGCCGCCTTGATGGCCGCACATATCGTTTACGCTCTTGAAATGATCGAGATCAATAAACAACAAGGTATATTCTTTTTTATCTTGTCTAGCTGTCTGGAGCGCGTAATCCAGGCGCCGTTCGAACTCCCGGCGGTTAACGAGGCCAGTTAACGCATCGTGGGCCGCTTCATGGGTCATCTGCTTTGCAATTTCCAGGGCATGCGTAACATCATGAAATATCAGTACGGTGCCTATCAGATCGCCGTGCCGGTTGCGTATGGGTGCGGCTGAATGTTCAATTGGAGATACGGCGCCACTTCGCTGTATCAGAACCGTATGCAGAGCCAGGCCAGCGTCTTCCTTACCCTGCAGGATAAGGGCGACGGGACTGGGAATAGCTTCATTCGTTTGAGAATTGACAATTTGAAATACCTCAGCCAAGGGCAGAGCCCTGGCTTCCATCATGGACCAGCCGGTCATGTTTTCCCCGGCAGGATTCAGGTAAGTTACCTTTCCAGCGATATCCGTTGTAATCACTGCATCGTCAATGCTATTTAGCGTTGTGACGAGCAACTCCTTATCCGCGTCCAGTTCCCTATAGAGTGCGTCTCGAAGCGTCATGCTGCGACAAATCAAGATAACCGAGATGACAAGGAATATGAAGAGAAGGCTACTGCCAAAAACACCGACAAGCATCAAGCGCCTTGAGCTTTCACTTGTAGCCGTAGTAAATTCTTGAATACGAGCATCTGCCACATGCTCGATAGTTGAAAAATCCCCTCGGATTTCATCCATAAGCAGCTTTCCGCGATCGGACTCAAGAATCTTTTCTGCTTCCGTGCGTTTACCCGCTTGTCTAAGCTCAACAGTGCTTCGTAATTCGGCAAGTTTCTCAAGGATCAGCGGCTCAAGGGCTTGTACTCTTTCGTATTGATCCGTCCGCTCTGAAATAGCCAGGGACTTGAACTGTTCAATCAATCTGGGAATGGCGATTACAGCGCTATTATAAGGTTCAAGGTAAGGTGACCGCCCGGTCAGGATATATCCGCGCTGGCTGGTTTCGGCATCCGTGAGCCTGGTAAGCAATTCCCTGCTCAGCTTTCCCAAGCTTCGGCTTATCCTGGAATTTTCCTCTGCCTGCGCACCAATCTGGATATTTCGATATGACAGCAATGCAATTGTGATTACCACGAATAGTGATATAGCTAGCATTATCATTCCCGAAACGGGAAATAACCGCTTGTGAACATTCATATAAGAGCCTTATATATATATACTTCTCGTGATCACCCCCTTAAATATGGTGTACGCATACCGTGCGTTCGCCTCGTTTGATAATTTCTCAAGTTCCCTGTTATATGCTCGGCAACGTCATATGCAGCCTGCAATTTTCCCTACTTCCGAGCATTGCTATAATGCATATTGATATTATGACAACCACCACATGATATTTAGTTCAAAAAAAGACATTCTTGATTTGCTTTCCCTATCGCGACCCGCAGCCATTTGGTGAAGGTTTTGCGAGGTGTAACGCTGCAGTTTACTTTGGCTGAGCTTCTTCCAATTGCTTCCTCGGACCCTTTGCTTTAGTTCTTCATTTTTCGTTCGATGAAGCAATAACTATTTTGAAAAACGGACGGCCTCGGCCTTTGGCCGAGGCCGTCCGTTCTTTTCTTATTGGAAAATTAAAAGGAAAAGGATATGAGGAGTAAGAGTCTTAAAACCAATAAGCCCGGTGCAGGTCAACGTAGCCGAGCGGGGATGAAAATCTTCCGGGGGAAATTTAGTAACCCTGAGTCATATCCTGCAGGCTTGATATTTTTTTCCAACTCCCTGCCGCTGCAGCGCTCACTCGTGCAATCTGTCGCGCCCCTGTTACAGCATCGCATCTCCGCTGGATTCCTTGGGGGATTACCCCGTTAACCCCTGCAGCCTGCACTTCAAGCACGTAATTTCCATTTCCATCCAATCCCCTCCGCTCAATTCCGGCAAGGCCGGAACCATGGGTTCACCTGAAAGGGTCGGCAATCTTACCGTACTGGGTCATTCGGGAAATCAGTTCAACTCCGGAAGCCTTCAACTCTTCCCGGTCGCAAAACGCATGAAATTCATCCTGCTTGCCCCTATTGCAATGAATCATTGTCTGCTCGAAATCCTTTCCCTTCATGTAGCGGCCAAATAACCCCTCCGTCCTGGCAGGACCGATGCTACTCAGGTCTTTATCGCAGTTTTGTCCCATTTGATAGGTCTTGCCCAGCTCGTAGGCCAGTGTGGCCGATAACTCCATAAAAGATCGGCGATCCATCTCTTTCGCAGGCTGGGCATGGGCGACCAGCGAAACAAAGAAAATTGTTATACACAAACATCGGGCGGAAAAGCTCATCCTTGAGATCCCCAATGTAAAAAAACAGGAGTGGATTTTAACTTAAAAGCTACTTCACAAAAGTGGTCTTTTAGTCATTGAAATCCATCGAAAAAGCACACGTTTAAGCAGGGCTTGCAGCGGCCTTCTACCCCGATAAATAGCGTCGATCTGTTCGGTTTAGCACAGATGGGAGATGATAAAACCGGCTTAATTCATCTCCTGGGCCTTCGACTTTTAATGCTGCTTACAGCCGATGAACAAATGCTAAGAACCATCCATTTTTTCATGGTCACCGTCAAACCCACAGTGCAGGACTTCCTGAGCGCCAGGGGGGATATTCGTCGTGCACATCTGGCTACCCTGGTTCTTTGTCACATGGCTGACTACTGGGCATTGGATGCCTATGAAGGAGACGACCGGGATATGCGCGAATGCCTGGAAGAGCTTCACAAGGCCTTGGCGGACGAATGCCCCGAGTTTTTATTGATCAAGGAGGTGGCGGACGCATCAAAACACGCCCAGTTATTAACCCACAAAAAAGGTATGCCCCGTGAATTATCGTTCTCGGAAAGAATAAGGAGGCCTTCCGGTTTTACAGATCAATTTGTAGAAGGAAAGTCCGATGAAGCAACCAGCGTAATGGCCACCCTGCTTAACGGGACAACCCGGCCCTTGGCGGAGGCGGTACAATCCGTTCTTTTCCTGTGGGAAAAAAAATTAAAGGAAAAAAGATTATCAGCCCTTCCTTAGATCTCCATGCCGCGATCAAATGTAAAATTCAATCACGGAAATGCTTGCCCAAGAACACCCGATGCTGGATTCCAGCTCCTTCAAATGAAGCCGCTGCCTCCCGCATTGCGCCCCATATCACGTAATTTGCGATGACCCTTAAAGTGAAAGCAGCGGCGGGATTATATTGGGTGCTGTTATGCGGTTATGCGAACGCAGAGTGGGAAACCTTTGCCAACACCCGGAATGGAATTGTATCCTACGATACCGATAAAGTTATCCAGTTGCCCGAAGGGAAGACAAGCGCCTGGATGAAATTTCATATTGGCCCATCCGGCGTAAAGGATGGATTGAGTTTTAATCCCGGTTTCAAGAACTACGATTATTCCCTGGCAAACGAGATTTTCGATTGCAAGGCCCGCAAATCGAGATTGGTCGCCATCCATCATTATGACAGCAGTGAAAAACCTTTTTTGAGCTACACCTACCCCCTGGGAGAAACGGCGTTCGCCAACATTATTCCCGACAGTCTCCTGGATAAGCTGGCACAAATCGTTTGCAGAGAGTGATCCTGTCTATCTGTAAACGCTACTCCGCGCCCGATTGTACTCAACCGTACAGACCGATCTCTTCCGTGGATTTATAGTTTCAGGGCCTGTTAACAGGCCCTAACTTTAACCGGAGAATAAAAATGACGAATGACGAAATCGTAAGCGTGCTCAATGACCTGATCGTAATCTCGCGCGACGGCGCGGAAGGCTTCAGGACCTGTGCCGAGGATGCCAGCGAGCCCGCCTTGAAGTTGTACTTCGAGGATCGTGCACAAAGCTGTGCGAATGCCGTACGCAGGTTATCGACTGAAGTCAGGCGCCATGGGGGCGACCCCGACACCGCGGGAACGGTCAAGGGGTTGCTGCATCGCGCCTTTATCGATCTCAAGGCAGCAATAACGAGCCGGGATAACCTTGCCGTGCTGGAGGAATGCGAGCGGGGCGAGGATGCCGCGCTGGCTGCCTATCAAAAGGCGCTGCGCGAAGACCTGCCGGCCGATTTGCGCGCTTTGCTTGAAAAGGAATACGAAGGCGCCAAACAGAACCATGACCGTGTACGCCAGTTGCGCGACACGGCAAAGCTTGGCGGCAACCTGGACTGAACGCAAAGCCGGGCGGACTCCACGACTTGCATGCGGGTGGAAGCCTGTCCGGAACCACGGTCAATCATCCCAGGTATGGCCATAGCGCACTTTGCCGGTAATACCCGCGATACGTCTCGAACGCTCGCCGCACGCGAGCCGCAGCGAATCGTGGGCCGTTCAGGGCTTTCAACTTCCGTCGACAGGAATTGAAGCGCCCGTTTTCGAGGCCACATCCATCGCAAGCCGCTGGAGCGTGTCGGCTTCATCCAGGCCTTCCAGGAAGCGCCGGGGGATTCCCGACAGCCCGGTCTGGGCTCCGGCGAGCGCTCCGGTCAGCACGGCGCGCGCTTGGTTTTCGCCGCCGCCATTCACGGCATGGAGCACAGCCGATTCGAAATCGTCCGGAAAGCGGGCGGCAAGATGATAGGCGGCGGGGAGCTGGTGATAAATGGCGCAGGTCATGCCATAAGCTATGGAGACTTTCCAGGCGGGCTCTATCCGCATATCCGGGTCCACAGCGGCTGCCGCGACATACGACGGCGTGAGCAGGGCATCCGGGGAGACGAAATGCCCGCTTTCGCGCGGACGGTCCTTCTGCGGCGGCCGCAAATCGCTGTGCGCCATGGTATGAAAAGGCAGTTTTCTCCCCCTTGCCAGGCGCAGGAGCTTGTCGGACAGGCTGCTGTCGAGCTTTTCCCCCTGCACCAGGAGTCCAAGCACCGCCCCGTACGCGACGGTCAGGGCAACCACGGTCTCGTCGGTCTGGGTGAGGCGTGTATTGCTTGAGATGGCGGCCGCCAGTTCCTGTGGCTGGAAGGCGTAGTGGACCGCCAGTGCGAGCGTCCGCCCCGCCGCTTCGGTGGTGTCGGCCTGGCCTCCGATTTGCCCCCAGGGCAGATGCTGCTGGACACGCTTGCGCCAGGCGTCGCGCATCGACTGCTGGGTATACCCGCCCGGTCCGTTGACAGGCATGCCGTTGAGCAGCGGAAATATTTCCTCATCCATGCGCCGGCAGAAATCCGCTTCGTCATAGCCGCCGCGCTCGGCGAGCGAACGCAGCATCAGGCGCAGAAGAATTCCCCCTTGGGAGAGCTGGCCCGCCTTGAGACCGCTATGGTAGCGACCGGCCCTGGGGTCGGTATAGTCCGCGATCCAGTCGCCGTAGTCGTGGCGGAGCACCGAGAGGTCGTAATACCAGTGGGGGCCGAGGCCCAGGGCATCCCCAATGAAGGCACCCATGATGGCACCGGCAGCCCGGTCCTGGATGGCGGGGTCCTGAATGGCGGGAACGGACATATTCTGATCCTCCTGATTGATTGCCGGAAGACAAGATTGCCTGATTCCTGACGCCCGCGTCAAGCATCGGTGCCGGCGGCCCCCGTGCGAAGAATTTACTGTGCCGAAGTCATACGTCCACGGACCAAGTTAGCACGCTCCTCATCCGGAAACAGGGCTGGCAGCGGAAGCACATGGTTTAACGAATTTTCATCCACACATACCACGCGGTTACGACCCTTTTCCTTAGCTTCATATAGCGCGCCATCGGCACGCCTGATCAAGTCGAAGAAATGAACAGGGGTTTTCCCGTCCGACACCGCCACGCCAAGGCTGAGCGTGGTGTGGATAGCGCCGGAAGCCGTCACAATCGGCTCATCAGCAATGGCAAACCGAATTCTTTCCGCAATCGCCATGGCACCCGTTGCCCCGCAATCAGGCAGCACAATCACAAACTCTTCTCCGCCATACCGGCCAAACGAATCGTAGGGCCTTAGCACGTGCTTTCCCCTCTGGGCCACTTCGCGCAACACCTCGTCGCCTGCCTGATGCCCGTAATTGTCGTTCGTCTGCTTAAAATGGTCCAGATCCGCAAAGATAATCGACAGGGGGTAAGCATTGCGTTCATGGCGCGCTACGGCCTTTCGGAGGATGTCGATAATCGTTCCGTGGTTGAATAATCCCGTCAGCGAGTCATGCGCTGCCTTCAGGCGCAGTTCCTGTTCCAGATGGATCAAGGCTTTCCCGACGAAAATGGCAATGGCAAATCCCAGGCAGGCAAAGAGAAAAAGAACGATACGCGAAATAAATTGTGCCTCGGCAGTCGTCTGATTGGCTTGCTCGCTGAAACGCCTCAGTTCATTTGAGGAAAGGCGTATCGCATCATCGATGAGGGCCATGTTTGCCGCCTGAGCGGGTATGTATTTACGCCAGTAGAAAGCCTTCGATGCGTCTAGGTCGGTTATCGCGAGAAATATGATTTTATCCCCAAGTGGAAGCATTATTTCACGTGCATGATCGATCAATTTTTCAAGCGTCTTTTTTAATTCCTCGTTTTGAGTCGCAGCAAGGGCCGCTGAAGTGTCCAGCACTGCGTTATCGAAAGCGTATTGCCTCCGGCTATTTTTCTCCCCAAAAGCGATGCCCGGGGTAGGGTCAAGCAAAACATCCGCGACCTGCTGCGCCATGATAAGGAAATCAACCTGTGCGTCCCGCAGACGAACGCGTGTCTGATCCAGGAGCAGCGTTGCGGCGGCCGCGGCATCCACACTTTCCTGCAATTTCTGATGAAGAAAAAAAGACATGCCCAGGCCGAGAATGAGAAGTACGCTGAAGCCATATACGACAAGCATTGAGAAACGTTTATCCATGCCAGGATTACGCTAAGCGCGGCTTTTCAATTCCGTACCCCTGCGCGTAATCCACACCCATCTTTCGCAAGACGTCCAGAATGGCATCGTTCTCCACAAACTCGGCAATGGTCTCGATTTTCATGACATGCCCAATATGGTTGATGGCCTCGACCATTGCACGGTCTATCGGATCGTCGATCATATCCTTAACAAAACCCCCATCTATTTTTAAATAGTCGACCGGTAAGTGCTTGAGATAAGCAAAGGATGACATCCCGCTTCCGAAATCATCTAGCGAAAAACGGCAGCCCAACTCTTTTAATTTGGAGATCAAAAGAGCAGCCTGTGCCAAATTGGCGATCGCTGAAGTTTCCGTCACCTCGAAACAAATTCCTGCGGTAGGAATGTCATGCAGGGTAAATTGCTCTGCCACGAATTCATGAAAGCTTTCGTCGCAGATCGACGCCCCGGAAAGGTTGATGGCACAGGTACCGGAGATGCTTCCGGGCGGATGGCATCTCGCGTAGTGTGCGAAAGCGGCCGTAATGACCCAGCGATCAATCTGTGGCATGAGGCCGTACCGCTCCGCAGCCGGAATAAAGTCCATCGGTGGGACCAGTTTTCCGTCCTCATCGTACATGCGCAGCAATATTTCATAATGTTCCCCAGCCTCGGGCCTATCCGCAAGCGGCAATATTTTTTGCGAGTACAGCACGAAACGGTTTTCTTCCAATGCCTTCTGTATGCGGCCCACCCATCCCATCTCGCCGTGGCGCTGCGCGATTTCCATATCCTGTGCGGTATAAACCTGTACCCGGTTGCGGCCCTTGTCCTTGGCCAGATAGCAAGCCGCATCCGCCATGCGCAAGATGTCGGGGGGCGTTTCCCCACTATTGCCGAAGGTGACCAGCCCGATACTTAAACCGAACTGAAAGATTTTATCTTGCCAGGTGAAATGAAAATCGTGCACCGCCTCCCGCAGCACTTCGGCCAAGCGCAGCGCCGGTTCTTCAGGACAGCTTTCCAGCAGCAAGGCAAACTCATCTCCCCCTACACGGGCCAGGGTATCGTTGGTGCGAAGCTGGGCCTGCATGAGGCCGGTAACTTGCTTTAACAACTCGTCGCCCGCAAGGTGGCCGCACGTATCGTTGACGATCTTGAACTGGTCGAGGTCGAGATACAGCAAGGTATGCTGCCGGCCATCCTGTTTGAAGGATAGCAGCGCATGCTCAAGGTGCCGCTCGAATTCCCGCCAGTCGATCAGCCCCGTCAAGGCATCGTGGGATGCCTGAAAGGTCATCTGTGCCGCCATATCTATCGCCTGCGTAACGTCATGGAATATCAGCACGGCACCGATGACCTTGCCATGGGGATCCCTTAACGGTGCGGCCGAATCTTCTATGCTGAAGGTGTTGCCGCTTCGCTGTATCAGAACCGTATGAATCGCCAGGCCCACGTTTGTCTTGCCCTGGCAGACCAGTTCAATCGGATTGGGACCGCTTTCATCGCTTTGGGCAGGAATGATGTGGAATATATCCTGCAGGGGATGCCCTTTTACTTCCTCTGAAGTCCAGCCGGTCATGGTTTCAGCGACCGGATTCAGATACTTACGTGGCCGGCCATGTCCGTGGTGATCACAGCATCCCCGATATGGTTGAGCGTGACGCGCAGGCGCTCCTTTTCCTCAAAAAGCTTCTTTCCGGCAAGCCTGCTTTCGGTCATGCCGTGACGCAGTTCCGTCTGTTTTTCTTCTGAACGCGCCAGCGAAGCACTTGCCTCCTCCACCACTTTATGCGCCGCTACCAGAACCTCCTGCATATCGGACAAGGTATTTCGTGTCGTGACCAGCTTCAGCGTAATCTCTTCCAAGTTGCGATTAAGCCCTTCGCGGCCGCCAATTTCCTGGATGATGGCGTCGTTGACCTCTTGAAGCTCAATTGCGCACTCCAGCATCTTCTCACCCGCATTCTCGCTTTGCGCCAGCGTTTTCTCAGCATGTTGCAACATGCTGCTTTCCGCCATTTCTGCTATTTTAATTTTGGCAGTTTCGTTGAAAGTGGATAGCTCGACAGCACAATTCTCAAGCTTATCCTTCACGTCCTGATTTTTTTCCAGTGTTTTTTCCAGCGAAGGAAGCAGGTCAGCCGTTGATAACAGCGGATCATGATCTGAAATCATTCTTTAATACCAGTAGAGTGAGCTGGCTTCAACTTCTCGGGATGAGGGGAGACTTCCAGTAAGAAGTGGTTGTGTTGCAATTAGTCACCCGTTTGAATGGAGGAGCAATCGTAGTTCTCGGTGACCATTGCTGGCATGGCCGGCTTGCAAAGTGGGAATAGCAAAGCCTTATTACATCATTACATCATACCGTTTAGTCTTTGAATAGCTGTAAGATTTTACAGGGCAGGCACGCAATCGCTTCATTATTCGGGGCGGATGTCGACTCTTTCGCGGATGCTTAATATTTTGATCTTGAGGGGTCCGCAATGCCTAGCACACCCCTATACCTAGCTAAATTCCGCCACCAGATGTGAGTCGATTTGCCTGGCAGAATGCCAGTCGAGCTCTCAAGAGAGTTCCTGATGTGCCTCCAGCAATGGGTGCCATGCTAGCACTTCGCTATGCTGCGTGGCGGGCGGAAGAGCGCGAGGTCACGCCGGCCATAATGTGAAGCCACACTTCCATATGAACCTGGCACCGCATTGGATTGGCATGCTGTCCGAGGCAGGCATCGAAGCCGCGCATGGGTCAAAGCTTGACCCACACAACGCGCCGGATTCGGAAATCATGGGCCGCCGCCGCGAACATTTACTTCGTACTTACTCACCTTGATTTCAACGCGATCCTGGCCGCTATCCAGAGCAAGAAGTCAGCGTCGTGCAGATCCGCGCCGAGGACGTCGGCTGAGACCACGCCTAATCCGGTCCTTTCAGACCGACGTCAACCTCCCTTCCATTACAGATGAAAATCCCGCCTTAAATTCTACTTGGAAATAACTATAACTAATGTAGTCATATCATATAACTGAATGGAATATCAATAATAAGCCCCGCTATATTCCAGCGCATATCTTATGCTTTATGTTCCTGTATTTATCATTAAATAAGATATACATATCATTATTTCTCATTAGCTCTCCAGCTTTTCGTTGATATAGTGCATTTAACTTTTCAGCACTTTGATGAACATAAATAATTATGTCCATCTTAAACAGTAATATAGGTGAATGGCTCAAGCCAGGATTCCTGGAAAAGAAAACATAATCAAGCCGGACTATCGACGGATGCTGCCCAATCAGATTGGCCTTGCCGTAAATATCCCTCATTTGAGAGGCCCACTGGACTCATGAGGGAGAGGCCAGAACAGACATGACCATAAACAAAAATTCTAAAAGGACAAGAACATGAACGACTTCCGAGGCCCGGTGATAGCCGGGATGATGACTTTCGCTTTATTGGGTATTTCCAATGCCCAAGGCGCCGATACCGAAGCCCTTGAAAAACGCATCCGGGAACTCGAAAAACGCCTGGAGAAAATGGAGCAACTGGAAAACCGGCTGGAAAAGCTCGATCGGGCTGCGGCTTTACCTAAACCAGCCATCGCAGCGGCGCCTCCATTACCGGAGGTTGTGAAAGAACCTGCCATGGCGGCAACGGCGCCTTCACCGGAAGTAACCAAGCTGACGCGGAAAGTGAACATTCTGGAACGCAAATTGGAAGTGCAGGACGAAGTGACTGCCGCAGCCCTACAAAAACTGCCGTCGTTCGATGCAGGTTCGGATGGTTTCAGGATCACTTCGGCGGACAAAAGGCATCAGTTGCGATTAGGTGGAACCTTGCAAACCGACTATCGAAACTTTGTCGGCCACAATGCCCCGGTCTGGACACCTGCGTCGACTGCGGCGGGCTGGTATGCCCCCGCGGGGCCAGACTCCGTCTTTCTCAGGCAAACACGTATCATTCTAGACGGTTATCTTTTCAATAACATCTATTTCAAAATCATGCCTGACTTTGCGGCGGGGAGTAGCGACATCCTGCCGGATGCTTACATCGACTACGTTTATCATCCTGCAGCCGCCCTGCTGGTCGGCAAGTTCAAGCCATCAATCAGTCTTGAACGCTTGCAGGGCGATGCAGACACCGTTTTTCTCGAACGCGGCTTTCCATCCAGCCTGGCGCCTAACCGGGATGCAGGCATACAATTTCATGGCGCGTTTGCCAAGCCGGGCTACAAGACAGAAACCGCTGCCGGTGCGATAGATTCCAAGAATGCATTGACCTACCAGATCGGCATTTCCGATGGCACGGGAGACAATGGCAATCCCAATTACAGCGGCATCCCGATAAATAATAATACGGCCGCCGGATTGGCCAACAATAAGGAATTCGATGGGCGTATATTTGCCCAACCGTTCCAGCACTCCGGCTACCCCTGGCTGGAAGGCATCGGGATCGGTGTGGCGGGCTCTTTTTCAAATCCGCATCACCAGGCCATCAATGCCCAGAAAACGCTTTTGGGCCAGTCGCAATTCCTCGATTACACTTCGCTGACAGGCCAGGCGGGAACGGGAAGAACCATTACCGCCAATGGCCCTTCCCACCGCATTTATCCCCAGGCTTACTGGTATGCGGGGCAATATGGGCTCATGGGAGAATATGTCCTTTCGAGCCAAACCCTGGCGGTAAGCGGGCAGGCGGCGAACAGCAACTACAATAATATTTCCCAGACCAATAGAGCCGCCCAGGTTCAAGTTTCTTACGTGGTCACCGGCGAGGATAATTCATTTACCGGCGTCAAACCCATGAGGATTTTCGATCCGCTAAAAGGCACCTGGGGTGCGCTACAGCTCGCGGCGCGCTGGAGCGATCTGATTGTCGACAGAAGTTCCTTCAGAGTTCTTGATCCGACCAAGTCGGCCAGCAAAGCCACAGCCTGGACACTCGGCGCCAACTGGTTCCTTAACAGAAATGCGCTTATCCGGTTCGATTACGAAGACGTATCTTTCGTTGGCGGGGCAGGAACCGTAACGGGAACAGGAGCCAGGTCCGTATATCACGTCGCCAACCGTCCCACCGAACGCGTCATTTCCACACGTTTTCAAATATCGTTTTAACAACTTGGCCCAAGGAAACCACTTATGGAAAATGATTATTTTAATTTTGCCTTCGCGGCGATACTGATGGTTCTGGCAACGAACCCTGTCCATGCGGCAGATGTTCAGCTGCTCAATGTGTCCTACGATCCGACCCGTGAGCTATATAAGGAATATAACCCTGCGTTCGCCAAATACTGGAAGGCGAAGACAGGCGATACTGTCACCATCAATCAATCGCATGGAGGCTCCGGCAAGCAGGCACGGGCGGTATTGGAAGGCACGGAGGCCGATGTGGTTACCCTGGCACTCGGCTATGACGTCGATCAACTCTATCAGAAACGCAGGCTGATCCCGGAAAACTGGCAAAGCCTGCTGCCCAACAATAGCTCGCCGTATACCTCCACGATCGTATTTCTGGTACGCAAGGGTAATCCGCTGGGCATCAGGGACTGGAACGACATCGTCAAACCGGATGTCAGCATCGTGACGCCGAACCCGAAAACATCCGGCGGCGCGCGCTGGAATTATCTGGCAGCATGGGCTTATGCGCTTAAAACCAGCAATAATGACGCCGCGGCAGCCCAGGCTTTTGTTGCCAGGCTATATAAAAACGTGGCCGTGCTGGATACCAGCGCACGTGGCGCAACCACGACCTTTGTCGAACGGGATATTGGTGACGTATTGATTGCCTGGGAAAACGAAGCCTATCTGGCTTTAAAAGAATTCGGCCCGGACAGGTTTGAAATTGTTACGCCGTCATTGAGCATTCTGGCGGAGCCGCCGGTGGCAATTGTCGAAGACATCGCGCGCAAACATGGCACGATTGACGTAGCGACAGGATATCTGAAATATTTGTATAGCACGGAAGGTCAGGAGATCGTGGGCAAGAACTTTTATCGCCCTACCGATCCCGATATTGCCGCCAAGTATGCCAAGCAGTTCCAGTCGCTGGAATTGGTAAAAATCGACAAATTCGGCGGCTGGGACGCGGCACAGAAAAAGCATTTTGCCGATGAGGGCATATTTGACCAGATATATGGAGCAGGAAAATAAGTTGCGGTTTATAGGAGTATCAACGATAAACTTCCCTGCGGTTGCCAATTTTTACTGCAAGTATGCAAACCTCATCATCGTTTATCCCACAGATGATCCGGTAGTCGCCCAGGCGATATCGTCAAGATTGCCTTTGCTGCGCTTGTGTGGTTCTTCAATACTTCGCGGATTAGACACCAAATAATGGGCGTTCTTCAGCGAAGATGAAAGTCATTCATCATGCCCCGGTCTGTTTGTATTGAAGTCCGCTAAACGTGGCGCGAGGCATCCATACGATCATGCAGGATGCGAACGATGACAATACCGTAATCGGTTGTACGAAAGTAAAGTATGTGTCGCGCCACCCCATAGCGACGATAACCTGACCGTATATGATCACAGACGGAGGCAATATCTGGTGAATTCGCTAATTTGGTGAAGATCTCTATCAAAATCTCAATATATTGATCGGCCTGTGCCATACCCCATTGCTGACGTGTATAAACCCATATACTTTCAAGGTCCTGCTCAGCAGCGGGGGTCAGGCGGTATTCAGCCATGGGTGGCCAGCATTCTTTGTTTAAATGCGACTGCATCAAGTGGCTTCGGCTCGCCGCTGTTCTCACCTTCGATCAGCGCGGCACGAATGAACTCGGTCTCAGCGTTACGCTCCTGTTCACGCCGGATGAGGTCACGGATATATTCACTATCGTTGGTGTAATCGCCTGCGGTAATCTGTGCCTTAATCCAATCGTCTTGCTTCTCAGTTAAAGTGATTGTCTTCCGTACGGTTCCCATTTACCCTCCAAAGATCATAATATAATCATATTATTGGTGTACTTTTACACATAACCTCATATCTGGCAAGTTTTTACCTCGCGTTCCCCGCCAATTTCCTTATAAGCCTTTCTTTTATTTATTATTTACCTACGCAACCGACTGAACGCACACAGCGGTGTAACCGCTACTAGGTGGAATACGGGCTCCTACAATTGAACCAGCAGACCCATACCTACTTTTTGACAGGGAAGAAATGGGTGCGCGGGATTAGGAAACAAGAAAAAAGAAGGACGCCCAACCCAGAAAGGTTTATACAAGACATTGTGTATAAACGGGTTTCTGTTCACGATTTTATCGCCTGAAACTCTCATGAATCTTGAAATGACACCCCACGATAACAGCGAAATCAATCGCCTCTTAGCGTCGGTTTCCAAGCGGTCGAGAAGCGAAGCAAGCTATCCTTTATTATTGATAAATACGTTATCGATAATTGCACGATCGAAGTTCCGAGAAAATTCCTCCCATCATTTACAGTTGATAACATATTTTATCCAGGGTAAACCAGCGGCAAAATTCCCGCTCCATGATCCAACAACGCAGACGTATTTTTAGATGCTGTGGCAGAGGTCAGTGCGCGCGGCTTCGGTCTTGGGCGGGTGCCAGTTTTAAATTATGCTTTTCCATCAAGAAAGCCTTGAGGGAGCACCGAACTAGGCTAAAGGTTTTCCGCCTTAAACCGTTTCTTGCAGTCAATCTCTTCACCCGCCAGCATGAAGGAACCTTGTCCGCGATAATGGAGCGTGCGGGGTTCATAAAAAAGTGATCGAAGCAGGAAGCGGAAAATGATCGAAAACAGCTTTCCTGTTAACTAATAATGGCTCAAATATTGGCTCACTAATAGGCCACGCGTGTAGTGCTACAGCTGTGGTAGTTCGGGAGGGTAAATAGTGTGTATATTTGACAAATACCCCTTGGCACTGGCGTAGCCTCTTATCTTTACGGCTAAGTACCATCGTAGGCTTTATACCAGTGTTGCTGTCATTAAGAACCGTCCATGTACCTACAATATTACGGCGGCGCAGGAAGATACACCCTCTCATTCATAAATTTGGAAAGAATGCGCATTTTACTTATAGATGATCATGGCGTGCTTCGTGCAGGCATAAGGAACCTGATTCTGCAGGCCCACAAAAAAGCGGAGATCTTTGAGGCAGCCGCGGCCGGGGAAGGGCTTCAGATTGCAGTGGCAGAGGCGCTGGACCTGATCTTCCTTGACCTGAAGCTTCCCCAGGAAGCTGGGGGAGCTAGCAGCGGAGAAGTGGGACTTAATACACTTAGGGCCCTACACGATATGGAAAGGCCGGTACCTGTTATCGTCATGTCAGGCGAATTCCTCATGTTAAACAGCGTGCAAAACTGACCAGGAATCCGGGGTGATCAGCGTTCAATTTTGACCACCCTGGTTGTGCCATCATCCTGTCTTTTGGCAGGAGCAACCTGGAGTGTTATGCA
>JBDTDT010000075.1:0-5300 GCA_039922995.1 Nitrosospira sp. | reverse complement strand
AGGTCGGCTCAGCCAGCACGTTATGAAAGTATTGTTCCGCATAGTGGCGCAACTGTTCCTTGGATAATTTTCCTTCTGTCCAGGCTACATAAAAAGGATGCTTGAGCAGGTGCCTTGCATCAATGATGGAATTAATCTTTTGCTTAAGCGCTACATTGGTTGTCATGGTTTTCCTCTTGAACAGAGATGAGTAATCGGTCAGCATATGATCGCCAAATAATATTGTTAAGTCAAATTTTGGTGTGATTAAATACCGCCCGCTAATGGCCGCGCTTGCAAAACAATCCTTACCCACCATCCACCTGCGGCGTATTAGCGGCTACACTGAGGCTTTATTTGTTTTCAGAAAGTTTCTATGGATGAGCAATCGAGCCTGCTGGCGCTATTCTCCAGCAGTTTCCTTGCTGCCACGCTGCTGCCTGGTGGCTCGGAAGCGGTACTATTTGGCGTATTGACCGCTTACCCTCACCTTTATTGGACTGCGCTGGGAGTCGCTTCATTGGGCAATACCTTGGGCGGCATGAGTTCGTATGCTATCGGACTCTTTTTACCCGATGAGAAAGCGCTTCTGAAAAGATCCGGCGGCAATATGCGCGGACTGGAGTGGGTCCGTAATCACGGTAGTCCGGTGCTGTTGCTGGGATGGGTGCCGATAATCGGCGATTTGTTATGTGTCGCTGCGGGGTGGCTCCGAATTAATTGGATATTGGCTATGCTGTTCATGGCTGCCGGAAAGTTTGCGCGCTACTGGGCTATCGCCGCAGCAATGAGCCCATAGGCTTGGATCCGTTATCCAATAAAAAGCCGGCCGCTACTTACCTATCGGTTGACTCATTGACGATAAGCCGATTCTATTCCAATCTTATCTTTGTATCAGAATTCCAGCCCTCTTATTTCTGAAGCAACTTCTGTAGCTCACCGTTCTGGTACATTTCTGTAACAATATCAGAACCGCCGACAAATTCACCGTTGATGTACAGCTGAGGAATAGTCGGCCAATTTGAGTATTCCTTGATGCCCTGCCGGATTTCCGGTTCGGCAAGTACATCCACCGAATAAATATCCTTCACTCCGCACGCATTGAGCACCTTTACCGCGTGGGCTGAAAACCCACATTGAGGGGCTTGCGGCGTACCTTTCATGTAGAGCACCACGGGATGGGTAGTAACTTGTTCTTTTATGGTTTCTTGCGTATTCATGGTTGGCTCCTCGTCAATTAAAATCAACCTGCAATCAGCTTATGGGAAAGTCAAGCCGTTTTCAAGAGATTTGATTCCTTGCGATTAATCTAAACTTCGTATTCTAACAGCTTCTATGGGAAAACTTCTAAACCGTCCACCGCTAACACGTATTATGCCCGCCAGGTCAGGATGAGAAGATACTGCAACGAAACCGGCCTGATTCAGTAATTGCTCACATGCATCCGCCTGATTGTAACCATGCTCCAGTAAAAGCGCGCCACCCTCAACAAGATGAGAAGAAGCAGAAGCGATGATGACTCGAATGCACTCAAGTCCGTCGCCGCCCGTCGTCAGTGCGGTTAGCGGCTCGAAACGCAGGTCGCCCTGAGTAAGATGAGGGTCTCCACCGGCAATATAAGGCGGGTTGGAAACGATCAGATCAAACTTTTCTCCGGCCAGTCCATCGAACCAGTTGCCTGTAATAACACGCACGTTACCCGCATCAAGCTGTACAGCGTTAACTCTGGCGATAGCCACAGCATTTGCGGATGAATCCACAGCAACGATGTCCGCCAGCGGGCGATGCTTGGCAATGGTTATTGCGATGGCACCGCTACCAGTCCCGAGGTCGAGAACTTTACAGGGACGGTCTGCGGGAATTCGCTGCAATGCCAAGTCCACCAGTAATTCGGTTTCGGGACGAGGAATAAGCACCGCCGATGTTACTTTGAAATCCAGACTGTAAAACTCGCGTTTGCCTATGAGGTAGGCGACCGGCTCCCCACAGAAGCGTCGTGAAACGACTAGCTGAAAGGCTCGCGCTTGTTCCAGGGTGAGTTCCTGCCCGGCATGGGCAATAAGATGCGCATGGCTCACCTCGAGTATGCTCTGTAATAGAATTCTTGCATCGGTATCATCGATGTCACAGCGCGCTAGATGTAGCGCTTGCAAGATAGTGATCTGCTGCATCGCGGAAATGAATCCCAAGCTACTACAACTCAGCTAACCAGGTTCGCTGATAAGTATAGCTGCAGGGAAGCATCTTTACTCCCCCATTGCCGCCAATTGCTCCGCCTGATGCTCGGATATGAGCGCGGAACAAAGTTCATTCAAATCCCCGTCCATAATCTGCTCTATCTTATAAAGCGTGAGGTTGATGCGGTGATCGGTTATTCGGCCTTGGGGAAAATTGTAGGTACGAATGCGTCCTGAGCGGTCGCCGCTACCGATTAACGATTTGCGCGTAGCAGCCTGTTTGCTCTGCTGCTCCTGCATTTGCTTATCACGAATGCGCGCCGCCAGCACGCTCATCGCCTGCGCCTTGTTTTTGTGCTGTGAACGCCCATCCTGGCATTCGACCACGATATTAGTCGGCAGGTGAGTTATACGCACGGCGGAATCCGTCTTGTTGATATGTTGACCGCCAGCACCGGAAGCACGGTAGGTATCAATTCTTAATTCTGCCGGATTCAGCACCACGTCCATGATTTCGTCCGCCTCGGGCATTACCGCCACGGTGCAGGCGGAAGTGTGAATGCGCCCTTGGGTCTCGGTGGCAGGCACACGCTGTACCCGATGGCCGCCCGATTCGAACTTGAGCTTGGAGTAGGCCCCGTTACCGATGATCTTGGCGATGATTTCCTTGTAACCGCCGGCTTCGGATGGACTTTGCGAAATTATTTCCACTTGCCAGCGTTGGCGCTCGGCGAAGCGTGCATACATGCGGAACAAATCGCCCGCAAATAAAGCAGACTCGTCTCCGCCTGTTCCGGCACGGATTTCCAGAAAAATATTGCGCTCGTCGCTGGGATCCCTAGGCAGCAACTGTTTCTGCAGCTCTGCTCCGATTTGCGTAAGCCTCTCTTTGCCACCGCGTATTTCGGAATCGGCGAATTCACGCATTTCAGCATCGCCAGACATCTCCTGCGCGGTATGGATATCGCGCTCGCTTTGCAGATACGCATCGTAAAGCTCTACCACTGGCAAGATCTCGGCGCGTTCGCGTGTAAGCTTGCGATAATTATCGAGATTGGCGGTAATGGTTTCGCTGCTCAGCAGACGATTCAATTCCTCCAAGCGCACGCTAAGCTGCGTGAGCTTGGCAGCGATACTTTTGTTCATTCTGGACGGTGGAGATGGTACAGGCGGTTGATCAGATCGACCAGGTCGTCACGTTCGTCCGCTGCAGCGTGATTGAGTGCGTAAGAGGGGATATGAAGGAATTTGTTAGTCAGGCCATTGCTTAAAGATTCAATGATTTTTTGCGGGTCTTCACCCTTGGCCAGGAGCTTCCTGGCTCGTTCCAGCTCATGGCGACGATACCGCTCGGCCTGATCACGCAGCGCACGAATGGTGGGAACCAGTTCGCGCGATTCCAGCCAGTGCATGAAATTAACCACGTTTGAGTCGATGATCGCCTCGGCCTGCGCTACCGCACCCTGGCGCGAATCCAGACCCTCCTTGACGATATCGGCAAGATCATCCACGGAATAGAGAAACACATCATCCAGTTCCGCCACTTCCGGCTCGACATCTCGCGGCACGGCAAGATCCACCATAAAAATTGGGCGATGCTTGCGCACTTTGATTGCACGCTCCACCATGCCTTTGCCAAGTATGGGCAGCGTACTCGCGGTGCAAGTCACTACGATATCGTGCATTGCCAACTGTTCGGGAAGCTCGTTCAGAGTAATCGCCTGAGCATTGAAACGATGAGCCAGAACTTGTGCGCGTTCATTGGTGCGATTGGCGACAGTAATGCGCTTCGGATGGCGTGCGGCGAAATGACTCGCGCATAACTCGATCATTTCTCCCGCGCCAATAAATAATATACGCTGCTCATTGATATCGCCAAAAATCCGCTCCGCCAGCCGCGTAGCGGCAGCAGCCATGGAAACGGAATTTGCGCCAATCTCCGTGGAGCTGCGAACTTCCTTGGCGACGAAGAAAGTACGCTGGAACAATTTATGCAACAGCATTCCGAGCGTGCCGGCGTGTTCAGCGGACTTCACCGCGTTCTTTAATTGACCGAGTATCTGCGGCTCACCCAGTACCATGGAATCCAGTCCGCTGGCTACCCGGAATGCATGCTTCACCGCTTTTTCGCGAGGCAATTTGTAGAGATACGGCTCCAGCTCACGCGCCTGCAAGTGGTGGAAATCCGCCAGCCAGTGCATTGCCTCCTCCGGCTTCTCAGTGCTGCAATAAACCTCGGTGCGATTGCAGGTCGAAACGATCGCTGCCTCTCTCACAGGACGATGGCCAACAAGATCGTGCAAAGCATGCTCCATCGCATCTTCCGGAAACGCGACCTGCTCACGCACGTCCAGCGGCGCGGTCTGATGGTTAATGCCGAAGGCAAATAACTGCATGGAAGACAATGTAAGCACAGGTGAGAAATCTGAAAATTCGTTGATTATAGTATTACAAGCGTTTGAATACCATAAATTAGAAAGGTTTCTGCGCAGAAGAGTTTCAGGCTTGAAGAAAAATATGAGGGCCTGGAATATAGAACCTTTGTGCAGCGGTCATCGTTATCATTTAGCAGGTCAGGTTTCTCATCACTTTGTACTCGACCCCAAACACTATAACAGCATGCAAGGTGAGATTATTTAGAAGAAGGCGCATGGCGAGCGTGTCTAACCTTTCAGGAATCGATGGATTCGACACGGCGGGCAATATTTACGATTAACCTGATTGAGTTCACGCGTCTGGCATGTTTATATCCGCCACATTTGACCCGCTGGTCAACGTGTTAAACTATTTTCGGTGGGCTTGGCCACTTGGCTTGAACCAGTGGTATATCTGGATAGATACTCAGAGCGGCTTCCTTTCCACCAAAGCGGTCTTGAGCTATCGGCATTTGAGGCCACTAGACGAATACAAGCAAACTTTCTCGTCGGCCAATTTGCCCGGTTGGTTCGAGCTTTGTGTGGCGCGCCGCGTCGGTCAAGGGGATTTCGGAGGATAAAGTACTGGAATATACGATGTACCTTATTTTTGCCTCCATGCAATCGGGACTGCGATAGTCTCAAACGAGATATCAGGACGATAAGCAATGAAAAAGCCCGCGGATGCGGGCTCTCCGGAGTTCTTGGACGGGATGGGAGATTCTGATGG
>JBDTDT010000074.1:0-9457 GCA_039922995.1 Nitrosospira sp. | reverse complement strand
CTTCAAGGGGGTGTGCGACCTGGTTGCCATGCCGAGGGCAGAAGTTGACGCGTTGCTGGCCACAATCGGCGTAGCGGAAGTCTGGGGCGTGGGCCGTCGTATCGGCCTGCAGCTGCATGCGGCCGGGGTCAATACGGTGCAGGCACTGCGCGAAGCATCCCCTACCTGGCTGCGTTCAAAATTCGGCGTGGTCATGGAGCGTACCGGAAATGAGTTGCGCGGCATCTCGTGCCTCGCATTGGAAGAAGTCACGCCTCCCAGGAAACAGATCATTTCCTCCTGCTCATTCGGGTAACTGGTGCACGACCTGCCGCAATTGTGCGAATCGGTTGCGAGCTACATGAGCAGCGCAGCAGAAAAGCTACGGCGGGAGAACGCTGTCTGCGAAGCGATCCAGGTATTCGTGCAGACCAATCCCTTCCGCGAACAGGATCCGCAGTATAGTAAAAGCATCACGGTACCGCTGCCCAATGCGAGTTCGGATACCCGCCTGCTGGTGCGGGCTGCGCTCTTTGGGTTAAAGCGCATCTACCGACCGGGCTTCGCCTACAAGAAAACAGGGGTCATGCTGATCGGCATCGGCCCCGCGGCTGTGCGGCAGCTATCTCTATTGCCACAGCACGGTGCCGGGGACAAGTCGCAGCGGCTGATGGACGCCATGGACAGGCTAAATCAGGTATATGGGCGCAATACGCTCTCGGTGTTTTCCACGGCAAAACGGAAGTCATGGGCCATGCGGCGGGAAAACATGTCGCCCAGTTACACCACCAGCTGGCAGGATGTGCCAGTGGCGTATGCGCACTAGCCCTTAATCCTGAACTGAAGCATGTTTGAGAGCTTATATCGGGCGATCGAAACGTGTAAAATTGAAACAGAGGCATCCTTCCGATTGCTGCGGAATGATGGTTTGCGTTTAGGGTTCTTGCATCGTGATTACCATACGCTTACTAATCAATTTTCAGCTATAGTGTAATGTCTCGTAATAAATTCAAATACTTTATTAATAATGCCGAAACCGGAGTTGAACCGGTACAACCGTTTCCCGTCGAGGCATTCAATCCCTCCGTTGGATTCCGCCATTGAGCTAATATTTTAGGAATCTCTAATCAGAGAAGTACTTCTCGCAAATCGATCCTTATCTACTTAGTGTAGTTGCATAGCCTATAGCAGTGCCTAGACCACTCCTCCATCAAACTGCGTCGTTTGTCGATCAGATCCCCACGCCGGTAAGCGGCTTCGGCCTGATTCGCAATGGTGTGAGAAAGCGCCATCTCGCACACGTCGCGCGGAAAGTTTGTACATTCCGACGCCCAGTCACGAAACGATGAGCGAAAACCATGTACTGTAAGGTTCATCTTTTCCATGCGCTTCAAAAGCGCCAGCATGGCCATAGTGGTCAGCGGTTTACCTTCTTTCTGTCCCGGAAATACAAAATCGCTCTGCTTGACCATATGCAATGCCCGAACAATTTCCATTGCTCTTTTCGATAAGGGTATGCGATGCTCCATCGACGCCTTCATCCTCACAGCTGGAATAGTCCAGATCATGGCAGTGAGATCGAACTCTTTCCACTGTGCCCCGATCGTTTCCCCTGTACGTGCTGCTGTTAGAATAAGAAACTCCAGTGCCCGAGCCGCAACTCCTTCCTGAGCCTTCAGTTCCTCCATAAACCCACTCATCTCTTCAAATGGGAGTGCAGGGTGGTGCTTGACTCTCGATTTCTTCTTTAATGACGGAAGCAAATTGTCCAAATGGCCACGCCACCGCGCGGGGTTGTCGCCCTCGCGATATCCACTGACTACTGCCCAATCAAGCACCGATTCAATACGGCCGCGCAACCGGCTCGCTGTTTCAGGCTTTACCGTCCAGATCGGTTCGAGGACTCTCATTATCAGCGCTGTATCTATGGTCTGTACGGACAACCCCCCCATGACAGGTCCGCAATAGGTCTTGATCGTATTAGCCCACTGGTCAGCATGCTTTGCATTTTTCCAGCTTGACCGGTGTGTTTTGATATAAGCGTTGGCGCATTCGGAGAAAGACACTGACTTGGCAGCTTCAAGTCTTTGTTGAGCGTGATCAGCATCCCGTGATGCGATGGGGTCAATTTTGCGCAGTACCAGCTTGCGGCATTCGACGGCTGCGCCACGCGCTTCAGCCAACGAAACGGTATGGCATGAGCCCAGACCCATGTGCCGGTCCTTGCCATTTAAAGCAAAGCGAAAGATCCATGACTTGCTGCCCGGTTCGCTTATCTGGAGATACAATCCTCCACCGTCGCAGTAGTTGCCTTGTTTCTTCTTGTTAACGACCTCTCTTGCTGTCAACCTGAGCATTCTGCGTCGCATACCAACTACCGTTCCTGCATACATTTGAGACTAGGATATTATGGTATCTCCTGAGACGTGTCAACACAGGAAATACTCTGAAAGCTAGCAATGGTGCGGGTTATTGGTATGTAATGGGATACGATGGAACGCAAGTAAGGCGGTCTCTCTCTCCGCCACTTCAGAAAAGGTGCAGGTGTCGTGAATAGTTGATTTGTGCTCGATTCCTTGGATGGAACCGATCGAGATTGTTCAATCAGTTTCAGATACCGGCGCTAGTCGAGTATCCATCGAAACGCCCGGTGCAGTTCGGCCGTACCGTTTTTCTCATACCAGCGCCCATGGGCCAGAATGATGCGTTCTGGATTCCAGGCAAGCATTTTCTTGATTGCTGCCTGAAGTTGCCGTCTCCTTTTGAAAAAAGTCAGCCGCGTGTCACGCGGCATCTGGCCGTCGGGATCTCCGCCTAATCGGGTTAACCAGCTCATAATGAACGAATTCAGTTTTCCCGGCTCGAAATTTTCGATCAAATCTGTCAGGATGAGCGTGCAGCTTGCATGGTGAAAGAACTCAAACTCCACCATGAAGCTTCCTGCGATAGGCAACGTGGCGATTTCCGCGTCCCATGGATAGCCTGTGTCTTTGTCCAGAGTAAAACTATCGAAAGCTATGTGGCGGCCAGCCTGCTCTCTGGTTCGTGGCGCAAGATAGACTTTTGCATCCGGAAATGCATTTTTCCATTCTGGAATCCACCAATAATGAATACGGTTCGGACCGATGATCCAGCGGGGGGTTCCCATTTTCTCGATTCCGGTTTTGAGTTCCGGCGCCAGACATGTCGGCGAGTGAACAAACAGATCGCCGCAGGCAAGGCGGACAATCGTCATTCTGGTCGGGAAAGGCATTTCTAGCCAAGGCATGCCAAACCGGATGACGGGGCCACACGGGCTTTAGGGTATTGAGCGGTGGATAAGTGGCGCAAGTGTCACGTTTCATTTCTTTGAACCTGGAGAGGCAAGTAGCGGATCACCCGCAGGGTCGCTAGACTTGATAATATAGCTGCTCGTGATGTCATGTCCAAACTAAACAATTCCATGCGGGCGATGGTTCTGGATGAACCGGGACAGGCAATGCATATGCGCAGCTTGTCTTGTCCGCTGCCGGGCCCAGATCAGTTGCTGGTCAGGATTGCGGCTTGTGCAGTATGCCGCACCGATTTACATGTTGTTGATGGCGAACTGCCCAACCCAAAATTGCCCATTATTCCTGGGCATGAAATCATAGAGTGAGTAGTGGCTTGCGGAGCGAACGCAGGCAGCTTTTCCATTGGCGAGCGGATTGGTATTCCCTGGCTGGGTTGGACTTGTGGCGAGTGTGAGTATTGCCGGAGTGGGCATGAAAATTTATGCGAGAGTACCAAGTTTACCGGTTATCAAATCGATGGCGGTTATGCTGAATATACTGTCGCTGACGCGCGTTATTGTTTTCGTATTCCCGATGCTTATAGCGATGTCGAGGCCGCGCCCCTGTTATGTGCCGGACTTATTGGTTATCGGGCGTTTAAATTGGCCGGAAGCGCCGATCGGGTGGGTATTTACGGATTCGGCACCGCCGCTCATATCTTGGCCCAGATTCTGCGTTATGAGGGAAAAAAGCTATTTGCATTTACGCGCGCCGGCGATATAGCGGCGCAGGATTTTGCAGGCAGGATGGAGGCAATCTGGGCAGGGGGATCAGACGCGATGCCGCCCGAGAGACTCGATGCTGCCATTATCTTTGCATCGATCGGCACTTTGGTGCCTGCCGCGCTGCGCGCCATTCGTCCCGGTGGAATCGTGGTTTGTGGCGGCATCCACATGAGCGACATTCCCGCTTTTCCCTACGACATCCTATGGCGCGAAAAACGCTTGGTTTCGGTGGCCAATCTCACGCGCCGGGATGCCAAAGAATTTCTGGCATTGGCGCCAAAAATTCCAATTAGGGTTACGACAGAGGCATTGCCGCTCAGTCAGGCCAATACCGCTTGACAAGGTTGCGGGAAGGAAAACTGACCGGCGCGGCGGTGCTTATCCCCGATCCTTAAGTTTGTCGGCATTCATCGTATTGACGTTTTTACACGTGTTCTATACCGACACTTTAGGGGTGATGATTCAATCTGGTGCACATCGTGGAATTCTGCGAGTCAGCAATATCCTTTCCGCCACCATTAAAATACACCATATATTCCAAATCAGATGCGAGGCGTGCTACCACCACGTCTGCTATTTTCTCACGCATGAGTTTGTTTTTAAATGGTACTGGCATTATTCAAGTTTATGGTGAGATTCCTGGAATATTTTTTGACCGGGAAAGGTTCGCTTTGACTTGGTAGTCCGTCAGTCTGATATAATTGTATGGCAATTTTAAATAATATAGAGGAAATTGCCAAGCGTTAGCGCCCGTAGCTCAGTTGGATAGAGTACTTGGCTACGAACCAAGGGGTCGTGGGTTCGAATCCTGCCGGGCGCGCCAATAATTCAAGGGGTTAGACGGAAACGTCTAACCTTTTTTATTTTTTTCTCTTCTTAAATAAGAAAGTGCCCAACTAAGTGCCCAACAATTCCCCGTATTGCATCTGAATCCAGACTAATCTGTCCTGACAGCGCCTTGCCGGATAGGTTCACAGCTAGCGCCTAAAGAAGAAGCTTGTGCTGGTGTTGTTAATGGCCATACGTACCTACCTGCGGCACTTAGATGTGGAATCTCGAAGGGGGGTATGGGACCACGCCTCTCCACCCCGCCCTGTCCTGTCATATGGCTCATAGAGTACAAGTCTTGTATGGAATGTATGACATATAACTATTAACTGACGAAACAATTGGGACTTGGGGGAAACGGAAGTTTGGGGGCTCGAGGGCGCCTAGAGGAGGGCCTTACCTCTAAACGTTAAATCTAGAGCGAGGCAGTACTTTTGACCAATTGTTCGAGCAGCTATAAAAGTTAAAAATAGAAACCAAGAGCATTAGTCCCGGAACGGCGAGGTGTCGACCGAAGCGGACTGGCTGCCAGAGCCGGAGCAATCGAACCACTTTGGCTTGCAGGTTCATCTCTGCAGCTATCAAACGGCTACGCTGGATGTATCCCTAAGGTGGGGAATGAGTAATCCCCCGCCGCGCATTTCTTTCCCGATATAGGGATAATTAGCTTATTTAGTAGAATGTCGTTCGAATTTTAAAAAGTTCTGAAGGATGAAATGGCGAACGAGCGTGTAACTGAGGACCTGGTCGACGATCTGCTACGCAAGCACGGGTTCTACGATGACCCGGATACGGTGATCGTCGAGAAGCAGCAGTCAACCGTCGAGACCATTCGGTCTGCTCTGGCGAAGGCCGGAAAGAGCGGCAAGGGCGGGCGGGGATACCCGGAGTTCATCATCACCGCACCCGATACACCCGATATGGTCGTCGTAATCGAGTGCAAGGGCGATGTGAAGTTCCATGAGTCGCCTAATTGCGACAAGCCGGTTGAGTACGCGGTCGACGGGGTGTTGCACTACACACGAAACCTGTCGCCCAACTACACCACGATCGCTATTGCAGTTTCTGGGGACAAGAAGTCGAGCCGTTGGTCGTTCATGTTGGTCCCGAAGGGTGAAGTCGAACCGCGAGATTTGTGTTCGCCAACAGGAGCAGCGATCACGAAAATGGTCCCGCTCTCCGATCTCATCGCTGCCGCCTCGTTCGACCGGGCGGTTCAAACCCAGAGGACGCGGGACTTGATCCAGTTCTCTATGGAGATGCACGAGTTCATGCGGGACGAGGCTGAGATGAGCGAGCAGGAGAAGCCGCTTGCTGTTGCCGGTACACTCATCGCGCTGGGAAACGACGTCTTCCGTGAGACCTACGATAAGTATCCGGCCGAAGAACTTCCCGCGTTCTGGATGCAGACCATCAAGAAGGAAATCACAAAGGCGAATATTCCGGTCGCCAAGGTCGACAACATGACGCAGCCTTTTACCAACATTGAGGTGCAGCCCGAGCTGCGCAAGCCCACCAAAGGATACCCAAAGGGGTTGCTGAACGAGATCGTGAGGCTCCTTGCCGATAGGGTTCTACCATTCTTGACGATCTACCACGACTTCGATGTAGTCGGGCAGTTCTATGGTGAGTTCCTGAAGTACACCGGGGCGATGGCAAGGGTCTCGGAATCGTCCTCACCCCAAAGCATGTGACCGAATTGTTCTCTCTTATCACGAATGTTACAAAGGACGACATAGTCGTCGACCCGTGTGCTGGAACAGGCGGCTTTTTAATCTCTGCCATGATGCAAATGGCAAAGACGGCGACGACGCAAGCGGAGATTGACTCCATTAAAAAGCAATGGCTTGTGGGCGTGTGGAACAGCGCGCAAGCATGTACGCCTTGGCGGCATCGAATATGATCCTGCGAGGCGACGGTAAGGCGAACCTCTATCAGGGTTCGTGTTTCGACACAGCAATTACTAAGGCTATCAAAAGGCATAAGCCAAACATCGGCCTGATCAATCCGCCATACGCGAAGTCCAAGGAAGATTTGTCGGAGCTCCGCTTCGTCGAGCACATGCTCGACACTCTCCAGAAGGGTGGGACCGGCGTCGCCATCGTTCCAGTGTCGTGCGCCACAGCGTGCTCAGCTGAGAAGCGCAGCATCCTGGGGAAGCACGCCTTTGAGGCAGTCATGTCAATGCCGCCGGAGGTGTTTTTCCCGGTCGGTGTCGTTACTTGCATCATGGTCTTCACGGCAAGTATTCCACACGAGACTGCGAATAAGAAAACATGGTTCGGGTATTGGCGCGAAGACGGGTTGGTGAAAGTGAAGAACCTCGGCCGGGTCGACCGTGACGGCACTTGGCCCAGCACCAGGGATCGATGGATTGAGTGTTGGCGTAATCGGGAAGTTCACGCTGGGGAATCAGTCACCGCGAGGGTCGGCCCAGAGGACGAGTGGGTAGCGGAGGCCTACATGGAGACCGACTACTCGACGCTCACCCAGAAGGACTTGGAGAAGGTCCTTCTCGACCGTGCCCTCTTCCTACTTCGAGGGGTTCAGGAGATCGACGAGGTCAACGAATGAATCAGCGCCTCGACCAAATTTTCGACCTCCGTTACGGACATTCGTTAGAACTCAACGCCCTGACGCGGGTGGAGCCTCCGGGGGGCGTGAACTTTGTCTCGCGGGCGATGGGGAACAACGGTGTTACCGCGCGAGTCTTGGTCGACTTGGAACCAGCCACGTCTGGTGAGCTGTCTGTTGCCTTAGGGGGGGGCGTGCTCTCTACTTTCGTCCAGCCCGAACCCTTTGTATGCGGGCGCGACGTCATGATCCTGACGGCGAAGGACCCGTCCATGACGATTGCTGAGAAGTTGTGGTGGGCCCTATGCATCTGGGAGAACCGCTATCGCTTCTCCTATGGACGTCAGGCGAACCGTACTCTAGGCTCTCTGCTCGTCCCTAAAGAGGTGCCAGTGTGAGTGTACTCGACTAAATTCCCCACGCATGACGGCCTCGCGAAGGCGTTGGTGAGCCTGTCCCCTTCATCGACCCAACCGGGGCTAGGTGGCGGGACTTCTTACTCCAAGACCTCTTCGAGGTCAAGAAGGGCAGGCGAGTAACGAAGGCCGACAGGTCACCTGGGGCGACGAGATTCATCGGCGCAAGCGAGAAGAACAACGGAATCACCGACGTTGCCGATCTGCCCCCAATCTTCCCGTCCGGCACCTTGACAGTCGTCTACAACGGGAACAGCGTCGGAAACGCCTTCTTACAGGATCAGGGCTATTTTGCATGCGACGACGTGAACGTGCTCGTGCCCAAGCACAAGATGTCTCGCTGGGTCCAGTTGTTTATCGCCGCTATCATCAAGCACGGACGTTCGCGGTTCACGTACGGCTACAAGTGGACCCTCGCTCGGATGAAGGCTACCAAAGTGCGCCTGCCCATTGATAACAGCGGAAACCCAGACTGGGCATACATGGAATCCAACATGAAGGGGCTTCCGTTCAGCGCTGCCGTCGACGCTGCCCAACAGGCTGTGAATCTCACGACGTCCGTTAACAATTTTGATAAATTGAACCATTTTACAGGAGTCGTAAATGAACCTACAAGCGCAAAGAGATATTTCCCTAAAGCTGAAAGTGTTTGAGTATGGTGCTAACTCCGGCAACGTGGCCTTTACCTGCAGACATTTCTGAATTTCAAGAGAAACCTACTACCAGTGGAAGCGGGCCTTTACAGCGCATGGGGAGAAGGGGGCCTAATCAACAGCAAGCCCTGCCCGGAGAATCCCAATGAGCCTGTCAGATATTTTGTGTGTAGAGGTCATGAGATGATATTGAAAGGGAAACAACATGACCGATACGATGACCATCAAGAGCAGAAAGACCAAAGCGAAGGCGTCCAAGCTATTCCCGGATGAACTGATTGACCAACTGCTGGCCTAGGTCCGGAACAAGGATGCCGCATCAATTCTGGGAGAGTCCGGGCTGGCCGGCCAACTCAAGAAACAATTGGCCGAGCGCATGCTGGCCGCGGAACTGAACCACCACCTCACCACCGAAGCTGTGCAGGCAGCTGGCAACCACCGCAACGGCACCAGTCCGAAGACCGTCATTACTCCCGGCGGCGAACTGCAGCTGGATATTCCGCGTGACCGGCTGGCCACATTCGAACCGCAGTTAGTGGCCAAATACCAGCGCCGTTTGCCCGGCTTCGATGATCATGTGATCAGCATGTACGCACGTGGCATGAGCGTACGCGAGATTCAGGCGCATCTGCTGGAACTGTATGGCCTGCAAGTATCGCCCGATCTGATTTCCACCATTACCGGCGAAGTGCTGACCGAGGTCGGGCAATGGCAGATGCGCCCGCTCGAGGCTCTATATCCGATCGTCTACTTCGATGCGCTGCGGCTGAAGATCCGGGATGAAGACATGGTCAGGAACAAAGCTGTATACCTGGCGCTGGGCATCCGGGCCGACGGACGCAAGGAAGTGCTGGGATTGTGGACCGAGCAGACCGAGGGCGCCAAGTTTTGGCTCAAGGTCTTCAATGAGCTGAGAAACCGTGGACTGACCGACCTCTTGATTGCCGTGGTCGACGGACTGCGGGGTTTCC
>JBDTDT010000073.1:0-6373 GCA_039922995.1 Nitrosospira sp. | reverse complement strand
CTTGATTTCCGTTTGAATTCTCTCTTCGATTAGTTCTGTCGCGTTAATTGAAAAAATGAAGATTTGGGGCAAGCATGTCCGCCGTTTCTAAAACTGCTTAGACCCCCAAATATTCGAGTTTGGGGATTTGGGGATGAGGGAATTCATGAATCCATTTTACAGTTGATAAAATATGTTATCAATTGTAAAAAGTATAAATAATTTTGGAAATAAGCTACATGACTTATTGAGTTAGACGAGTGAATTTGGAAGGTGGTCTGTAGGCAAGTAGCTCAGCTTGCCACTCCGTAATACCCATACTCAGCGACAGGTGTACCTAAGTCCAGTTGTTAACTCAGCCATAAAACCTAAAATAGAAATTGCGGACATTTGATCTTTAAGGGGCCTCCTCAAGAAAGGGAAATTTACGCCGTCAAATAGATTGCCGGGGGGTTTGCTCATCACCCTTAATCAAGAAGAGCACCACAAGGAGAAAGGCATGAAAAAGGTTATTGCTGCAATCGTTGCATCGAGTATTGCAGTTTCCGGATGTTCTACCTTTGCACCAAAAACCCAGACCGTGAGTGCTGTCTGCTCGGAACCTGATGCTACCCTTCAGGTCAATGGTCAGATGTATCAGGGAAAAGCGCAGGTCGAGGCAAAGACAAACAAAACGGTTTCCATCATGTGCACCAAAGTGGGGTATTTTCCTGCACAGAAGACAATTGATCACTCTTTGAGCGGAACAGGCGTTGCAGATATCATCGGCACTGTTTTTTTCTTGCTTCCTGGCATTGGCCTCTTCACCGCTGGAGCATGGAAGCTTGACGAAACAGACGTAAGCCTACCCATGATGAAAAGTGAAAAATAACTCGCTATTAGGGTTGGCCCCAAGAATCTTTTCTACGGCGCAACTATAACCCATCAAATCCCACGCCCGATAACAGCATAGTGTAGGTTTGGCATCTGATACGATCGGCCAAGTGACTCATTGCTGAACTAACTGAACACGAAAGTTCGATACGGCATAAATAGCCAAAGTGAGACAGAAATTATGTCTTGTTAATAAATAAGCACGAGGTGTAATTCACTTTCTAGGGGGAGATATGCTAAAAAAAATTATACATATCAAGAATGTAGGACGTTTCCAGAATTCTCAACTTGGCGGCGATACAAGTCTTGCTAAGAACAGCTTTATATTCGGCGCTAATGGTTTCGGTAAAACGACAATGTGCGCAATTTTACGATCCTTGAGAACTGCCGATAATGCACATGTTTTAGGTCGCAAAACCCTAGGAGCAAGTGAAGCGCCGAGCATCGACTTTCTGACCAGTAGAGGCAATTTTCGATTCAATGGCGACGCATGGAGTATGCCCTATACGGACATTGCCATCTTTGATGGAATTTTTATTAGCGAGAATGTCCATTCTGGCGAGGTGGTGGATACCGATCAGAAACGAAATCTTTATCGTGTAATTATCGGTGAGGCTGGCGTGAGACTGGCCGAACAAGAATCAAAATGGGCGGGCGAAAGCCGGACAAAGACTACAGAAATCAGCAGTACAGCCAAGGCGATTCAAACACATATCTCGCCTGGCATGAAGCTTGAAAATTTCATTGCTCTCCCAAAAACAGACGACATCGACGAGCAGATAATTGCGCAGGAATTACAATTAACCGCTATCCGCGAGGCCACTGCCATAAAGACCCGTTCAGGCCTAGCGGAGCTGGTATTGCCAGCCTTGCCGGATACATTTACAGAACTTCTTGCCAAAACAATCGACGATATCACCAAAGACGCAGAGCAGCAGATTAATGCCCATTTGACAGCGCATGGCATGACGCTATCTAACGGTACAAACTGGATTGTGCAAGGCATTGATCACAGCAGCGATTCCTGTGCTTTCTGTGGTCAGGGGATTGAAGGCTTATCGCTGATAACCGCTTATCGGGCAGTTTTCAGCGACAGCTACAAAGCTTTGCGCGGAGAGATTGCCACAATGGAGCGATTAATCAATCAAGCCTTTGGTGACACCGCTTCAGCCAGGTTGGACACATTGGCTGAACAGCATAAGGGTGGCATCGAATTTTGGAGCAAGTATTGCCAGCTTGATACAGCCGCTCTTGCTTATTCGGGATCAGTTGCTGACGCTATTAAATTCTTAAAAGAGGCGGCGCTAGCCTTGATCGAGTACAAGATTAGGGAGCCACTTGAGGCTGTCCCTATCGATGATGGCTTCCTAAAGGCAGTTAGTGCCTATGAGGCAGCGAAAGACAAAGTGGATATATTCAACCTGGCCGTCCAGCAGGCAAATATTTTGATTGCGGCCAAGAAAACAGAAGTTGATATGATCGATGTTACAGCCGCGACTATCGAATTGACACGCATGAAAACGATAAAAACACGGCACAGCGCGAGTGTGGTCAAGCTATGTGATGACTACAATCGATTGGTGCTAAAAAAAGACGATATCGAGATCCAAAAATTGGAGATCCGCGAACAATTAGAACGGCATACGGCAGGTGTGGTAAAACCTTACCAGCAAAGAATCAATGATTTTCTGGATGCATTTAATGCTGGATTTAGAATAGCAGAAACAAAGCACACCTACTTGGGAGGCGTTGCCACTTCCAGCTATCAACTTATTATCAATCGGGTTGCAATTGATATTGGAGGCGGTAATACACCGAACCATATGCCGAGCTTCAAGAACACCTTGAGTGCTGGCGATCGATCAACCCTTGCCCTCGTTTTTTTCTTGGCTCACTTGGAGCGTGACGAAAGTTTGGCCAACAAAATTGTTGTATTCGATGATCCGTTCAACAGTCAGGATGCCTTCAGGCGGCGCCAGACGATACATGAGATTATCAAGATTGCGGGCAAATGCGCACAGATACTTGTGTTATCGCATGATGCAGCTTTTCTAAAGCAGATATGGGCAAAATGTTCGCTAGCCGAGCGCGCGACTCTTTCATTGGCGGATCATGGTCAGTTTGGGACGAAAATCGCTGTCCACGATCTTGAGAAGGCCTGTCAAGGCCGTACCGCAACCGATATAGATGACTTGCAGGCCTATGTTACCCATGGCGCTGGCCAGCATATTGATGTCATCCGTAAAATGCGCACTGTTTTGGAAACACATATGCAAACAATTTACCCTCTTTCTTTCAATGAAGGTGATTGGCTTGGGAGTATTGTCGGCAAAATCCGGGAAGGTGGATCGACTCACTTCGCAGCATACTTATATGACGAGTTAAACGAAATTACAGACTATACCGCTCAATACCACCATGGCGAAAAAATAGCTGATGCTACAACCGACCAGATCGATTCGACCGAGTTGCGTGGTTTTAGCCGCAGAACACTTCGGATTGTAAATGCATTGCAGGCCTGAAACATAAACTGGATTTTCTGTGGCGAAACGGGAAGTCTTATGCAACACCCTTGATTAGCCTACAGGTCGGTTATTAATAACTCAACTTAAAGAGGTGAAGACACGATTCGCGCTTTAAAGCACGCTAGCCGCTATGGTGGGGTTGCCGATCTAAATAACCCTTCATTCCCCAGCACCCTAATACAAAATTATTCATTTACACCAACATTTTCAGCGGCTACAAAAGGGGTACTTGATGAAAAAAGAAGATTACCGTCAGTGGTTAGAGACGCAGAAGTACCAGCCAAATACGATTGCTGCCCAGATGTTCCGCGCTGCTCGTGTAGAGGAGTGTCACGGCGACCTTGACGAGCACTATGCCAAGGATCGAATGATGGACCTAATTGAAGTGCTGAGTTATTCGAAAGGTGACGAGCGGCATAACCGTCCGAACCCAAGCAAAATTCCATTCGATGGTGTTATCCGCAATAACCTTGCCTCTTACCGTGATGCTATCAAAAGGTACAAAAAATTCCTGGATTTAGGTGGCGGCGCGATGGACACTTCGGTGTCTTCGGAGGCTGGAGATAATAGTCAGGGAATGGCCGAGGAGGGAGCGCTTCGACGGATCGGCTTGGAGCGCGACATGCAGGCCGCACTTAGAATCGAAATTCAACAACTTGAGCTGGGTATCTCGATTATTGATGACGGCGCCGAACGTTCTGTTGACTCCGGTTTCATTGATATAACAGCGCGCGACGTGTCTGGTACAGTCGTCGTTATTGAGCTAAAGGCCGGTCGCGCTGGGCGCGACGCTGTTGGACAGATTCTTAGCTATATGGGCGACATCGCTGCCGAGGAGGATAATGGGAAGGTGCGGGGAATATTAGTCGCTTCCGATTTCGACGGCAAGGCGAGAGCTGCTGCCAGAATGGTGCCGAACCTTATTCTCCGTAAATACAGCGTGCGGTTTACGTTTTCGGATGGACACGTTTTATAGCGGTAATATGGACATAGCTGAATTGACGATTCCGGTAGGTCCTACACCCCTCACTACTGATGAGTGAACCAAGTCAGTCGCACTTATTTCTGGTTCGCTAATATCAAATGCAGGTCGGGGGGGATAAATACAGGTTCATTTGCAGTTAATCTCGGTTTTCGGGGTAGATAGTTGCAGTTATTTCTGGCTGAAAATTGTGTTGGATGCTGGTTGATGCTGCTTCAAATGGAGGTTGTTATATCTAGGGCATTGTGCCAATCGTTATGGAACCTCATTTATCGCTGCTGCCTTAAAATGGATTGAACTTACTGACCAAGCTGCCATGCTGGCAGTGGCACGCGAGGATTTTATTTGTTGGTCTTATCCAAGCCGTCGAGCCCGTAACCTCAGTGCTTATTTAAGACCCGGAACACCTGTCCCTAAACCCTCGCTTGATCGACTAAACAGTATTGGCAGGATAAATCCCCACGAATTGAAAACAAAACGTTCGCGAAGCACAAAAGGTAGAAGGCCAACCGTAGCTACGCCCCAACCAAGGAATAACCCTGTGGTTTGCGACTACTTGCTCGCATATGAATGACATGTAGTAGGTAGTATTCCAATTACTAATCTTAGCCATTTTATTACCCGAGTGGGCAAATACCGCCAGACTCAAACTATGAAGATACTATGCCGCTTTTTCATCCTCGTGTTCTCGAAAAATATTTGAAGCATGCGCCGGTGCCAACCGTTGCGCACCAGACGCTTCTCACCGCTTGGGCCCATAACCTTGAAAAAGGCCTATACAACAGTGAAACAAAAAATGATGGGCAGTTCATCGAACACATTCTCGTGCAACTCCTGGGCTATAAACAGAGTGGCACATCGCCATCCGCATGGACAGTGGTCAAAAACCAGCCGATCGGATCGGGCAACGCAGACGCCGCGATAGGTTACTTCACTCCGGTTAAAGACTCGATCCTCGCGCCTTTCGAGCTCAAAGGTGCCAAAACCCAAGACTTAGATGCGATGATGCCCGGACGCGGAAAAACACCCGTCCAACAAGTCTGGGAATACGCGATGGATGCCAAGGGGGCGAAGTGGGCGCTGCTTTCGAATTTTCGTGAGATCAGACTTTATGCCGTTGGGTACGGCCGAAAGGACTATGAACGGTTCGACTTAACAAGTCCCCTCGATTCACGTGATTACGAGCGAATGTTGCTCCTTCTATCAGCCGAAAACCTGCTAGGGGGTAATACGGCCACCCTACTCGCTGAAAGCGACATGGTCGATAAAGAGGTGACTGACGCCCTCTACCGAGACTATCGAAGCCTTCGGATCAATCTTGTGACACAGATATCATCGAGCAATCCGACGGTATCTATGCTCGACGTGATCAATTTCTCGCAAACGATCCTTGATCGAATTCTGTTCGTGGCGTTTGCTGAAGATCGCGACCTACTTCCGAAGGAAACACTCAAAAAAACCTATGAGGCGGTAAACCCTTATGTTCCCCAGCCGGTATGGGCGAATTTCAAGGGCCTCTTTACGGCAATCGACAAGGGGAGTCCCCCTCTGAAGATCCCTGGATACAACGGCGGCTTGTTTTCTGAAAACCCTCAGCTCAACGCGCTCGTTCTAAGCAACGAACTATGCGAAGCGTTCAAGACAATTGGAAGTTATGATTTCGGTAGCGAGGTAAGTGTCAACATCTTAGGTCACATTTTCGAGCAGTCGATTACAGACATCGAAGAGATCAAGCTTGTTGCGATCGGCGCACCTGTGCCGGCTACATCCAAGCGAAAAAAAGACGGTATCTACTATACCCCACCTCATGTTACGCGATATATCGTCGAGCAGGCGGTCGGTGGCTGGCTAGCCGACTGTAAGGAAAAAATCGGGTTCCACACATTGCCACTTCTAGCCGAAGCTGACTACGAATCGATCTTCATTCCGAAGAAAGGAAAGAGCGCTGGGCAGGTACGATTCAATAAGATGTGGGTGCGCACATCGATGCGTGGGAGGCATAAGACAAGGCCTT
>JBDTDT010000072.1:0-3271 GCA_039922995.1 Nitrosospira sp. | reverse complement strand
GCCAGCGCGGCTCTCGACCAGCGGATCAGGCAACAGCACCTTAAAACAGCCGGTATGCCCTTGATTTGAGAAGTTATCCACGCACGGCGCAATGGGTCAATTGATAGACCCCGAATTGCAGAGGGGGTGGATAACTTTTTAAGTTACTGCCTTGAACAGCACCCCCAAGGATACGATGGTGCTAAATACGGTCAGCACCGCACAGGCAATCACCGTTTTCCGCGCTAGCTCGATCTGCACCCAGGCTTCGCCCAGGTCTTTCTTGTGCTTCGCTACCAAGTCTTTTGTCGCATCAATCAGACCGGTTCGCGCACGCTCTTCAAGATAATTGCCGGTATCGGTTATCACTCTACTCGCTGTTACCCTAGCATTGGCTATACCATGATTCTGGTTCGAGTTTAAATTTTTCCGGGAAACAATCTTTGTATTCGCACGTAAAAGCCGTCGAATCGTTATTCGACCAGTTAAACCAGGTCACACCGACTGAGTCGATTTGGCTTTTGGCGTTACATCAGCGGGCGGTGAAAAAAAAACCTGGCTGGAAGGCAGAGGCCGATTCCTACGTGCAAGGTCTGGTTGAAGCCGGCGCCATATCAGTCGACGTTGCGACCACATGTCGCGACAAGCTGGAGCACTGCCGTGACAGCAGCTTCGGCGAGCTTTATATACTTGTCGTGATCGTTATCGTTGCCGCTGCAGCGACCACACCTTGGCTCGTCATTGTCTTTGGAGAGCTCTGGTACGCTATGCTCTTCATTCCGGCGGCGTATGTTGCTGTCAGGTGGAACGACAAGCAACTTTCGCTCAAGCGAAGCAACAATCTACAACAAAGCCGGAGGGAGCGGGCCATAGGAATCTTTTTTCCTACCCTGTATCAGCTCTTAGTTGCCTGGATCTTCGTGGTTGCTACCGTTCAGATGACTCAGCTTTGGTTTATCTGGCGATTCGATGTCGAGCGAACCATTTTCCTGGCTGATCCCCAAGGATTCCCTCTGTTACATAAGATGGCAAAGGAGGAATACGGAATCGAAGTAGTCCTTGCCAATGCCCGTGAGAGCTTTTTTTCTGCCATAGACTTTCAAACGGCCTCGCCAGCGTTGATGGCGATTAGAGCAGGTCATTGCCGCTTGACGATGCATCCAGAGAAGGTGCTTCACAGCTACGGTTCGGTCGGCGAGGTTGATTCAAAACTCTTGGTGCAGGGCACCATGATGCACGAGTTCGCGCACTGTCTGGATCTCGCTCGCGACGGACCCATCTTCGGCCAGGAGGCTGTTGGCACACGCTCACTCGCGCCTGAGGACGCCAGAGAAGTGAATGACATCAAAAGCTACCTGGATGCGGAAACACACTTTAAAACTCGGCTCTGGCGGGAGGCCGTTGCTGATATATTTGCAGTAGGTTACTGGAAGCTAACCGTACCAGAGGCCGCGGGTGACCTAGTTGCCACGCTGCGGCGCATGCGTCCAAGCGAAAAAGGTTCTATCCACGCAACGAGGTGCTGGATCGACCATGCGGATCAGACATCTGCGCCCACCTCAATTGCTGCCCTTTTCGAGTGGGCAGATCGGCTGCGAACCTCGGCACTGTGTGAGCTGCCTGCCCCGAGCAGTTGACACCACCCTTCATGGTGTTTGATTCCTAGCTTGAGGTGCATTTGTTTAAACCAACGTTAAAACAGACATAATATGCTATACTTAACATATCCATATTTAGATGCATGGCGCATCTATTTAATACATCAACTGGTTTCATCGAATAATCATAAATTTTACGGTGTTGAGGTCGCTTTACTGACCCGTAGGAACCATGCCTAAATACTTCGGTTATTTACGAGTCTCGTCGGAGGGACAAGAGATCGAGAGCCAGAAATTGGGCTTGCTTGAGTACGCCAACCGTCATGGTTTCGCGCCAATGAAATTGATAGCTGAGACAATCGGCCGTGCTGCAGACTGGCACAGCAGCGAGCTTGGAAAATTGCTGGATAGTACGGAGCGAGGCGATGTGATCCTGACGCCGGAATTCACCCGATTGGCTGCGTCCCCAAGCCAGGCGTTTTCCTTCCTGGAAGCGGCGAGTGCAAAAGGCGTGGTTTTGCATGTCACTAAAACCGGTACGGTAATGGACGGCTCAATGCAGAGCCAGCTTCTGGCATCGGTTTTTTCCATGGCGTCAATGATCGAGCTTTCTTTTATCCGGGAGCGTACAAAAGAAGGGTTGCGAAGGGCAAAACTCGCGGGCAAGAGATTGGGAAGACCCCCGGGCAATCAGGGGCGATTAAAACTCGATGTCCGGATTGACGAGATC
The DNA here is from genome assembly GCA_039922995.1 of Nitrosospira sp. GTDB lineage: Bacteria > Pseudomonadota > Gammaproteobacteria > Burkholderiales > Nitrosomonadaceae > Nitrosospira. The sequence continues at coordinate 964 of JBDTDT010000072.1, read as the reverse complement.
CAGGGATATGCGGATATCGGCCTGCCAAAACGTAAAATGGCAAAGGTGCTGGGCGTAGCCTACAACACCCTTGATAAATTTATTAAGAGAAAAAAGATAACTGCTAAAAAGTGAGGGACATGATGAGCAACGTATACAAGTTTCCTGAAGGCAACCATGAAAAATGCCCCAAGGATGAAACTCTCTGGAACAGCATTCTTGGTAACTTCCTCTTTGCCCTACTGGCCTTCGTTGCTAGCCTGGTCTGCATGGTGATGCTCTGGCTGCGATTCCCGCTGGTGCTGGTGTGCAACTTCGTATTCGGCCTGGGTTTATTCGGCGCCCTTATCGGCTGGATGATTTCAAAGCCGGAAATGGCGTGGACTTGCATTGCCATGAGCATCGCTGCCTTTGCCATCCGATGGGCTTATGATTTGCTGATGGTGGCTATCGTGTCCCCCTTTGCCCACCCAAAGTAAGTAGTACCAAGTGCTATGCTTTGAAGCTACGCGGTAATCTTTTTGTACGACACCGCGTGCTGAATCAGCATTTATCATTGCAGGTCTTACCCATACCCCTTTCTTTTCAAGCCGGCGCAGATGTCCGTGCCTTGCAAATCCTTAATTGCATGAGCGCTGTAATTCAATTGTTGAATTTCCTCACTGCTCAAATTAATAGTCTCCTTATTGATGGCTTCGCCATACAACAGATTTGACTTCCCTATTAACCTTGCGGCAAGCGCAGCGCGTCAGGCCGAAGGCAATGCCGTGAGGAGCCGGTAGATAATATGGGAAATCGCCAAGGCGATTGTCCATGATGCAACGCTGAGCGGGCAACCCATTTATCTACGGGCGGGCGCGCGGATCTCATCCGGTCTTACGTTCCATGGAACCCTGAACACCTCGGCGAGAATCCTGCTTCAAGACTTATTTCTTAACGCCGTTCACCGCCGCCTTGAGGGTGGCGCCTGCCTTGAATGCCGGAA
>JBDTDT010000071.1:0-44601 GCA_039922995.1 Nitrosospira sp. | reverse complement strand
GTGGTGGCTGTTGGTCTTCCTCTTTACATGCTGCTTCGTGCCAACGGAATCTTCGGCCACGAAATTGCCCCAAACACGGTGAAGGCTTTGCTTTTTGCCGAATTCGCGGTAGCCGCGGCATTGATTGCCATGGGCGCAGTACTTGGACGTCTGCGCGGTTTTCAATATGCGTTGCTGGCACTTTTCCTGGTTCCCGCGTATCTGATGAACGAATACCTGGTGTTGGATAATGGGATGGGCCTGACGAAAGGTTTTCAGGATACTGCCGGGTCAGTCATCATACATGCCTTTGGTGCCTATTTTGGCCTGGGGTTATCACTCGCTCTAACTACTGCACGACAACGCAGTCAGCCGATTGAATCGGATGCCACGTCTGATCGTTTTGCGATGCTTGGTTCGATGGTATTGTGGCTTTTCTGGCCCAGTTTCGCCACCGCCATCGTACCTTTTGAGGAAATGCCGCAGACCGTGGCCAACACCGTGCTTGCATTATGTGGGGCCACCATCAGTACTTATTTCTTGAGTACGTATTTCCACAAAGGCAAGACATCAATGGTCGACATGGCGAATGCGGCGTTGGCCGGGGGAGTAGCAATTGGATCGACATGCAATATCGTATCACCCACAGGTGCCTTCGGAATCGGTCTGTTGGCTGGCGCTGTCAGCGTCATCGGGTATGTGTTTATTCAGCCGGCATTGGAAAAGCGCTTCAAGATCGTTGACACCTGCGGAGTCCATAATCTGCATGGGATGCCCGGACTGTTGGGTGCGTTGATTGCCATCATGGTGGTGCCTGGCATAGCAGCAGTTCAGCTCATCGGGATTACTTTCAGTATAGTGTTTGCCTTCGTAGCCGGGCTCATCGCAGGTACGGTGATCAAAGCCACAGGGACGACGCGTCTAGCCTACGAGGACAGTGAGGAATTCACTCACGTTCCGCCGCCGGAGATCGAGACCAGGGGAGGAGGACACTAAATCAAGACACGAGCCTAAAGAATTTCCGCATAAAACCTTCCCTGAAGCTTTGCCAGCAAAAACCGGGGATCATTGACATGCCACGACAGTCCTGGTTGCACGTATACGGTGATGCATGAAGCCTCTTCGGAAGGCAGGGAGACGAGTAGCCCTGCCTTCCTCGCTTTGTTGGGTATCATCCGTTCTCACAAGACCATCAACTGCGCGCCGGCAAATTGTATAATATCCGGAATTTCCCGTGAAGTTGTTAGCATAGGCGGGAACGGCAGCCGATAAACAAACGACGAATGATGTACCAGCTTCTATCTCGGCAACCGCTACATCAGGATCACATCATATTGTTCCTGTGTATAGGTGGCCTCCACCTGCAGGCTGATGGGTTTGGCAATAAAATCGCCAAGTTGGGCCAAGCTTTGGGATTCCTCATCAAGGAACAGATCAATCACTTGTTGCGAAGCGAGGATGCGGAATTCGCGAGCATCAAATTGACGGGACTCGCGCAACAGTTCGCGCAGGATTTCGTAACACATCGTTTGCGCAGTTCTGACCTCGCTTCGGCCTTGGCAGGTGGGGCACGTCTCGCACAAAATGTGAGCGAGGCTTTCCCGCGTCCGCTTGCGTGTCATCTCTACCAATCCAAGTGCGGTAAACCCATTTACGGTCATGCGCGTCCGGTCTTTCATCAGCGATTTTTTGAATTCGGAGAGCACGGCATTTTTATGTTCTCCATTTTCCATATCAATAAAATCAATAATTATGATACCGCCCAGGTTTCGCAGGCGCAGTTGGCGCGCAATAACTTGAGCCGCCTCCAGATTGGTTTTAAAAATGGTCTCATCGAAGCTGCGCACGCCAATAAATCCGCCGGTATTGACATCCACGGTGGTAAGCGCTTCAGTCTGATCGATAATCAGGTAGCCACCGGACTTGAGGTTTACCCGTCTCGCCAGGGATTTCTCAATTTCGTCTTCCACTCCGTACAGATCGAATAATGGACGCTCTCCAGCATAATGATCTATACGTTCTGTCACATTTCCCATATAGTCCTGCGCAAACGCAACCATCCTCTGAAAGGTTTCGCGTGAATCCACCAGGATACGTGCAGTATCGTCATCCACGAAATCACGCAATACACGATGGCTAAGATTCAAATCCTGATAAAGCAGCGCCGGCATGGCGGTCGAAGATTTTTCTTGGATATCGTGCCAAAGTTTGTGTAGATAGCCGATGTCCGTTCGCAATTCATGCTCGCTGGCAGCTTCCGCCATGGTGCGAATGATAAAGCCGCCTTTTTCTCCCAACGGCAGCAGGTGTTTTAACTTTTCCCGCAGTAGCTTGCGCTCGATTTCATCCTCAATACGCTGGGAAATGCCGATGTGAGATTCCTGCGGTAGATAAACCAGCATCCGCCCGGCAATACTCACTTGGGTGGACAATCTTGCACCCTTGGTGCCGATCGAGTCCTTGATAACTTGGACAAGAATGCTTTTCCCTTCGTGCAGCAATCTTTCAATGGGCTTATCGGCATCTTCGCTTTGCCGCACTCTCCAGATGTCCGCAAGATGGAGGAAAGCGGCACGATCAAGGCCAATATCTACAAAAGCCGATTGCATTCCAGGGAGCACCCGGGTTACCTGTCCATTATAAATGTTCCCGACTATCCCGCTGCTGCTGGTACGTTCTATATGCAATTCCTGTACCACGCCTTGCTCCATTACAGCAACACGGGTTTCCTGCGGAGTAATATTGACAAGAATCTCGCTACTCATAAAGAACCGCGGCTTTTTGCCTGCCGGTCCGGAAATATTTCTATACCTGACTCTTCCAGCAATTGTGCTGTTTCGAACAGCGGCAATCCCATTACACCACTATAGCTGCCAGTAATCTCCGCAATAAAAACTGCCGCCATGCCTTGAATTGCATAACCACCTGCTTTGTCATATGTTTCATCACTAGCAAGATACATACTGATTTCGCGTTCGCTGATTTTGCGAAATCGCACAGTGGAAGCAGAGATGCGCACTTGCGTTCCATTTTGCGCAGCTACCGCCACTGCGGTCAATACCTCATGGATTTGGCCAGAGAGTGCAATCAGCATCTCTTGTGCACGGGCAGAGCTCTCCGGCTTGCCAAAAACGCACCCATTCAGCACTACTATCGTATCGGCAGCCAACACGGGAAGTGGAGGCAGCTTGCGTTGTATAAGCTGCGCCCACCCCGTACCAGCTTTTTTCCTGGCAATGCGGCAGACATAATCCACCGGCGCTTCGTCTGGTAGAGCGGCTTCATCCACATCCGCTAGGCGGGGCAAAGTTTCACGCAGCAACAGTGTTGCGAAACTTACTCCGATTTGTTTCAACAATTCGCGGCGACGGGGGCTGCGGGAAGCAAGATAAATACGATTTTCCGGAAGAGTCATAATGTGCGAACTTTATTGTGCCTTTAATTCTCCGTGAAGCGCTTGGTTGGCCATTGGGCTGATTGAGCCACTGGGCTGGTTGACTCGAAATGATCGCAAGCGAATGACAACGGGTGCTTGGTCTACAATGCCAGGAAGTGTAACCCTATTTTAGTGAAACCTGCATAGGACGGTACTTTGCCGATCTGTTTTTGTCCGCTCGTGGCGAAGGCACTAGCCATTCGAGTCCACACTGCCTATGGGAGATCAATTCAGCAAACCCGCAGTGTGCCTTATATGGTGAACCTCAGGACCTATATGGAAAAATTCCTTAACAACATCACCTTTTCTATGAGGTGTCGCTCATACGTTTGACAGTTTGATCGTTGTTAAGCTCGGTGATAAGGATGCCGGTTGATAAGGGACACTGCACGGTACAGTTGTTCTGCCAGCAATATCCTTGCCAAACCATGCGGCAGCGTCATCGCGGATAATGCTAAAATTTCGTCAGCGGAATTCTTGATGTCGGTATCCAGCCCATCCGCTCCGCCCAGAAGGAAGGCAGTATCACCACCGTTTCTCATCCAACCGGTGATAGAATCGGCCAGCTTGGCGGTAGTCCATTGTCTACCGCGCTCGTCCATTGCCACGATTCGGCATTTTGATGGCAGTGCCGCCAGGATGCGAGCAGCCTCGGCAACCAGTAATTGCTCAACCTTTTTTCCTTCTCCACGTTTCTCCGGCTTTATTTCTACCAACTCAATGGCTGCCTCGTGTGGCATGCGTCTGGCATACTCGTCAAAACTGGCCTCTACCCACTTGGGCATCTTGATGCCCACCGCAAAAATAAGGAATCTCATATTGAGAATTCCTCACGCTTCGCCAGCGCGGCCAAGCTTGGAAGGCTTGTTTTTTTTGGTGGTAGCGCCCACTTTGACTGGGCCTCCGCTGGACTTAATAGCGCTTGGTCCGACAGTGATTTTACTTACTGCGGCAGTCTTTCTTATCTTTTTTGCTTCCGTCCACAGTTCTTCCAGGTTGTAATGCGCACGTACAGCAGTCTGCATGACATGCACCAGCACATTGCCTAGATCCACCAGCACCCAGTCGCCGGTTTCTTCACCTTCAATGCCATAAACCGTACCTCCCGCGGCTTTAACTTGCTCCTGCACGTTATTCGCAATCGCCTTGGTCTGGCGGGTAGAATCCCCGGTGGCGATAATCATGCGATCGAACAAATCAGTCATTTTGGTCACATCCAGCACCTCAATGTCGCGCGCCTTGATTTCTTCCAGCGCGGCAACAATCGTCTTTACCAGTTTAGCGGGCGTCATCCTTCTCCTGAATATAAGTGGTTCGCTGCAATATAATCGAGACCCGTGTCGGGAATCAGATAACGGATACTTTTCCCGGTGGCAATGCGCGCGCGGATAGCCGTTGCGGAGATATCCAGCAGAGTGGTCGGTGCGATATAAATTAATCCGCCAGGAACGAGTTTAAGACTGTGCACTCCAGATACCCAGCGTTGTTCGCATTCCTCTTTTAACTCTTGCGGCAGGGTCTCGCGATTCGTCATCAGTGCATGACCAGGACGGGCCGCAATGATGAAATGGCATAGCTGGAACAGTTCACGCCAGCAATGCCACTCGGCAAGCTTCATGAACGCATCGGCTCCCATGATAAAGCATAATATGACGCCGTCCCCCTGCTCCTGCTTAAATTCGCGCAATGATTCCACACTGTAGCTCACGCCACGACGGCGGATTTCACGCTCATCCAGAATAAATCTGAAATTGCCGTGAATAGCCAAACGTATCATGGCGGCGCGGTGTTGAAACGATGCGACGGGAGCACAGCGCAAACGCGGGAGTCCTGCGGGAACAAAATATATCTCTTTCAAACCGGCCGTTTCGGCAATTTCTTCAGCTACGCGTAAGTGACCGTAATGGATAGGATCGAAAGTTCCACCGAAGACGCCAATGAGACGAAACACGTTTTTCATTGCCGGATTTCGTTTAACAGGCAGCAATATGAAAAACGATTTCCTTTGGACTTCTTTCCTTCGCATCTTCTCAATAACAGCTCCTTATCACAACAATACCCTGCGCATGTCAGCAAGTACCTCGACCAAATGAGAGGTGAAACGTGCGGCAGTTGCGCCATCGATTACACGATGATCATAAGATAGGGATAAAGGCAGTATTAAACGCGGGACAAATTGATCATCTCGGTAAACCGGTTTAATGCTGGTGCGGGATACACCAAGAATAGCGACTTCCGGGGCATTGATGATGGGTGTGAATGCGGTTCCGCCAATGCCCCCCAGGCTGGAAATGGTAAAGCTTGCACCCTGCATCTCTGCGGGTTTAAGCTTACCCTCGCGAGCCAGTACTGCAAGATCAGCCATCTCCCTGCCAATAGCGATCACTCCTTTTTGATCGACATCACGGATTACCGGCACCATCAATCCATTTGGCGTATCCGCCGCAAAACCAAGGTGGTAATAGTTTTTGATCACCAGATTCATCTCAGCGCCGTCGCTGTCAAGCGAAGCATTGAATTCGGGAAATTTTTTCAACGCCGATATGGATGCGCGCATCAAAAAAGCAAGTATCGTAACCTTCACGCCGTCTTTTTTTGTCGCTTCATTGGATTCTTTGCGCAGGGCTTCGAGATCGGTGATGTCGGCCTCATCGAACTGTGTAACGTGCGGGATCATCACCCAATTACGATGCAGATTTGCACCTGATATTTTTTTTATGCGCGATAGGGGTTTCGATTCCACCGGGCCGAATTTAGCGAAATTCACCTGCGGCCAGGGCAACAGATTGAGTTCCGCGCCATTACCGCCCCGCGGCGTGGATAATTTAGCCTTGATATAGGTCTGCACATCTTCTTTGAGTATGCGCTGTTTCGGGCCGTTGCCACCCACCAAGCCGAGTTTCACCCCCAGCTCGCGCGCAAATCGCCGCACTGAAGGACTCGCATGAGCCTTCGCGAAAGCGCCTTCGTCTGTTGGTAAGAGTGTACGGGTAGATTGACGGGCTGACTGCCCCGCCGAGACCGGGGCTCGCATCAATTGGGAAGCCTCCGGCCCAGCATCAGAATGTACGGAAGATGCGGAAGATGCGAAAGAAGACGAAGGGAGCCCTTGCGGAGCTGAAGCTGTAACTTGTGCTGACTGGGAAGTTTGTGCCGCGTTGCCCGCTTCGGAGGTTTGCATTCTCAAAATGGGGGTGCCTTCGGATACCTTATCCCCCACTTTTACAGATATTTCCCCGACTACACCCGCAAAAGGGGAAGGCACTTCTATTGTCGCTTTATCCGATTCCAGCACAATCAGAGAATCCTCTACCTTGATCGAATCGCCGGCTTTCACCAGCACTTCTATCACAGGGACGTCTTTAAAGTCGCCAATGTCCGGAATCGATACCTGTTTAGTTTCTGCCACGCTTCTTTCCTTCGTGTTTACATTAATCCCGATCTTGGAATAAGGGTGAGGGAGACACAATCCAGCAATTCATGATCCCGTCGATGTAAATCGCAGCCTATACTCCTGCTTCCACACACCTGGCCCACAAAGTCCATTCACCTTCCACGCTCATACCGTCACCGGATTCGGCTTGTCTGGATCAATGCCGAACTCGGTTATCGCACGCGCAACCTTTTCCGATGATATCCTGCCTTCCTCGGCTAGCATCTTGAGGGCAGCTATAGCTACATAATAACGATCCACTTCGAAAAACCGGCGCAGTTTCTCGCGTGTATCGGAGCGGCCAAAACCATCTGTACCCAGCACCTTATAGCGCCCCGGCACAAATTCTCGTATCTGATCGGCAAAAATTCTCATGTAATCAGTAGCTGCTACCACAGGTCCTTCGCGCCCCTGGAGACACATACCCACGTAGGACAATTTTGCCGGTTCAACAGGGTGCAGCATATTCCAGCGCGTTATGTCCAAAGCTTCGCGTCTCAACTCGTTGAAGCTGGTAACACTCCATATGTCGGCAGCAATACCGTATTCTCTTTCCAGTATTTCTGCCGCTGCTATGACTTCGCGCAGGATGGTGCCGGAACCGAGCAACTGCACCCGCAACCCGGAATTTGCCACTTCTGTCCTGCTTTCCCGAAATAGATACATACCCTTTAATATGCCCCGCTCCGCATCCGCAGGCATTTCAGGATGGGGGTAGTTTTCGTTCATTACGGTAATATAGTAATAGACGTCTTCCTGCGCCTCATACATACGGCGCAGGCCATCCTGAATAATCACTGCAAGCTCATACGCAAACGTGGGATCATAGGACACGCAATTGGGAATAGTAGAGGCCGCCAAGTGGCTATGCCCATCCTCATGCTGCAGTCCTTCTCCGTTCAGAGTCGTGCGCCCGGCCGTACCACCCAGTAAAAACCCACGACAACGCATGTCTCCTGCCGCCCAGGCCAGGTCACCGACGCGCTGAAAGCCAAACATGGAATAGAAAATATAGAATGGAATCATCTGAATGTTATGGGTGCTGTAGGCAGTTGCCGCAGCCATCCATGACGATATGGCACCTGCTTCGTTGATACCCTCCTGCAGAATCTGCCCGTTCTTGTCTTCCTTGTAATACATCAATTGGTCGGCATCCTGCGGCGTATAGAGCTGTCCCGTTGACGACCAGATGCCCAGTTGGCGGAACATACCTTCCATGCCAAAAGTACGCGACTCGTCTGCAACGATTGGCACTAAACGCTTACCGATATTCTTATCTTTTACCAGGATATTGAGTATGCGTACAAACGCCATGGTAGTGGAGGATTCTCGTCCTTCACCGCCCGCTTTGAGAAGCGTATCGAAGGCAGATAGGGGCGGTATCTGCAGTGCTTCGGCTTTGCGCCGACGATGGTGAATGAAGCCTCCCATCGCCTGCTGCCGCTGTTGCATATAAGCAAATTCGGGAGAGGTCTTATCAAATGTCAGATAGGGGATCTCGTCGATCTTTTCGTCCGTAATCGGCAATCCAAAACGGTCGCGAAATGCTTTCAGTGAAGTGGTGCCCATTTTCTTTTGCTGATGGGTAATATTCTGCGCCTCACCCGCTTCGCCCATACCATAGCCCTTGATGGTCTTGGCGAGTATCACAGTGGGTTGCCCCGTATGTCTTGTCGCAGCAGCATAGGCAGCATAGACTTTATGCGGATCGTGACCCCCCCGATTCAAACGCCAGATGTCATCATCAGACATATTGGCAACCATTTCCAGCAATTCAGGATATTTGCCAAAAAAGTGCTCGCGCACATAGGCGCCATCTCTGGATTTGAAAGTCTGGTATTCCCCGTCAACACATTCCATCATGCGTTGCTTTAATAGGCCCTTGGTATCTTTGGCAAGCAATGGATCCCAGTAGGATCCCCAGATTACCTTGATAACATTCCATCCGGCGCCGCGAAAAGCAGCTTCCAGTTCCTGGATAATTTTTCCATTGCCACGCACCGGGCCGTCGAGGCGTTGAAGATTGCAATTAATGACAAAAATCAGATTATCCAGATTCTCACGTGAAGCCAGTGAAATAGCACCTAGAGATTCCGGTTCATCCATTTCTCCATCGCCCATAAAGGCCCAGACTTTGCGTCCTTGTGTCTTGACCAGCCCCCGGCTGTCCAGATATTTCATAAAACGTGCCTGATAGATCGCCATTAAAGGCCCTAACCCCATAGATACCGTCGGGAATTGCCAGAAATCAGGCATGAGCCACGGATGCGGATAGGAAGATATACCCTTTCCATCGACTTCCTGGCGAAAATTATCAAGACGTTCCTGCGACAACTCCCCCAGCAGGAAAGCATAGGCATAAAGACCGGGTGAAGAGTGTCCCTGCGCGAATATCAGATCCCCTTCATGGTTATTGCTGGCAGCATGCCAGAAATGATTGTAGCCTACGTCGTAGAGTGTCGCCGCAGACGCAAAGCTGGCGATATGGCCGCCAACATTGGAGTTTTTGTTGGCGCGCAGCACCATCGCCATGGAGTTCCATCGCACATAGGAACGAATACGATACTCCAGCGCATGATTACCGGGTGAACGATCTTCCTTCCCGGAAGGAATAGTGTTGATATATGCGGTAGTGGCACTATAAGGAAGATAGGCACCTGAGCGACGGGCTTTTTCCACCAGTCTTTCCAGCAGATAGTGCGCTCGCTCCGTCCCCTCCTGCGTGAGCACGGAGTCCAGCGCCTCCAGCCATTCCTGTGTTTCAGTTGGGTCTATGTCGGGTAGGGCTTCCATGTTTTGTCTCGCAATTTGTGGTAGGTTTACCGATGTTGCTCGGCAGCTAAACCTGTGCCGGGGCGGCTTGGAGACGCTCTGCTGCCGCAATGGTATTGCACAGCAACATCGTGATGGTCATCGGCCCTACCCCGCCCGGTACAGGTGTGATGTACCCAGCTTTTTCCCTGACCGGCCCGAAATCCACATCACCCGCAAGCTTGCCGTCAGGCATGCGACTGATGCCAACGTCTATTACCGTGGCACCAGGCTTTACCATGTTAGCGGTAATCATATGCGGTTTTCCGATCGCCACCACCAGGATGTCAGCCCGTGATGTATGTTCGGCCAGTTCACGTGTCTTCGATGTGCAGATTGTCACGGTAGCCCCGTTTTGCAATAGCATTAGCGCCATGGGCTTACCCACAATATTGCTGCGACCCACCACGACCGCATGCTGTCCCTCGATCGGAATGCCATATTTTTGCAGCATTTTCATCACGCCGTAGGGAGTACAAGGCGGAAAAACCGTGTTGCCGGTTACAAGTGCGCCAATATTGTAAAGGTGGAAGCCATCCGCATCTTTCTCTACCGCGATGGACGCGATTATCTTGCTACTTTCAAAATGCCGTGGTAGCGGCAGTTGCACCAGAACCCCATGGATTCTGGGGTTCTTGTTCAGTTCCCAAATGCGCTGAATAACCTCATCCTGGCTCGAACTTTCCGGAAACGAATGTATTTCGGAATAAATCCCCGTCTCGCTAGAGGCCTTGGCTTTGTTTCGGACATATATGCTCGATGCCGGATTGTCGCCGACAATAAGCACCGCCAACCCCGGCTGCATGCCTCTTTCGGTCAAGCGTGCGGCGCGGACTTTCCATTCGGCCCGTACTTCTCTGGCTAACGCATTGCCATCCATGATCTTGGCACTCATTATCTGCTCGAATCGACAATATCGCGGGGAATGGATAGAGGGACGATTATACGTTGTCCGCTTGAGGCTTTCACCCCCGTGCTGACTTGTCGTGACGACATTTACAGATGCACATGTCAGCGGTGCCCAAACTCTGGCCTAATCATATGGATAAACCACAATAAATTCGATAGCTACGGAACCTGTGATCAGGAGGAGGGCGAATTAGACGATTCTGATTTTTTGATTTTCGTCTTATAAATCAATAACCCGATCAAGAATGTCGGAAGGACAACCAGGGTAGCCGCCAGGAGTCCCGCCGCCAGCACATCAATCCCTTCGGTTTTTGGAAGAAAGATCGTTACAGCCCAAATCGCCAAAAAGGCTGCTGCCGCACCCCCGATAAACATGATTTTTTTACCCCGCTCATAAAAGCGCCACAATGAGCCTGAAACCCGTATCTCATTCCGATACTCATCAAAAACCATGGCCAAGCTATTGTCATTCGGCTCAGCCTCATAACCGATGGTTACGGCAAGCGTGTCGTTACCGTCCTCTGTCCGAGACATGTTTTTCAGAAACACAATTCGTTGTTGAGCCTGCTTTTTGCTCATGCCATCGCTAATGAGCATTGATTGAAGGGCAGTAAAAGCATGATCACGCGCATTAGTTGATAAGCCGAGACTTTCACCGCGGCGCCATATAACACCCGCCAGATAGAGCTGAATCGTCATTTGCCTGAACTGAGGCGCGAAGTCATATCCTTTATCTTTAATTAACAGGAGCTGAGAATCGAGGATTTCCCGCGCATGTTGAACGCAAATATCGATTGCGGTCGTTCCCGCATCAGTTTTCGTATCATCCATTGTGGTCATTGGAGAAAGTCATGAGCATGTCCGCCCTGAACTTTGAATTTGTAAAAGAACCCATTATATACTGGCATAAGGTTTGTTGAAGAAGGATGAAACATCTGATTGTAGCGGCGGTGCTTACACTGCTACGCGTCCATTCTTATAAAAGATATAGCCGATGTGGTTCACAAAAGCGGGAACGCACAGGTTTTTCCAAACTATTGGGATCCACTTTATAATATATTTTGCAATATGCTTTACAACCTCTTTTCATAAGTAAAATATGGATAAAAATTCGCAATAGCGTAATTTGGTCAATTCTTAACGAGCGCTTGATGCGCGACTACAAGGGAACTATCATGAAACATCATAAATATCTCATCATCGGTGGCGGAATGACCGCCGACTCCGCTGTTCACGGTATCCGCAGAATTGACCAAGAGGGCGCTATTGCCATGATTTGCGAAGAGCGCCATCTGCCTTATGACCGCCCTCCCCTTACAAAGTCGCTATGGAAAGACGCTCCATTCGAATCGATTTGGCGTAACGCCCACGGCCTCAACGTCGCTATGCATCTCGGTAAAAAAGTGGTGGCCCTCGACCTGTCAAAAAATATTGCGACTGATGATGCGGGAAATGTCTATACCTATGAGAAGCTCTTGCTCGCTACGGGCGGTTCGGTACGCCGCTTTCCCGATGCCAGCGACAGCATAATCTATTTCAGAACTGCGGACGATTATCGGAAATTGCGTGAGCTCAGCGAACATGGTTCGGATTTCGTTGTTATCGGAGGGGGCTTCATTGGTTCCGAAATCGCCGCCGCACTTGCAATGAATAACAAACGGGTCACAATGATTTTTCCGGAAAATGGTATCGGCGCGCGCATTTATCCACAACCCCTGGTTGAGTTCATCAATTCTTATTATCGTGGAAAAGGAGTCACCGTACTCGCATCAGAAACCGTCAAATCGGTACAGACGGTAGGCGCCAAAACGATTGTGACCACTGGAAACGGCACGGGAATCACCGCCGATGGGGTTGTGGCCGGGATGGGCATCCTGCCTAATACCGAATTGGCCGTTCAGGCCGGACTCATGGTGGACAATGGAATTGTCGTGGACGAGCAACTGCGCACAAGCAATCCTGACATCTACGCAGCGGGGGACGTGGCGAATTTTCATAGTACTATACTGGATAAACGTATACGCGTGGAACATGAGGACAACGCTAACGTCATGGGAGAAATGGCAGGCCGGAATATGGCGGGGCAATCGGACAATTACCATCACCAGCCTTTCTTTTATTCCGATCTGTTCGATTTGGGCTACGAAGCAGTGGGAGAATTGGATGCCAGCCTTGATATTGTCGAAGACTGGAAAGAGCCTTTCCGCAAGGGCGTAATTTACTACCTGCGTGACGGGCACGTGCGCGGTGTCCTGCTTTGGAATACCTGGGGGCAAGTTCCGGCGGCCACTCAGTTAATTGCAGAGAAAGCCACGCACTCCCGCACAACATTGCAAGGGCTAATAACGGACTAGCCGCAATTCGCGCGCCCTTTCTCATCGTGCAAATGGTTCGTATTCCAGATCCATTTCAAATCCCCTTCCGCCTGCGGATTCCCATAGTTATCCCGGCCGGATTCTAACTCACAGCATAATTACGTCTATAACACCACTTTGACAATGCTGACCATCACTCGCCCGGACGACTGGCACTTGCACCTGCGCGACGGGGAACAAATGCGCGCGGTGCTACCCGATACGGCACGGTGTTTCGCGCGCGCCATTATCATGCCCAACCTAAAGCCGCCGGTGCTGACAACCGAAATGGCACTCGCATATCGTGAGCGCATTCTTGCCGCTCTGCCGCGGGGGATGCACTTCAAGCCGCTGATGACGCTCTACCTTACCGATAATACTCCACCCTCAGAAATTATCAAAGCCAGGAGGAGCGGCACGATACATGGCGTAAAATATTACCCCGCCGGCGCTACTACAAATTCCGCTGCAGGCGTTACCGACATTGCGAGATGTTACGAAACTCTCGAAACGATGGAACAGCAAGGTATGCCACTGCTCGTGCACGGCGAAGTGACCGACGCCGAAGTGGATGTGTTCGACAAAGAAAAAATATTTTTGGACCATGTGCTGTTCCCCATTACGCAGCGCTTCCCGCAATTGCACGTCGTATTCGAACACATCACTACCTCAGAGGCGGTGGAATTCGTCAACGGCGCATCGACCAATATTGTTGCCACCGTCACCGCACATCATTTGTTGCTCAACCGCAATGCGATGTTTCAGGGAGGCATCCGGCCATACCACTACTGTCTTCCCGTTTTGAAGCGCGAAGCTCATCGCCGTTCGCTGATTGAAGCCGCAATCAGCGGCAACCCTAAATTTTTTCTCGGCACCGACAGCGCACCCCATTCAAGGTCCGCCAAGGAAACTGCTTGCGGCTGCGCGGGGATCTATACTGCGCATGCGGCTATTGAGCTCTATGCGGAAGTCTTCGAACAAGCGGGCGCGCTGGATAAGCTGGAAGCCTTTGCCAGCTTCCATGGTGCGGATTTTTACCGACTGCCGCGCAACAAGGACCACATTACACTGCAGAAGAAAAACTGGAGCATGCCCTTGAGTCTGGAATTTGGGGGAGAAACATTGGTCCCGCTTCGGGCGGGAGAAAATCTGACCTGGAAATTGATCGACTAACGTGCAGATAGTACCCGAATCCAGACTTTCCGAAACTCCCTTGGCCATGTCGCCCCAGGCTCTCGATCTTCTCAAAGACATTTTCGGCTATCCCTCTTTTCGCGGGCCGCAAGGCGATGTGGTCGCGCACGTTGCCGATGGAGGCGATTGTCTGGTATTAATGCCGACCGGCGGCGGCAAATCGTTGTGTTACCAAATTCCGGCGCTATTGCGCG
Organism: Nitrosospira sp.; assembly: GCA_039922995.1. Lineage (GTDB taxonomy): Bacteria > Pseudomonadota > Gammaproteobacteria > Burkholderiales > Nitrosomonadaceae > Nitrosospira. The sequence goes on along the minus strand of JBDTDT010000071.1, from coordinate 30,291 downwards.
ACGGGGTTGGAGTGGTCGTTTCGCCACTGATTGCACTAATGCAAAATCAGGTAGCGGCGTTGCATGAGGTCGGAGTGCGTGCTGCATTTCTTAATTCTTCTTTGCCGCAGGCGGAAGCCACCGCTGTCGAACGCGGCATGCTCGCAGGCACATACGATCTGGTGTATATAGCACCGGAAAGGTTATTGACGCCGCGCTTTCTCAACCTCCTGGCGCGTACGCCGCTTTCGCTATTCGCCATTGATGAGGCACACTGCGTGTCGCAGTGGGGGCATGACTTCCGTCCGGAATACATCCAGCTTTCAATTTTGCATGAGCGATTTCCCAATGTACCACGCATCGCACTGACAGCGACGGCGGATGGTGTGACGCGTGCGGAAATCATTGAGCGTCTTGGCCTCCATGGCGCGCGGATTTTCATTTCCAGTTTCGACCGCCCCAATATTCGTTACCAGATCGTGGACAAGGTAAATGGCAAGGTGCAACTGCTTGCTTTTATCCATGCTGAACATGATGGTGATGCCGGCATTGTTTATTGTCTGTCGCGAAAAAAAGTCGAAGAAACGGCGGTATGGCTGGTCGAAAAAGGCGTACGTGCGCTTGCATACCATGCCGGCATGAGCGCGCAGGAGCGTAGCCGCAACCAGGAAAAGTTTCTGCGTGAAGACGGCATTGTAATGGTCGCCACTATCGCGTTCGGTATGGGCATAGACAAGCCGGATGTGCGTTTTGTCGCGCATCTCGACCTGCCCAAAAGCGTGGAAGGCTACTATCAGGAAACTGGTCGCGCTGGACGTGACGGTCAAGCGGCCAACGCATGGATGGCTTATGGGCTCGGTGATGTGGTACAGCAGCGGCGCTTGATTGAAGATTCCGAAGCGGACACACAATTTAAACGGATAGCCTCCACCAAACTCGAGGCGCTCCTGGCACTATGCGAAGCTACCACCTGCCGCCGCGCGCGGTTGCTGGATTATTTTGGCGAAGCTGCAACCAGCACCGCTTGCGGTAATTGCGATGTTTGTCTCAACCCGCCACAAGTGTGGGACGGCACTATAGCGGCGCAAAAAGCGTTGTCTTGTGCCTTCCGCACTGGCCAGCGCTTCGGTGCCGGATATCTGATCGACGTGCTGCGCGGCAATAAGACCGAGCGGGTGACGCAATGGGGTCACGCCACGGTCAGCACCTTCGGTATCGGCAAAGAACTGGACGATAAGGCATGGCGGGCGGTATTTCGCCAATTGGCGGCACTGGGTTTGCTCACCGCAGATAGTGAGGGTCATGGTTCGCTGCGTCTAACCGCAGCCAGTCGCGCGGTGCTGAGCGGAAGTCAAACGGTATCCCTGCGCCTGCCACCGGAGCGCAAAAAGACCATAGCCAAAACTATGGTTGCGCGTAAGGACAAGCTTGCTACGCTTGATCCAGCAGCTCAGGTGCTCTGGGCACGCCTGCGCGCATGGCGCACCGAAGTTGCGAAGAAGCATGGCGTTCCTGCTTATGTCGTACTTCATGATGCAACGCTGGCGGAATTAATGCGCTTACGCCCGCAAACAGAAAATGGATTGCGCCATGTGCCGGGTATCGGTTCTCGTAAACTGGAAAGTTACGGCAACGACCTGCTTGAGATTCTTCGCGCTTGATGGAAATGGACCGAAAACACCACGCCTTCTCGCTATTCAGCTAGCGAATTCTTGTCCCTTCATGGAAGTTATATAAGATGCTCGCGAATTATGTGAGCAGATGTGAGAATTACCAGTGTCTCTTGGCACGATTCCACTGGTAAAGCAACCGGGCAAACGCGTTATACGCCAAGTGAGTAAGCTGCTTGAGTACGGGTAACCGCAACAGGCTTGCGAGCCAGCGCTGGCTGGGCGTTTGTGACCATAACCGCGTGAATGCGTCCGCTCCGATATTAAGCTCGCCATCGGCGTCTTTGACATGCAATCGTTCCCGCACCTGTTCTAAGGAAGCACCCACCTCCGACACAGCGTCCGGATTAGCATGTATATCAACCCACTCAACATCCTTAATACCGCATGCCTCCATGCGCTGGCGCTGATCCTTGATACCTGCATTACAAACGGGACATGCGCTATTGTAGTAAACCTTGCTGGACATGTTCCGACTCTCGCATACTCAATTCAGGTGAAACCATACATAGTTTAAAACGCAAGTTACCTAGGCTGATATTACTCACAGCGATAGACAACACCCAGGACTGTGGTGTTTGTGGTACCTGTACTACCCCATGCGTTGGTATTACTCGAATCTTGCACCCAGACGAAGTTTCCTCCCATTTCGGCCGCCTGGTTGCGCAGGTCGTTTCTGGCCCCGATAAGCAGATTTTTATTGGACGTGTAGTCGCCTGTAATCCAATTACCCTGGGAGCCAACGACGTCGCCAAGCGGCTTACAGGTACCGGGGGGTTTTACAGTTACAAGTTCAACGGATTCTCCTTTCTGCGTCGTTGAAATCGCTGAACAGCTAACAAGAAAAAGCGCCGCCATCGCGGCCGTCATTTTCGCGACCATTTATCCTTCTCCTATGAAAACCTTCCATGTTTCATTTAATAAGTGGATACTAAGGGAATTCTACGGTTTCGAGCACCGAAGTCAACCAGTTGTCATGGGACCAGCAGGGTTCGGTGAATGGATGACTGGCTAGAACTGCAATATTCATGAAGGTAACAACACATTGGATGCGCTTGCTTAATCTCTACGAGTGTTTTGGACCAAACATGATAATTGCCATCCCCACAAGCGCCACCAGAGAACCTGCGATATCCCAGGCCGTGGGCCTGACACCCTCGACGGACCAAAGCCAGAGCACCGCGACAAAAATGTAGACACCTCCATACGCAGCGTAGGTGCGGCCCGCAGCTGTAGGATGGAACGTGAGCAGCCATGCAAATAGCGCGAGGCTTGCGGCAGCGGGCACAAGAAGCCACGCGCTCTGACCCTGCTTGAGCCAGAGATAAGGCAAATAGCAACCGACGATTTCGGCAACCGCGGTAGCCAGAAAAAGAAAAAATGTTTTTAACTCAAACATTCCAGTCATCCCGAGACCTGATCAAACGCCATTGATACGTGCATTAATAACTGATGTGAAAAGTTGTTTTGGTCGCAACCTGTTACTTTCTTTATTTCTCTTTTGCATTCGCCTTTTCGATAGAACGTTTCGTCACAGCTTTAAAAAGCTCCGGTATTGCGATCGTATTCGACATATTGGCGACAAAATCCGGAATTAGGCCTCCGGGATTCGTCAGGAGCGTGTAGGTGAGTCTCGTACGTATGCCCCCGTCGAGCGGTTCCGCAAGCCAGGAGCCTTCGTTAAGTTTGATCCGCACCACACCCTCAACTTCGGATTGGGCTTTTGGAAGTGCCGTCCATTCTACCTTGAACGCCCCTCCGTTCCGGGATGTACCGCGTGTCATCTTAACCTTAAGCGGGTAATCTCGCTCACTCACGAACGGTGGCGCGAGGCGGGCATAGGTTATGACCTCGCTATCGCTCTCCCGGCTGAGTACTCGTGAGTCTTCTACATACGGCATGAATTCCGCATAGTGCTCGAAATCACTGAGGACCTCAAAAACAATCTCAGGCCGGGTCTCCAACTCGGCAGTTGCGACGATCCTGCGGCCCTCCTTCACGTCTTTCGTAAAGATGACAAGCTCGTCATTACGATAAGCTTCGCTCCAATCCACTCCAGGACTTTTCACGTTGAGCGCCTGCGCGAACGGAATGCCGAATAAAACCATGACAAACACTGTGGGGAAAACCAAGGTAATAAAGTGTCGCATGTGTTCCTCAGCAAATTCCTGGCTGTCTTCTCAAGACGGACAAATTTCAGGTTAGTCACAGAAGTATATGTTTACCTACGTCGAGCCGGCACTTCGCAGAGCGTTCACGGCGTTTTTACACCCGGCAATCCGTTATGTCAGTTTCGTAACGTAAAAATCAGCAGAACTTATTCAGAAGGTCTTAACCAAGCGAATACTGCGAAACCAACCACCCGCCAATACCGGCACATCTCTTTCCAATTTCAGTTCAGGAACACGCGACAGCACCTCCTCGAACACCACATCCAATCGCGTCACAATATGCCTGGACACAAGATTCAATGTTCGCCTAACCCATGCGGTTTCACCCGGCTTGAGAAATTTATCGAGTATCAGCACGCTTCCGCCGGGCTTCAATACACGTGCGGTTTCCCGCAAACAAGCAGACGAATCGGGAACTATCGCGAGAATCAAATGTAGCACGGCATGATCAAAATGCTCGCTCGCGAAGGGGAGTGCCAGACTATCACCCTGAACAAGATTTACTCGCAGACCGCCAATGCGCGGCTTTGCCCGATTCAACATGGCAGCGGTAAGATCCAGGCCCGTATAAATTTGGTCGGGCGGAAGATGGGGCAGATCCAGACCGGAACCGATGCCGTTGATAAGAATGTGCAAGCCGCTCTTCCGCGGCAACTGCCCAAGACTAGCCGCACGCACCCCGGTGGCTGCGGTTGCGAGCAAAGCATCGTAAAGGGGAGCGATAACTGTGTAGGAATGACGTAAGGACATGTAATATCCTACTTCCGATTCCGTTTTACAGCTTTTTTCTTCTGCCCATCTGGCCGATTTGGCTTATTCGCCATGCTCGGCTCGCGCTGAGCCCAAACCAGCATAACCAAGCCGACTGCAACCATTGGGAGCGAAAGCCATTGGCCCATGCTGACACCTAGCGTCAGCACGCCCATGAACCCATCCTCTGGCTCACGGAAAAATTCAGCGCCCGAGCGGAATACGCCATAACCGATAAGGAACATGCCAGAGACTGCTCCTACCGGTCTCGGTTTCGCCGAATAGATCCATAGCAATGCAAAAAAGGCCAACCCCTCCAGCGCAAATTCATAAAGCTGGGAAGGATGGCGCGGAAGATCGTCCACATGAGGGAAAATCATACCCCAAGGCACATCGGTCGGACGCCCCCACAGCTCGGCATTTATAAAATTACCGATGCGACCAACCCCCAGCCCCAACGGAACCAATGGCGCAATGAAATCTGTCACAGCCAGCCACTGCAATTTATATTTCCGCGCCAGCAGCGCCATTGCGGTAATAACGCCAAGAAAACCACCGTGAAATGACATTCCCCCTTGCCATACTGCAAAGATTTCAAGCGGGTGCTGGAGATAATAACCGAACTGGTAAAATAACACGTGCCCCAACCGGCCACCCAGTATTACCCCCAACACACCGTAAAACAACATATCGTCGAGCATACTATTGGTAAATGCTCCATGAGGATTATGTTTGATGCGGTAGCGTCCCAACAGTATGAAAAGTGCAAATCCAAGGAGATACATCAGCCCATACCATCGGACGGCAAGAGGACCAAGATGGATGGCAATGGGGTCGAACTGCGGGTGAACGAGCATGAGTTCCGGCTTTTTGCGGTAAAATGAACAATTATACGTTAAGGCATCTCTGAATAAGTCTCGCGCAGACATAACGTGCTGAATGACGGGGAACATAAAATTAGCAGCGACTAATTGCAATTCTTTCCATATAGCGATCAAATTAAAGAAATCACCTTCGCGTCACCACCAGTAAGGGTTTTTCCCCAGGCTTTTACAATATTTCCAAGGAGTATTCATGCCAGATAACCAACGCAGCCGGGCTATCACTCAGGGTGCGCAACGTTCTCCCAATCGCGCCATGTTGCGGGCGGTAGGTTTCAGCGACAACGATTTCGATAAACCCATCGTCGGCGTGGCCAACGGCTTTTCCACGATCACACCTTGCAACAAGGGATTGAATGAGCTAGCCATAAATGCCGAGCACGCTTTGAAAGAAGCGGGCGCAATGCCACAGATGTTTGGCACCATCACCGTATCGGATGGCATCTCCATGGGCACTGAAGGCATGAAATATTCGCTGGTGTCGCGTGAAGTCATTGCTGACTCAATTGAAACCGCGGTGCAAGGAGAAAGTATGGATGGCGTAATTGCGATCGGCGGCTGCGACAAGAATATGCCGGGCGCGATGATCGCGATGGCTCGCATGAATGTCCCGGCCATTTTTGTTTACGGTGGCACTATCAAGCCCGGCCATTACAAAGGAAGAGATTTGACCATTGTCAGCGCTTTTGAAGCGGTCGGACAATATACCTCGCACAAGATTGACGCGAAAGAACTCCTGGAGGTTGAGCGCCATGCCTGTCCGGGCGCCGGTTCTTGCGGAGGCATGTTTACCGCCAATACCATGTCGTCGGCATTCGAAGCGATGGGGATGAGCCTGCCTTACTCTTCCACGATGGCAGCGGAGGATGATGAGAAACGTACGAGCGCCGCCCGCTCCGCGGAAGTACTGGTTGACGCAATCAGAAAGCAGATTCACCCGCGTGACATTATCACTCGGAAATCGATCGAGAATGCGATTGCCGTAATCATGGCGGTCGGCGGTTCGACCAACGCAGTATTGCATTTTCTCGCTATCGCCCACGCGGCGGAGGTAGAACTTACTATTGATGATTTTGAACGTATGCGCGGCAGGGTGCCTGTGCTATGCGATCTGAAACCCTCCGGCCGGTATGTTGCGACCGACCTGCACAAAGCGGGAGGCATTCCTCAAGTAATGAAGATGCTACTTGAACATGGCCTGTTACACGGCGATTGCGTGACCATAAGCGGTCAGACTGTCGCAGAAGTATTGCAAGATATTCCCGCAACGCCGCGCAAGGATCAGGACATAATCCGGCAGTGGGAGAATCCCATGTATGCGCAGGGCCACCTCGCTATACTCAAAGGCAATCTTTCCACCGAGGGCTGCGTGGCTAAAATAACCGGTGTGAAAACACCAAAAATCACCGGTCCGGCACGAGTGTTCGAATCGGAAGAAACCTGCATGGCAGCGATACTTGCGCGCCAAATCCAGCCCGGCGACATAGTCGTAATACGTTATGAAGGTCCCAAAGGAGGGCCCGGCATGCGAGAAATGCTATCGCCTACTTCCGCCCTCATCGGAGAGGGGCTCGGGGATTCGGTAGGACTCATTACCGACGGGCGTTTCTCAGGCGGTACCTACGGCATGGTGGTCGGCCATGTCGCCCCGGAGGCTTTCGTAGGCGGGACTATCGCGCTGGTGCATGAAGCAGATTCCATCACCATAGACGCCGAACAACGTCTGCTGCAACTCAATGTTTCGGAAGAGGAGCTTGCAAGACGGCGTATCAGTTGGGAACCGCCGCAACCCCGTTATACACGGGGGGTGCTGGCAAAATATGCGAAATCGGTTTCCACTGCCAGCCGGGGAGCAATAACGGATTAATCGCAATCCCCCGGACCAGAAAAGCCATGCCTAATCAGCTTGCCAACGAAACCAGCCCTTATCTCCTGCAGCACGCGAAAAATCCCGTGGACTGGTATCCTTGGGGAGAGGAAGCGCTGACACTGGCTCGCACCCGGAATAAGCCGATACTGCTTTCCGTCGGTTACTCGGCCTGTCACTGGTGCCATGTCATGGCACACGAATCTTTTGAAGATGCGAAAGTTGCCGCAATGATGAATCAGCACTTCGTAAACGTCAAGGTTGATCGCGAAGAACGCCCTGATCTCGATCAGATTTATCAGACTGCTCATTACATGCTGACCCAACGTAATGGCGGCTGGCCGCTGACTCTGTTTCTGACACCTGAACAGAAACCATTCTTTGGCGGGACGTATTTTCCTAAAATACCACGCCATGGTCTGCCGGGCTTCCTGGATCTTTTACCACGAATTGCCGAAGCTTATTATGCTCGCAGCGAAGAAATCGAGCGGCAGAGCGCCTCCCTACTGCGGTCATTTGCCAGCATGCTGCCATCGGCGAGCCCCACAACACCCGTATTTTCGGAACGGCCATTCGATCAGGCACTGGCGGAATTGAAGGAGCGATTCGATTCCGTGAACGGCGGTTTTGGTGATGCGCCAAAGTTCCTGCATCCCACGGAGCTGGAATTCTGTTTACGCCGTTACTTTGCCACGGGTGATGCAGAAGTATTGAAAATGGCAACGCTCACGCTGCAAAAGATGGCGGAGGGCGGCATCCGCGACCAGTTGGGTGGAGGTTTCTGCCGCTACAGTACGGATCGGCACTGGAGCATTCCCCATTTCGAGAAAATGCTTTATGACAACGGTCCATTGCTGCAGCTCTATGCCGACGCTTGGCTTGCCACCAAAGAGCCTTTATACAAAAGGGTCGCGGAGGAAACCGCCGAGTGGGTGATGCGTGAAATGCAGATGAAAGGTGTGAAAGAAGATGTAAACGGCATAGCAGGTCTAACCGGGTTAAATGGCGGTTACTACTCCTCCCTGGATGCTGATTCCGAAAAAGAGGAAGGCAGGTTCTACGTATGGGATCGCGATCAGGTTGCACAAATTCTATCGCCGGAAGAATATGCTGTGGTCTTATCCCATTACGGCCTCCAGCGTACTCCAAACTTCGAGCACAAACACTGGAATCTGGAAATCGCCCAACCGCTTGCGGAAGTTTCCCTGTCTATTGGCATTACTGAGGAAGAAGTGCAGCAAAGGCTTGCATCGGCGCGCGAAAAGCTTTTTATTGAGCGTGAACTGCGCGTGCATCCGGGCCGTGATGAAAAAATTCTTACCAGCTGGAATGGGCTGATGATCAAGGGAATGTCGCGCGCGGGCCGTGTTTTTGAGCGTAGCGAGTGGGTGCAATCCTCCACCCGTGCAGTGGACTTCATTCGCTCAACGTTATGGAAAAATAACCGCCTGCTGGCAACCTATAAGGATGGCAAGGCGCATCTCAACGCCTATCTCGATGATTATGCATTTTTGCTGGACGGATTGCTGGAACTAATGCAGGCGAAGTTTCGTCAAACCGATCTGGATTTTGCCGTTGCGCTAGCCGATGTGTTGCTGGAACAATTCGAGGACAAACAGACGGGCGGCTTTTTCTTCACCAGCCACGATCATGAAAAGCTGATACATCGTCCCAAGCCCAGTCTTGATAACGCAACGCCTTCGGGGAACGGTGTAGCGGCATATGCTCTGCAGCGACTGGGGCACTTGCTCGGTGAATTTCGCTATTTGCAGGCAGCGGAGCGTGCTTTGGAGCTGCTCTACTCCACCATAACCCGCTATACCGGCTCCTGCTGCAGTTTACTGCTAGCGCTGGAGCAATCACTTTCGCCGCCACAAATAGTGATTCTTCGCGGTCAGATAGCTGCATTGGCGCAATGGGAAAGCACATTACGGCTCGGTTCCCCACGCATCCTTGTATTTGCTTTGCCTTCGGAACTTCTGGGGTTGCCATCGAGTCTGAATAAACCGTCAGCAACAGATAATGCTGTCAACGCCTGGGTCTGTCAGGGCGTTAAATGCTTGCCGAATATCATTGATTTGCAGGAATTGCTGCGCGTCTGCGAAATTCGAGGTAAGATTGGTCCTTCTATAATTAACGGATAAAGGAGTAAGCATGAAAGCTGTCTGGATGGGAGTAGTTGCGGCTTCGGCCCTTTTGATGGTGGGCACGGCGCAGGCGAACGCGGACTTGGCGAAAGCCAGCGGTTGCATGAACTGTCACACGGTTGACAAGAAATTGGTCGGTCCCGCCCTCAAGGATATCGCGGCCAAGTACAAGGACGACCCAGGTGCTCAAGCCCGCCTGGAAGAAAAAGTGAAGAAAGGAAGCACGGGCACATGGGGGCCGATCCCGATGCCACCGAATTCCAACGTCAGTGACGCCAACATCAAGACTCTGGTCACGTTTGTTCTATCGCTCAAATAAGCCGGAATCTACGCATAAAAAAAGCCGACGCATTGACGCGTCGGCTTTTTTATTTCTCCATCGCAGAAAAGCATAGTGGAAGATAATAATGCCATGCCGCATATATTTATAACAAATCAGGAAATAGTTTCTTGTTTATGAATTGATCATGGGCTGGCTTGCGACTAACCTGGTAAGTGCACTTCTGCTTCCCCCACTAAACCTTATCCTGTTAGGTGCGATAGGGCTTCTGCTTCTCAAGCGCCGCCCGAGAACGGGCAAAATTCTGGTGGCATCCGCGCTGGCTCTGCTTTATTTTCTATCCACTCCGTTTGTCGCCGAAACTGCGCTGCAAAAACTGGAGACACTTCCCGTCCACAACCCCTTCGATAAGATCCAAGCCATCGTCGTACTGGGTGCGGGCACATACTTCAACGCGCCGGAATATAACGGTAGCACCGTGAATCGGCTCGGCCTGGAGCGTATCCGTTATGCCGCGTGGTTGCATCGGTTTACGCGCAAACCTATATTGGCAGTGGGTGGCGGCCCGCTCGGCAGCAGCTCTTCTGAAGCGGCACAAATGAGAGACGTGCTCGAAAAGGAGTTTCAGGTTCCGGTTAAATGGATAGAAGAGGCTTCAGGCAACACTCGTGACAACGCCTACAAGAGTTTTGCAATATTAAAAAAGTATGGAATCACCCATATTGCGCTGGTCACTCATGCGTGGCATATGCCGAGGGCTGCCAGAGAGTTCGAAAAAGCAGGATTCAGGGTTATCCCTGCCGCGACCGCATTCACCACAAGGTACAAAATGGATGTGTTCGCCTTCCTTCCCACGGCTGGCGCCCTGCAGAAAAGCCAGCTGTTTTTACATGAAGTCATTGGCATGCTATGGTATCGGCTGAGTCCTGCTCCCGATCGGTTTTAAAGCTTGGTATCCGCCCGAGGATTAAAACTGATCGCCTTCAACCCTATCGCTTGCCCGCTTATGGGGAATTCTTTACCAGAACCGGACTAGAATAACGCCTGAAAATTTTTCGAGAAAGAACAACATGAAAACGTGTATCACATGGAAGGACGGAATGAGTTTTCTCGGTGAATCCGGCAGCGGCCATAACGTGCTGATGGATGGGCCACCGGAAGCAGGCGGCCAAAATCTGGGGCCACGTCCAATGGAAATGGTGTTAATGGGAACAGGGGGCTGTACGGCTTTCGACGTGGTGTTGATTCTTAAAAAAAGTCGCCAGGATATCAGCGATTGCGTGGTAGAAATCGAAGCGGAACGAGCGCTACACGACCCAAAAGTATTTACCCACCTTCATTTTCATTTTATTCTAACCGGGAGAAAGCTGAACCACCAGCAAGTGGAACGAGCGATCAATCTATCTGCCGAGAAATACTGCTCGGCCTCGATCATGCTGGCAAAAACGGCGGAATTGACGCACGACTTTGAAATCGTGGAAGCCTGAAAACTTTTCGTCAAACCCAATACGCAGTTTTCGTCATTACTTTTGATCCGAGCTTCATCACTAGTTTCACGGGCATCGGCAACTCCGCACCGCCGTGTGACATGGCCGCTGTGGCATGCCCGGCTTCATCAACTTGCATCTGTGCGACGATGGCGCGACTTTTCCCGTCGTGGTGCGGCAAACGCTTCAAATGCCCAGCCAGATGGGTTTCTACTTGGCGTTCGGTTTCCGCGAGAAACCCCAGGTTCCATTTATCGCCGAGCATGCCTGCCAATGCGCCAATAGCAAGTGATCCGCCATACCACAAGGGATTCAGCAAGCTCTTACGACCGTTCAATTCGGCGATGCGGCGCTCGGTCCACGCAAGATGCTCGATTTCCTCACGCGCTGCTTGCGCCAAAGTATGCTGCACCTCTGCATCACGCGCAGTAAGCGCCTGCCCCTGATATAGCGCTTGCGCGCAAATTTCGCCGACATGGTTGACGCGCATCAGCGCGGTGGATTGACTCTTCTCGGAATCGCTCAGCTCCACATCAGGCAGTTCCGTCCCCGGAACAGGACGCAATGTTTGTGCTGGCGTCAGCAATGTACGCAATGCATGGTCGAAACCAACGATGAATTTATCCAGATTCGGCATGATTTTCTCTTAAACGTACATTATGATGGCATACCCATCTGCCGCGCCAATAGTGTGACCGGATGCAGTACCTCGATCTCGGAGCCCGTTTTGCGCCATCCACTGGCGATGTGCATGGCGCAGCCAATATTGGATGTAACAAGGTAACGTGCGCCGCTTGTAATCAATGCGGTTATTTTATCACGCAGCAATGCCTGTGCCATCTCCGGTTGGTCCAAAAAATAGGTTCCAGCCGCGCCACAGCACTGATCATTCCCGGCCAGCGGAACAACCTGTGCATCGGGAATGCGTGCCAGCAATGTGTAGGCATGCGCGGTGCCGCGCAATACATTACGCAAGCTGCATGGTTCATGCACCGCGATTTTATACGGTAACGATGCAAGCTTGACATCATCCCATCCTTCAGACACTGCCAGAAAGGCACTGATATCCATGACTTTAGTGGAGAAATTCACGGCCTTCCTATCTTGAAGTCCCGTTCCACATTGCTCTTCTTCCGCATTGGGTGGCTGAGGAACGAAGTGTTTGGGTGTTTCTAGTGTGTTACTAAGAGGGTATTCGTTCAATTGCACGCAACAACCGGACGCCGTGCTAATGATTGCCTGCAAATTCAGTCCCGTTCCCTCAAAAGCCGTCATATTCTGTCGCGCCAGCTGCGCCGCTGCTTGCCTGTCCCCACCATGCTGATGCAAGGCGCCGCAGCATGTTTGCGTGGGCGGCACATGCACCGTATAACCAAAATGATTAAGTACGAATATTGCCGAATTGAGCGTTGCCACATCCGTCAACCGCGCCACACAGCCAAGAAACAACCCGATTTCGCCACGCTGACTCCCGATGGGGGGATAAACGGCATGCCATGTATTGGTGACGCCATTTTTACCGGATAAGGAACGAGGCATGTCAACATCTGACAATTGTCCATCCAACACAGCGAGTTTTGTTTTTCCAAGTAGGCCCGATTTTCGAATGGCTTTCTGTAACCCTGTTCCCTGGTAAAAACGTGAGAGCGGACGCAATGCATCAAGACGGGTGGGCTTGGCGATAACTTCACTCTCTATCAATCGGCGCAGCCAAGATTTTTGCGTCGCCGTTTTTTCCTTCAGGATAACCGAAGGTGCTAACTTCATCATGGCACGGGTTCCGTCCACAAGTGCCCCATAGTCTACATGGTTTGGGCAAACCGCCTCGCATGCGCGGCACGTGAGGCAGCGGTCTATGTGCAGAGCAAAGCGCGCATTCATCGGAATGCGTCCGCTAGCAACGCCACCCATCAGGGCGATACGCCCGCGCGGTGAATCGGCTTCGGACAGGGTAATTCGATACGTAGGGCAATGCGGTAAACAGAGGCCACACGCGACGCAGCGATTGGCTTCGGAGATTAGTAAATCGGAAGAAATATCCGAGGGAAGATCAGAGAGTCTCATGATCCTAAGTCCAGCAGTGGACAGGAAGTGTATCGTTCACTCTTCCCGAAAATTCCGGAGTCAATTTATAGAGCAATAATCCCAGTACGATCACCAGATGGCTTATGGGCAATGCGGCATCAAGTACTTGAATTACATGGCCAGGGAACGCTATGTGACAGCGGAATCGAGCTACAATTCCCAGCCTTCTTTCTCGTCCCACGCTAGTATCCTGAAAGCTTTTTACCTCCATCCTGCTAATTACTTTCGCTAAATCAGCGACAAAACTCAGCTTCTTTCATTTCTTCTGGCCGCTAAACCACGGCGATCCTATCTCATCATGATAGATTTATCGCCACATCCTGCTTAATCATGCACTTGCCCATCGTATCATTATGAGGTGGGCAGGATAGCTCGGAGCGGCTTCATACTCGAAGATGAGCGTGTGGTCGCTCCGCGAAGCAGGATCTTATTGATAATGCAAATCATGAACCGCAAGCACTGATAGGCGGCTTATTTCAGCGGATGCCGTGGATATAACGTTCGAGTTGGTTGATGATGAATTCCTGGCCAGAGATCGCATCCTTGACCAGGTCTCCAATGGAGATAATGCCGACGACTTCATTGTTCTCAAGCACTGGCAAATGGCGTACCCGCATTTCGGTAACTAATGCCATGCAATCCTCGGCCGTATAATCCGGATTTACATACGCCACTTGCGTGGTCATCAGTTCTTTTACCCGAGTGTCTTTCGCGGATTTATCCAGCAAATACGCCTTACGCGAATAATCTCTTTCAGTAAAGATTCCGGCCAATTTTCCATTCTCCAGCACCAGCAGTGCGCCAATGTTCCTGGCAGCCATTAATTGCATCGCTTCGTACACCGATTTATCAGGCTCGACGCTTAAAACTTCGGATCCTTTGCCTTGCAATAATTGCCTTACGGTCGCCATGGCAACTTTCTCCAAGCTTCAGTTTAAAATATCCAAAAAACCCTCCTAGTCAGTCTCATTTAATCATAACACGGCAAAGAAAAAACTTGGCAGCTCTTACGGGTATGCGCTATTGGCATTGCCACGATCTTTGCTACATTCTTACAATAAGCGACTTTTATCGCCGCACGTGAATCCGATAAGCGGCCGGGAAATATTCTTGCCGAAAGCGATGGCCTTGAACAATTCACCCATTTCAGCGGGGCTCACCAGCTTTTGTAACTGATTTACAAGCGGCAAATACTCCTTCACATTTTCCGCTGGCGTTTGTGCCAGACTTTCGGTTATCCCGCAGTTGACGAGAAAATACGCCTGAGTGGTATAACCCAGTAACTCCAGTCCGGCGTTTGTGGCGGCTTCGGTAACGGCGCTGAAGTCCACATGACTGGTAATGTCCTGCAAGCCCGGCAGGTAAAACGGATCGTCGTGCGCATGATGACGGTAATGGCACATCAGCGTTCCGTGGTTACGCTGGGGATGGTAGTACTCGCCACGTCCGAAACCGTAGTCGATCAGCACGATGGCGCCCTGTTGCAAAATTTTTGCGAGACTCGCCATAAAACCCCATACGATAAGGTTGATTTCGCTGACGTATTCACTAACACCGACGCTGATATCGCCGCTGCCGCACTCAATCCGGGGAGCTAATGCACGCGCAGCCTCGAAAAGCTCTCCTTCCCTGAGCGGGCATTCGCTCCACTCGAATTCATCACCATTCGAGGCACTCGACATCACGCCGCGCTCGAACAGATTCGCATCGCGCCACGCCACCAGATGCACCGGCATCGCATCAAGTACTTCATTGGCCAGTATCAGTCCATTAAACCTGGCGGGTAAACGTTCCAGCCACACAACCCGCAACAAGAGATGCGGCGCATACTTTTCAAGTAACTTACGTTGCCGTTGTCGCAGTTCCGCGCTGACCTCAAGAATAAAATATCGCCCCGGCAAATTACCAAGCCTTTCGAGTTCAAGCAGCAAATCGAGCACCAGCTTACCCGACCCTGCACCGAACTCCAGAATATCGCCACCCCCGTCAGTGATCTCAAGCACCTGTGCTGCCTGCCGTGCCACGGCTCGGCCGAATAACGATGAAATTTCCGGTGCGGTGACAAAATCCCCCTCCTGGCCGAACTTGGCTGCACCGCCGCTGTAATAACCCAACCCCGGTGCATATAGTGCCAACCTCATATACTGTGCAAATGAAAGCCAGCCGCCCACGGCGGCAAGTTCAGCATGGATGAGTTCCTTTACGGCGCGGCTGTGCTGGAGGGCGGCTTCGCCCGGTACAAGGAGTGGCGATAGTGGCTGCATTGGCGCTATGTTACGCTGTAGCTGGATTAACGATTGTTACGCAAGTGTACAGGGACTGTAGAGGAGATACTAATGCAAGGGAAAGTGGTACTCATCACCGGCGGGGCTAAACGCGTGGGCCGCACTACCTGCCGCAGGCTGCATGCGCAGGGTGCAAATCTGGTCGTGCATTATCGTGCATCAGTAGGAGAAGCACAGGCATTGCAGGCCGAACTGAATCAAATCCGTCCCGATTCGGTGGTACTGGCGCAAGCCGATCTGCTCGACATCGCACGGCTGCCAAGCTTGATTGACGAAACAGTGAGGCATTTCGGCAGGCTCGATGCCTTAGTCAATAATGCATCCAGCTTTTTTCCCACTCCGTTGGGAGAAATCACGGAGAAAGCATGGGATGATCTTATCGGCAGCAACTTAAAGGCCCCCTTGTTCCTGTCTCAGGCGGCAGCGCCAGAACTCAGGAAACAATACGGCTGCATTGTCAATATCGTGGATATTCACGCAGAATGGCCGCTGAAAAGATACGTGGTTTATAACTCCGCCAAAGGCGGGCTGGCGGCGCTTACCCGATCGCTGGCTCAGGAGCTCGGGCCGGAAATCCGCGTAAATGGCGTCTCTCCCGGCCCCATTCTGTGGCCGGAAAATGGCGAGTGGAAGGAAGAAGCGGCGCGCAAGCATATTATCGAGAGAACGCTCTTGAAACGCACGGGCGAACCGGACGACATCGCCAGAACGGTGGTTTTTCTAATTGCCGATGCGCCGTACATAACCGGGCAAATCATTGCCGTAGATGGAGGACGCAGCGTGAATCTGTAACGAGATTACAATCCATGATGTGCTGGGCTTCGCGCCTCCCCTAACCTGCACTCGCTCATTCCGCCAGTTTTTTCCTTAATATCTCATTCACCTGCGCCGGATTAGCCTTGCCTTTGGCGACCTTCATCACTTGCCCCACAAGAGCATTGAAAGCCTTCTCTTTGCCGGCCTTGAATTCCTCGACGGATTTCGAGTTGGCGGCGATCACTTCGCCGACCAATTTTTCCAGTTCGCCTGAATCGGAGATCTGCTGCAAGCCCTGCGATTCGATAATCTGGTCAACAAAATTTTCATCGAACTGCGAATCCCGGTTTTCCCATGCCATGGTATGCGTACTGACTTTCCCCCACATTTGCTTGAATATTTCCTTCGCAATCTTGCCCGATATCGTTCCGTCTTTGATGCGTATCAGAAGTTGCGCAAGTTGAGTGGGAGACAACGGACAGCTATCGAAAAATTTTCCTTCCTCATTCAAGTAGCCGGAGATGTCGCCCATTACCCAATTTGCGCAAAGTTTCGGGTCGGAAGGAAGTTTATCGATAACTGCTTCGTAGTACTCCGCAATCTCCCTATCGGCTGTCAGCGTTGTCGCATCGTAGCTGGAAAGTCCATAGTCCCGCTCAAGACGGGCTCGCATTTGCCGCGGCAATTCGGGCAACCCATCTTGCACTTCGGCGATCCAGTTCTCCCCGATTTCAAGCGGCAATAAATCCGGATCGGGAAAATAGCGGTAATCCTGCGCATCTTCCTTGCTTCGCATGGCACGGGTCTCACCCTTATCCGGATCATAGAGCCGGGTTTGCTGCTGCACCGTTCCGCCGTCTTCAAGTATTTCCATCTGCCGCCGGGCTTCATAATCAATCGCTTTCTCAAGAAAACGAAATGAGTTGAGATTTTTGATCTCGCAACGGGTGCCCAGTTTATCCGATCCCTGGGAGCGGACAGATACATTGGCGTCGCAACGGAACGAGCCTTCCTGCATGTTGCCATCGCAGATGCCGATCCAGCGCACCAGGGCGTGTAATGTTTTGGCATAGGCAACCGCCTCCGCGCTACTGCGCATATCCGGCTCGGAAACGATCTCCAGCAGGGGCGTGCCGGCACGATTCAGATCGATGCCGGTCATACCATGGAAATCCTCATGAAGGGACTTGCCCGCATCTTCTTCCAAGTGCGCGCGGGTGAGGCGTATGGTTTTTTCGCATTCTCCTCCATCATGACACATCCGGATCTTAACACTGCCGCCTTCAACCACCGGCAGTTCGTACTGGCTGATCTGGTAACCCTTGGGTAAATCGGGATAGAAATAATTTTTTCGCGCAAAAATCGAGGGGGAGTTGATTTTTCCGCCCACTGCCAGCCCCAGCATGATTGCCCGCTGCACTGCGCCGCGATTCAATACCGGCAGTACACCCGGCAACGCGAGATCAACCGCGCAAGCCTCAGTGTTGGGCGCCAAGCCAAATGCGGTCGAGGCGCCAGAGAATATTTTTGATTGGGTCGAGAGCTGGGTATGCACCTCAAGACCGACAACAATTTCCCATTGCATTGCACACATCCTTTTCTTATTCAGAGCCTTTTACCGACGCAGGAGAAAGATGGAAACAATCGAATTATCTGCATGGATCCATGTTTAGAGTTTCAAGTCTGGAGGGGAGCAGGCATCCGGGCATGCCAGTCGGTTACCCGCTGGTATTGGTGAGCCACATTCAGCATTTGTGCTTCTGCGAAGTAATTGCCGACAATATGCAATCCCACCGGCCTGTTTTTTTCGCCAAAACCGGCCGGAACAGATATCCCGGGCAACCCCGCGAGGTTAACCGCAATAGTGTAGGCATCGGATAAATACATTTGCACCGGGTCACTGCTTTTCTCACCCAAATTGAATGCAATGGTGGGTGAAGTTGGCCCCATGATGACGTCGCATTGTTTAAATGCCTCGGTAAAATCCTGCGCGATTAGACGACGTAGTTTTTGTGCCTGAATGTAATACGCATCGTAATATCCGTGCGATAACACATAGGTACCAATCAAAATACGACGCTTCACCTCTGCGCCAAAACCCTGGGCGCGGCTCTTCCGGTACATGTCGTTGAGATCGATATATTCCGGAGCACGGTAGCCATAGCGCACACCATCGAAGCGAGAGAGATTACTCGATGCTTCCGCTGGCGCCAATACGTAATAAACAGGCACCGAAAGTTTCGTAGTGGGAAGCGAAACCTCGACTGTTTTTGCACCAAGCTTGCGATATTCTGCGATGGCCGCTTCCACGGCATGCGCCACATCGCTATTTATTTCCTTGACGAAATATTCCTTCGGCAGGCCGATCCGCAGGCCGTCCAGAGGCTTTTCCAGATCGCATGTGTAATCTTCCGGTTCACGTTGCAAACTGGTTGAATCCCGCACATCGAATCCCGCCATGACGTTCAGCATCAAAGCCAGATCTTCCGCTGATTTCGCCATCGGTCCGCCCTGGTCTAGACTGGAAGCAAATGCGATCATGCCATAGCGCGATACCAGTCCGTAAGTGGGCTTGAGGCCCGAAATACCGCAGAGCGCGGCCGGCTGACGGATTGAGCCGCCCGTATCGGTGCCGGTTGCGGCGGGAGCCATGCGCGCAGCAACCGCACAAGCGGAGCCGCCCGAGCTGCCGCCCGGCACGGCCGTGATATCCCATGGATTTTTCACTGGTCCGTAAAAGGAGGTTTCATTGCTTGACCCCATGGCGAATTCATCCATGTTGGTTTTACCGATATTCACCGCTCCGATTTTATTGAAACGCTCGATCACATGGGCATCGTAAGGTGAAATGAAATTCGACAGCATCTTCGATCCACAGGTGGTTAGCCAGCCCTTGGTGCAGAAAATATCCTTCTGGGCAATGGGAATACCAGTCAACGGATGCGTCTGTCCCGCCGCGATCATCACATCGGCAGCGCGCGCCTGGGCAAGACTCGTCTCTTCATTGATCGTAATGAAAGCGTTGTAATCGGGGTTCAGTATCTTTAAGCGCTTAAGAAACTCTCCAGCCAGTTCGATGCTGGAGATTTTTTTCGTCGCGAGCAGTACGGAAAGTTGCTTCAGGCTGAAGTTGAACATAGTGTTTGCGGAGCGAAGCGCGGAAAGTTAGAGTCTGGGAACGCCGAAGGGACCGCTGAAGAAAGCTTCTATGGCGAGTATCAAAATCGCAACTTATTCAGGAATTCGCCAAGCTTCACTCAATTACTTTCGGCACTAGGTAAAGCCCCGCCTCTACCTTGGGCGCTATTGACTGAAATAACTCGCGCTGATCGCTTTCGGTTACGAGGTCCGCGCGCAGCCGCTGCATAACATCCTGAGCGTGGGACATCGGTTTGATCGCCGAAGTATTCACCGTCTGCATCTGCTGGATCAGGCCGAAGATATCCGATAATTGCGTCAGCGCAGTATGTGCCTCATCTTCGCTAACCTCAATGCGAGCCAGGTTTGCCACACGTTTTACATCATCCATAGATAACGACATTACCGCCAAAACCCTTATATTCAAATAGCTAATAGAGTATCATAGCCCGCCTGACCGACGCATTCTTTTCGCGCTTTTATCTATCATGTCATTTCCAACGGATTCTGTTACATGCTTAATTTTATAAACAATAATATTTTGAGAGGTTATTTTTCGACCGATATGGCAATTGATCTGGGTACTGCCAATACCCTGATTTATGTCCGTGGTCAGGGAATCGTACTCAATGAGCCCTCGGTGGTAGCGATACGCCAGGATGGCGGCCCCAATGGCAAAAAAGTAATTCAGCAGGTAGGACTTGCGGCCAAGCAGATGCTGGGGCGAACCCCAGGCAACATCACCGCAATTAGACCCATGAAGGACGGTGTAATTGCCGACTTCACCGTTACCGAGCAGATGCTGAAGCACTTCATCAAGAAAGTGAATCCGCCGCGCCTGTTTTCTGCCAATCCTCGTATTGTAATTTGCGTCCCTTTCGGCTCTACACAGGTGGAGCGCCGCGCTATCCGTGAAGCGGCTTACGGTGCCGGAGCGCGTAAAGTGGAATTAATCGAGGAGCCGATGGCGGCGGCTATCGGTGCCAACTTGCCGGTCGAAGAGGCCACGGGTTCAATGGTGGTTGATATTGGCGGTGGCACTACGGAAGTTGGTGTGATCTCGCTGGGCGGTATCGTGTACTCAAACTCGGTACGCGTTGGCGGGGACAAGTTCGACGAGGCTATTATCAATTATATTCGCCGCAACTACGGCATGCTGATCGGCGAAGTCACCGCCGAGTTAATCAAGAAGGAGATCGGCTCCGCCTTTCCGGGATCGGAGGTCCGTGAAATGGAAGTCAAGGGGCGCAACCTCGCAGAAGGAATTCCACGCAGCTTTGCCATTTCCAGTAACGAAATCCTTGAGGCTCTAACCGATCCCCTGAACAGTATCGTCAGCGCGGTCAAATCAGCGCTGGAACATACACTGCCCGAACTGGGTGCGGACATCGCGGAAAAAGGCATGGTGCTGACGGGTGGTGGTGCACTGCTGCGCGATATTGACCGCTTGCTAATGGAAGAAACCGGCTTGTCGGTAATCATTGCGGAAGACCCACTTACCTGTGTCGTGCGCGGGTCAGGGGTTGCACTTGAAAATATGGATCAATTAATCGGCATATTTGCCAGCGATTAAATGGGGTCACATTCCCTATCAGCGCCAAGCGAAGCGCACTCTGAACCGGGAACCCCTGAAACCTGAGACGTAATGGAAATGGCCCCGCAGTTTTTCAGGCACGGTCCTAGTCTGCTCGCACGGCTGGTTTTTTTTGTAATGTTGTCATTATTACTGATGGCAGCTGATACTCGTTTTAAATATCTTCCCGAAATTCGCCAGGCTTTTTCGATAATAATCTACCCATTACAAAAACTTGCCAATACGCCCTCAACCGCCTATGACGCAATAAGCGAATTCTTTGCCAGTCGGCATTTGACAGTCGAAAATGAGGAACTTAAGCAACAGCACCTGATCGTTCAAGGACAGCTCCAGCAGTTACAAGCACTCGAGGCTGAAAATGTGCAGCTTCGCAAATTGTTGGAAACCTCGCAACGATTGGAAAGTAAGGCTGTTATGGCTGAAATCCTGCACGTTCCGCGCGATCCGTTCAACCGTAAGGTCATACTCGATAAAGGAAGCCAGAGCGGCATTCAGCCGGGCCAAGTAGTAGTCGACGATGTTGGCGTGGTTGGACAGATAACCCGAACCTCTCCATGGCTATCCGAAGTCACTCTACTAACTGACAAAGATCATTCCGTACCGGTGCAAGTGGTACGGAATGGCCTGCGTTCGGTCGTATCCGGCACAGGCAAGGATGGGACGCTGGAGTTACGTTATGTAGCAGTCAACACCGATATTGAAGAGGGCGACATGCTGGTGACTTCTGGAATAGATGGGGTTTATCCACCTGGTCTTCCCGTGGCAGTCGTGTCAAAAATCGAGCGTAATCCTACATATGTCTTTGCCCAAGTTACCTGCACGCCTGCCGCGGGGGTGGGCCATTACCGGCAACTATTAGTATTATCTCTCCTTATCCCCGTTACGGAAACCAAAAATCCGGAGGAAGCAACGGAGAGCAAGCCCGAAGGCAAGAAGCGAGACAAAATTGGCATTCGCTGATTATCCCAAACAGGAAATTCTGCGGCCTGTCAAAGGGTCGTTTATATTTCTCAGCCTGATGGCAGCGTTGTTGCTGAACCTATTGCCGCTAAAAGGTACTGCGCTGACATTGTGCCCAGATTTCATCGCATTGACGATACTTTACTGGTGTATCAATCAACCGCAGCGAGTTGGCATGAGCACCGCGTTTAGTATGGGACTGTTAATGGATATTGGTAACGCCAGTACATTTGGCCAGCATGCCCTGTCATATAGCATCATGGCTTTTGTTGCGCTGTTATTTCACCGGCGCCTGCATAATTTCGGCTCGCTGAAGCAAGCTCCCCAAATGGGACTGATATTGCTCACCGAACAATCCATCATGCTTCTGACTTGGCTGCTGGATGGATCCAATGTTCCTGGTTGGAATTTCTTTATTGCGAGCGCTACAGGTACCGTGTTATGGCCGCTCTTCTCCTCATTACTGAGAATGCCCCAGAGGCCAAGGTCTGATTCCAACGCATTATGAAGCGAACGGTAGAGCTTCGCAATCACTCGCGTGAGCTGCATTATTTCCGGTTACGGCTTGCCATTGGCGCCGTATTCGTGCTGCTGCTCTTTCTTTTACTATTTACCCGTTTCTTTTACCTGCAGGTATCGCAACGCGACCACTATCATACCCTTGCGGAAGCCAACAGAATATCCATCGCTCCTATTGTGCCTAATCGCGGTTTGATTTTCGACCGTAATGGTGAGGTACTGGCACATAACTACTCGGCCTACACGCTTGAAATTGTACCGAACAAGGTCGCTAACCTGGAAGCGCTTATCAATGAACTGTCCACCGTAATCGAGATAGCAGCGCGAGACCGCAAGCGTTTCAAGAAACTCATGGATGAGAGCAAGCGATTTGAAAGCCTCCCCATTCGCACCCGTTTATCAGATGTAGAAGTCGCGCGCTTCGCCGCCAATCACTATCGTTTTCCGGGAGTGGAAATCAAAGCGCGTCTGTTCCGCCAATATCCAAAAGGAGAAATAGCCTCACATGTAGTGGGCTATATTGGCCGCATTAACGACAAGGATCTGGAAAAACTGGAGGCCGACGAGAACCTGGCTAATTATCGCGGCTCGCTGTACATGGGTAAGATCGGTATCGAACAAAGCTATGAAAGGGAGCTGCACGGTATCACCGGTTTCGAAGAAATGGAAACCGATGCGGCTGGTCGGGTAATAAGAGTAATATCCAGAACGCCGCCGATCTCGGGCAATAACTTGACATTATCACTCGATATCAAGTTGCAGGAAGTGGCGGAAAAAGCGTTCGGAGACCGGCGCGGTGCGCTGGTAGCGATCGATCCCACCACCGGCGACGTACTGGCATTCGTCAGCAAGCCCGGCTTCGATCCCAATTTGTTTGTCGACGGCATCGACTCCGAGAACTGGGATTTGCTGAATAACTCCATCGACAGGCCATTAAACAACCGGGCTTTGCGCGGACTGTATCCGCCAGGCTCCACGTTCAAGCCGTTCATGGCGCTGGCCGGTCTGGAGCTGAAGAAACGCACGCCCCAACAGGGAATTAGTGATCCTGGATACTTCAGCCTGCCCGGCAGCACACACCGCTTCCGTGACTGGAAAGCAGGCGGCCACGGCTATGTAGATCTGCATAAATCCCTGGTTGTGTCGTGCGATACCTATTATTACGGACTTGCTAATGATCTCGGTATAGACAATATTTTTGACTTCACCAGCCAGTTTGGCTTGGGAAAAAAAACCGGAATCGATATAGGGGGCGAAGTCGCTGGACTTTTGCCGTCGCAAGAATGGAAAATGAGAAGGTATAAGCAAAAATGGTATGCAGGAGACACCATATCCGTTGGCATTGGTCAAGGCTACAATCTAACTACGCCTTTGCAACTGGCTTTTGCTACTGCGATCCTCGCCAACAAAGGTACCGCCTTTCGCCCCCATCTGGTGAAGCAGGTTCACAACAGCAGGAATGGAGAAGCGCACGAAATCGTCACACAGTCTCTGTATACGCTCAATCTCAATCCCGATAATTTGACGCACGTTCAAAACGCGCTGATAGCCGTGACCCGACCTGGGGGCACTGCGGCGCTCGCTGGAGCCGGCGCTGCCTATATTTTTGCAGGAAAAACCGGTACGTCGCAAGTGGTCGGCATGAAGCAGGGAGAAAAATATGTGGAAAGCAAGATTCAGGAACGCCATCGCGACCACGCACTATTTGTTACCTATGCGCCGGTCGAAAATCCCAGAATTGCGCTAGCGGTACTGGTGGAAAATGGCGGACACGGCGGCGCTACTGCTGCACCGGTCGCCAGACTGGTGATGGACTATTACTTGCTCGGAAAGTTGCCCGAGGAAGCTGCGGCAAAGACCGTCGGTGAAGATGAAGAAGGTGCGCATGATTAAGCCGCGGAGCCTGTGGCATTATCTCACACGTTATGTGGATGGCTTTTTGTTGAGCGGAATATTGCTATTGATGTTCACCGGCCTGATCACACTATACAGCGCCACCGACGCAAACCTGAACCGCGTCACTAATCAGGCCGTGAACATGTTCGTAGCCTTGGTCATTATGTGGATGGTTGCCAATATTCCATTGCAGCATATCATGCGCATCGCGCTGCCTATTTATGTGGCTGGCTTATTCCTGTTGCTCGGCGTCACATTGTTCGGCGAAATCAACAATGGTGCACGGCGCTGGCTGAATATTGGCGTTACCCGTATCCAACCTTCCGAACTGATGAAAATAGCCGTACCCCTGATGATGGCATGGTATTTTGACAAACACGAAGCCACTCTGCGGCTGCGGGATTATGCCGTCGCCACGTTGCTGTTACTGATTCCGGTAGTAATGATCATGCGTCAGCCAGATTTGGGGACCGCATTGCTGATTGCGTCCAGTGGCTTCTACGTTCTGTTTCTCACTGGGCTATCATGGCGCATTATGGCTACCCTATTGGTTGCCGGGGCGGGCAGCCTGCCGATCTTATGGTCAATGATGCACGACTATCAACGCCGGCGTGTTATGACGCTGATTGACCCGACACAAGATGCATTAGGGGCCGGCTACCATACGATTCAGTCGACTATCGCTATAGGATCCGGCGGTATCCTCGGCAAAGGCTGGCACAAGGGGACCCAGACTCATCTCGATTTTCTTCCCGAGAAAAGTACCGATTTCATCTTTGCGGTGTTCTCCGAGGAGTTCGGCCTGATCGGCAATTCATTGCTATTGCTATTGTATCTGGTGGTAATAGGTCGCGGCATGATTATCGCCGCCAATGCCTCGACCCAGTTTACGCGTCTTATCGCCGGCTCGATCACGCTGACTTTCTTCACTTATATTTTTGTTAACATCGGCATGGTTATCGGTATTCTACCGGTGGTGGGAGTACCGCTGCCGCTAATCAGCTACGGCGGCACGTCCATGGTGACAATGTTGCTCGGATTTGGTATTTTGATGAGCATACAGACGCATCCAAAACTGGTAAAGACTTGAAAAATATCAACTCAGAATCAGGAAGTATGTCGAACGCGGCATCCACCTTCCCGCCATCTGTCAGGTGGATTGTCACCGTAGCTTTGTTGCTTTTTGTTGCGGGCTGCGGTAGTGTCCTCAAGCGCGATGCGCCGGGAAAAATATCTTCTGCCTTCTTGAAACCCGGAGCAAAAAAAGGGGGAGGGTATTATCTGGATGACGGGCCGGGCGATAACCCACCGGCTAATCTTGACTCCATTCCTGATGCCATTCCCTGGGATGAGCCCCTGCGCATGGCCAATATGCGGCCTTACGTCGCATTGGGAAAATCCTATACGCCCATGACAGTGCTGGCATATTACCGGGAACGCGGAATTGCATCTTGGTACGGCCGCCGTTACCATGGACAGAAAACAGCATCCGGCGAACCCTATGACATGTACACCATGACCGCCGCACACACTGTCCTGCCGCTGCCCAGTTACGCCCGCGTCACCAATATACAGAACGGGAAATCCGTGGTAGTACGCGTCAATGACCGGGGCCCATTTCATTCCGATCGCCTGATCGACCTTTCCTATACCGCCGCCTACAAACTCGATGTGCTGGATGGAGGCAGCGCCTGGGTGGAAGTGGAAAGCATTCTGCCCGGCGCACCGACCATGCAAGTTGCGTCAGCATCCACCCGTGTTTCGAATTCGGCCCAGCGTCCGCTTGCCGCAATACAGCAAAAGGGAGGGGACCGGCCGGACCTATCTGAAGTGGCTTCTTCACCCATGCGATCCGATACGCCTGTTTCTGGCGCTGCCGAGACATCGATAACCCAAGACACAAGCGGAATCTACCTGCAATTGGGTGCATTCGGTGCTTACGATAATGCGGATAATTTTCTCGCGCGCATGCGTACCGAGCTTCCCTCCGTCAGTACCCTTAGCATTGTTACACAAGATGGCTTGTTCAAGGTCCATGCCGGACCCTATCCGGACCATGCTATAGCCAGGCAGGCGGCCGATAAAATTGCTCAGGCGCTTTCGATCAAACCGATGTTGTTGGTACGCTAGTTTCGAGGCTGCATGGAACAATACACGGTCAAGAAAAAGCGCGTGAGCCACACCACCATGGAGGTATCGGCTGGCGTTGTGGTGGAAAGATACCGATGAGATCCTGCAAACCCTATTAAAAGTTTAGCCGAATAGAGGTCTCGTAGAGGTTTCTCGCGCTATTCCGCCAGTCTATCCACCGTCAGTATCAAGATTTTGTGTGTTTTCACCGATAGCCAATTCCCCCATCACTTGATAGAATCAGGTTTTCCCTTAAGTTAACCAGCCACTAAATTCAGGATCAATCATGACCACCAATAACTTCTACCCCGCCAAGAAGATTGGCACTTTTTATCCCCCACAACGTGTTTTGATGGGGCCAGGGCCTTCGGATACCCATCCGCGTGTGCTGTCCGCCATGGCCCGTCCGACGCTGGGACATCTTGATCCGGTTTTCACGGATATGATGGAGGAATTGAAAAGCCTGCTGCGTTATGCCTTCCAGACCTCGAATTTGCTGACTTTCCCGGTTTCCGGTCCAGGTTCGGTGGGCATGGAAATGTGTTTCGTCAATATGGTCAGCCATGGAGATAAGGTGATTGTGTGCCGCAACGGTGTATTTGGTGGGCGCATGATCGAAAACGTGCAACGCTGTGGTGGCATAGCGGTCGTCGTGGAAGACAAGTGGGGAGCGCCGGTTGATCCGCAGAAAGTAGAAGACGCGTTGAAACAGAATCCTGATGCGAAGATTGTTGCTTTCGTCCATGCCGAGACATCCACCGGCGCACTGTCGGATGCCAAATTACTCTGCGAAATCGCGCACCGCCATGGTTGCCTCACCATTGTGGATACCGTCACCTCGCTGGGCGGCTCTCCTCTCAAGGTTGACGAATGGAAGATCGACGCGATTTACTCCGGTAGCCAGAAGTGTCTGTCGTGCCCGCCGGGTTTGTCCCCCATCAGCTTTTCGGAGCGCGTAGTGGAACTGGTCAAGAATCGCCAAGGAAAGGTACAAAGCTGGTTCATGGATTTGAACCTGCTGCTGGGCTATTGGGGTACCACCCGTACCTATCACCACACTGCTCCCACTAATGCACTTTATGCGTTGCATGAAGCCCTCTTCATGCTGTACGAGGAAGGACTGGAACATTCCTGGGCGCGCCATCAGCGCAATCATACTGCGCTGAAAGCAGGGTTGCAGACCCTTGGCATCGAGTACCTGGTGGAAGAGAAATCCCGCTTGCCGCAGCTCAACTCGGTATATGTGCCGGAAGGCATCGATGAAAAGGAAGTTCGCCGAAGGTTGCTCGCAGACTATAGTCTTGAAATCGGGGCGGGACTGGGTGATTTCGCTGGGAAGATCTGGCGCTTCGGCCTGATGGGTTACTCAAGCAAAATGGAAAATGTAATGCTGTGCCTGAACGCGCTGGAGACGGTATTCTCCGACATGGGAAAGAAGATCGAACACGGTGCGGCTGAAGCAGCAGCCCACTATGCTTATGCTGCCAATCCGATGCCGGTGGAAAATAAAAGTGCTGCCAAGGCTGCCTGATCTTTACAGTTAAGCGCTTGGACGGGTCTCCCGTTTTGATCGAAGCGGGATCACTTATGTCACCTTCATTGTATCAAAACCTGCTGTTTCATTTTCAGAGCAAGATGTTGACATAACGTCGATTGAGCGAGTAACGAGGCAGCGCGAATAACACAGCAAGGCGCGAACAATGGCAGCGGGATTGGTGAGGGCGTGCTATAGGAATGGTAGATTACAGCCCCAGCCGTTGCCAGACCGTAGTCGTCAATCCTGCGGAGTTCAGCGTGTAAAAGTGCAGCCCTGGCGCCCCGGCGCGGAGCAGCCGGTCGCATAAATCAGTTACGACATCCAGTCCAAACGCACGTATTGATGCACTGTCATCACCATAGCCCTCCAGTTTTTTCCTGATCCAGCGCGGGATTTCCGCGCCGCAGGCGTCTGAGAATCTTGCCAGTTGAGAAAATTTATTGATAGGCATGATGCCTGGAACAATGGGAACATCGATGCCCATCACTTCACACGCGTCAATAAAACTGAAGTAGGCATCTGCATTGTAAAAATACTGGGTGATGACAGAATCCGCCCCAGCCTCCACCTTGCGTTTGAAATTCAGCAAATCATCTTGCGCCGAACCCGCCTGAGGATGATATTCCGGATAGGAAGCCACTTCGATGTGGAATGTATCGTCGAACTCCTTGCGAATGAATCTTACCAGTTCATCGGCATAACGAAATTCTCCCCCTTGCGCCATGCCTGAAGGAAGGTCACCGCGCAGTGCAACAATGTGGCGGATGCCCCTCTCACGATATTGCTGCAACATACCACGAATATTTTCGCTGGTTGCACCGATGCAGGAAAGATGAGGCGCAGCCGCATACCCCTCCGCCTGTATCTCCAGCACCGTTTCAAGCGTACGGTCCCGGGTTGATCCCCCCGCGCCGAATGTCACCGAAAAGAATTTTGGATTAAGTTGCGCCAACTGTTTGCGAGTAGCGCGCAACTTCTCCATTCCTTCCGGTGTCTGCGGCGGGAAAAACTCGAAGCTGAACGTACGAGCGAACTTTTTTTGTGATTCCATCGTTTGTCAATCGCAGCGATGCGGAGACACGGAGGCGAAAAAGGCGGCAACTCTACGTACCTAGCTTCGCTCCGCACCTTAGGAAGCTCTAGAACCCCTGCTTTGGCGGCAAAGACACTTTTGAGCGCGGTTTTTCCCTTGGATCAATACCGGTACATCGCCGGCTTGTAGGGTCCACTTTTATCCAGGTTCAAGTATTTTGCCTGTTCGTCAGTCAATTCGGTAAGTTTGACGCCCAGCTTCCTGATATGCAACCGCGCCACTTTCTCATCCAGATGCTTGGGCAGCACATAGACATTCTTTTCATAAGTGGCACCATTTTGCCAAAGCTCCATTTGGGCCAGCACCTGATTGGTAAATGAGCTGGACATGACAAACGATGGATGGCCGGTTGCGCAACCCAGATTCACGAGACGTCCTTGCGCCAGGACAATGATGCGCCGGCCTGTCGGGAAAATGACATGATCCACCTGCGGCTTAATGTTTTCCCACTGATACTTCTGGACAGAGGCAATATCTATTTCCGAATCGAAATGGCCAATGTTGCAGACGATGGCCTGATCTTTCATTCTGAGCATGTGATCATGGGCAATGACGCGCAGGTTACCGGTAGCGGTGACAAAAATATCGACCTGATCGCAGACTTCTTCCATGGTAACGACACGATAGCCTTCCATTGCTGCTTGCAGCGCGCAAATCGGATCGATTTCGGTTATCCACACGGTTGCACCCAGACCACGCAGGGATTGGGCGCATCCCTTGCCCACATCGCCATAGCCACACACCAGGGCGATCTTGCCGGCAATCATCACGTCGGTAGCACGCTTGATACCGTCTACCAGCGACTCACGGCAGCCATAAAGGTTGTCGAACTTGGATTTGGTGACCGAATCGTTGACGTTGAATGCCGGAAATGGCAGTTCACCTCTTTTTTGCATTTCATATAACCGGTGGACGCCTGTAGTGGTTTCCTCCGTCACGCCACGAATATTGGCAAGCCTGCTGGAATACCAGCCAGGTTGGGTATCTAACCTTTTTTTGATTGCCGCGAACAATGCGTGTTCTTCTTCATTGGCTGGATTGGCGATGACCGCCGGGTCTTTTTCTG
>JBDTDT010000070.1:0-40344 GCA_039922995.1 Nitrosospira sp. | reverse complement strand
ACCATCAACCATACTGTGCGGGGTTTGGTCAGCTGAGCGATCAGATCGTCAAGCGAGACGGTCCCGATGGCACCTTGCAGCCGCAGCTCCTGGACAGCTTCCGCGCGAGGGTCGTAAACGACACAGTCATTCCCGGCTTTTAGAAGGCGTGCCACCATGTTGATACCCATACGTCCCAGGCCGATCATTCCGATTTGCATCTTGATTCTCCTTCCGATTAAAAGTTGAATTTCGTGTGTAACGTGAATGCCTGCATAAATCGCCATGAAACTTGAATGTGCGGCAAGTCTTTTACCTGAACCTTTCAGGTTATCATTGTGCCGCCCGGCTCAAGGTCGGTGCCCCCTGAATGAATATTCTCTTTATGCGCGGGTGATTTTGCTGGATTGCACATTCCAGCCGGGATATCGCCTCCGCCAGTTCGATCATCGACAACGAAGGAACGAACTGGGCCTCTATATTCAATAGCACTTCTTCGGGACCGAATACGAGAGTTAGAACCTGGTTCACTGCTATCACGGTCGGTTCATTGAGCACCAATGCGGTTACGCTCGCTACAACTTCCGGTGTCGCTGCTTCGCCTACCAGAAGTCCCTTGCTCTCACGAATCAGCACCATGGATACGACGCATAAGGTTATACCAATCACGATTGACGCCGCGCCATCGAAATAAGGATTGCGGAAATGGTGGGTAAGGTACACGCCAATAAAGGCGGCTGTGAGCCCAATCAGTGCCGCGGTGTCCTCAAGCAGTACTGTCAGTACAGAGGGATCGTAGCTGCGGCGCAAGGACTGCCATAAACTGTGATTCCCCTTTTCCGCCAGAAGCGCACGTAACGCAAAAGACCAAGAAATTCCCTCTAATACCATGGAAATACCCAGTATCACATATGCCCAGAACGGCTCTTCAAGAGGTCTTGGATGCATGATATGAGAAATTCCCTCATAAATTGCCATTCCTCCCCCCACACCAAAGAGCACCATGGCTACAATCAGGCTCCAGAAGTAAAGCTCCTTGCCATATCCGTAGGGATGCTCGGAATCAGCGGGCTGATGGCTGCGATTGACGCCAAGGAGAAGTAATAATTGATTGCCTGTGTCGACCATCGAGTGAATCCCCTCAGATAGCATGGCCGAACTGCCCGTAAGCGCAGCCGCCAGGAACTTCATGACAGCGATAACAAGATTGCCAGCGATGGCAATATAAATGACGAGTTTCGTTTTCGGCGAACTGGAATCCATATCATTTGCCGCCGGGATCCGGAATTAGAGTCCGACCTTACGGGAACAATTCATTTCCCAATCAGAATCAGGATTTCAGCAAAATTATCTTTGCTTGAATGCGCGGCTCACGCTGAACCGAGCAACTTCCCGGTCGTGATTAAGACACTGCAACGGCATGGATCCGGTTCGCGTCAATATCTCAGGCAGCCCCGTTTTTTGCCGCCGCCTCAAGGGCATCGGCAACCATTGTCTGAGCTTCCTCAATGATACGGCGCAGATGGTCTTCTCCATGAAAGCTTTCGGCATAAATCTTGTAAATATTCTCGGTACCGGAAGGCCGCGCCGCAAACCATCCATCTTTTGCAATCACCTTGATCCCGCCAATAGGTGCATGGTTGCCCGGTGCATTTGTAAGAACGGTGTCAATCTTTTCGCCAGCCAGATCCACGGAGCGTACCTGCTCGGACGAGAGTTTTGCCAGAACTTTTTTTTCCTCCAGAGTGGCTGGCGCGTCCACGCGTTCGGAAACAGATTTGCCAAACTCGCTTTCAAGTTCGCGGTATATTTCACCGGGATCGCGACCCATGCGTGCGGTGATTTCCGCCGAGAGCAGGGCGGGGATAAGTCCATCCTTATCGGTTGTCCAAACAGTGCTGTCAAGGCGAAGAAAAGAAGCCCCTGCGCTTTCCTCTCCGCAGAAACCGAGAGAGCCATTGCGCAGGCCGTCGACGAACCACTTGAAGCCGACCGGCGTCTCATACAGCTTTCGACCCAGCTTCGCAGCTACTCGATCGATCATCCGGCTACTTACTACGGTCTTGCCTATTGCCGCTTCACTGCTCCATTTCGGACGATGCTGAAAGAGGTAGTGAATAGCAACCGAAAGATAATGATCCGCTGGTAGTAGGCCCGTGCTCCGGGTAACGATTCCGTGCCTGTCATGATCGGTATCACAGGCGAAGGCGATGTCGAAGCGATCTTTCAAATCGATCAACCCATGCATGGCGTATGGTGAGGAGGGATCCATGCGAATCTTGCCGTCCCAATCAGCTGTCATGAAACGGAACGTCGGATCGACAATCTCGTTTACAACCGTAAGATTCAGCCCATAGCGTCCTGCAATAGCGCTCCAGTAGTGCACACCCGCGCCACCAAGCGGATCCACTCCCATCCGGATATTTGCTTCGCGTATTATGTTCATATCGATCACGCTGCCAAGATCATCCACATACATGTTGAGAAAGTCATGCTGATGCGTTGTGGGAGCACGTAACGCTTCCTCGAAATGTTTCCTTTTCACCCCGCTGAGAGCATTTTTAAGAAACTCATTGGACATCGACTCGATCCCGGCAGTGACTTCTACGCCCGCGGGACCGCCATGCGGCGGATTGTATTTAAACCCGCCGCTTTCTGGCGGGTTGTGCGAAGGAGTGATTACAATGCCATCTGAAAGCGCCTGGGTGCGGCCGCGATTATAAGTCAGTATGGCGTGGGAAACTGCGGGTGTAGGGGTGTATTCGCCGCTTTTCGCCACCATGACTTCTACCTCGTTGGCAGCCAAGACTTCAAGCGCACTAGCAAACGCCGGCTCGGAAAGTGCGTGCGTGTCAATGCCCAGAAATAATGGTCCATTGATATTCTGCTGTTTGCGGTAATGGCAAATAGACTGAGTCATGGCAAGTACATGCCATTCGTTGAAGCTTGTTTCCAGTGCTGAGCCTCGATGCCCCGAGGTCCCAAATGCAACCCTTTGTGTCGGGAGGGACCAATCAGGAATTTGCGTGTAATATGCGGTAACAAGTTTGGGCACATTGACCAGCATGGATGGTTCGGCAGGTTTGCCCGCTCGGGGACTGACTTTCGAAGTCGTTTGCTGAGTAACCATGTTATCTCACTATGACGATACTGGAACTGGACGGGTGGGTGAAGCTTGAGCGGCAGGCTTACGGGAGAGCTTTTGAAGCATGCTGTGAAATCTGTTCAGTTTGTCTCCTCCATATCAACAACCTATGTGAGTTCAAATCCTAAATGCCGTGCGACAATCTTACTCGGTGATAGGCTCATTCCGTCGGCAATGAGCTGCCGCGACAACTTGCCATAGCGGTTTCGACACCTGAGATCTAGCGGGGCGGTAACGCATAATTTGCTGTGTGCAAGCTTGTCTCCCAATATGCCATTTATACGGGAGTATGCTGTTCTCCCGACATGTAACCACAGCTCATGATTAAGCCTTTTTGAGCTGAGTGTAGCGTCGTATTAGCGTATTCGTCGAGCTATCATGTGTCAATGGCAACTCGCTCGCACTTTCCAGCTCCTGAATAATGCGCTGAGCCAGCGCCTTGCCGAGCTCCACGCCCCATTGATCGAATGAATCGATGCTCCAGATGGCCCCTTGGGTGAAGACGCTGTGCTCATAAAGAGCAATCAGTGTTCCAAGCGTGTAGGGTGTCAGGCGCTTGGCCAAGATGGTATTCGTCGGGTGATTGCCTTCAAAGCTCCGATGCGGGCATAGCCAATCCGGTATGCCCTCGGCTTTCACTTCTTCCTTGGTTTTGCCGAACGCCAGTGCTTCGGTCTGGGCGAATAGATTCGCCATAAGCAGGTCGTGATGATTGCCGAGCGGGCTCAGCGTCTGGCAGAAGCCAATGAAGTCACACGGGATCAGGCGCGTACCTTGATGTATTAGCTGATAGAACGAATGCTGACCATTGGTGCCTGGCTCGCCCCAGATAATGGGTGAAGTTTGATAGTTAACGCGAACTCCATCGAGCGTTACTTGTTTGCCATTGCTTTCCATTGTCAATTGTTGAAGATAAGCCGGGAAGCGATTAAGATATTGGTCGTAAGGCAGCACAGCAACCGTTTGGCAATCCAGGAAGTTGTTGTTCCAGATTGCGAGCAGTCCAAGGAGGATAGGTAAATTTTTGTCAAATGGAGCGGTACGGAAGTGCTGATCCATTGCATGAAAGCCTGCCAGCAGGGCGTGGAAGTTTTCGGGCCCAATGGCAATCATAGTTGAAAGGCCAATTGCCGAATCCATTGAATAACGTCCGCCTACCCAGTCCCAGAAACCAAACATATTGGCTAGATCGATACCAAAACTCGAGACAGCTTCCGCATTGGCCGAGACAGCGACGAAATGCTTGCGCACGGCTCGGGTATCATCAAGCGTGTCCAGAAGCCATTTACGGGCTGCGTGGGCATTGGAAAGTGTTTCGGTGGTGGTAAAGGTCTTCGAACAAACGATAAACAATGTTTCTTCCGGGCTGATGTCTCTTGTGGCTTCCTTAAAATCCGTTCCGTCGACGTTGGATACGAAGCGAAAGCTCATGTCACGCAGACTATAATCGCGTAATGCTTCGTAGGCCATCACAGGCCCGAGATCGGATCCACCAATACCGATATTAATGATGTTGCGAATGCGTTTACCCGTATATCCTTGCCACCGGCCGCTGCATAACTGGTTAGTGAAAGCAGCCATTCGATCAAGTACCGCATGCACCTCCGGTACGATGTCAATACCGTCGACGACGACTTGCTTACCTTCTGGCGTGCGTAAGGCCGTATGAAGCACCGAACGTTGCTCAGTCGAATTAATCTGATCGCCGCTGAACATCGCATCAATACGTTTGCGTAAATTGCATTCCTCCGCAAGCTGGATAAGAAGCCGAATTGTTTCGTCGGTGATTCGGTTTTTGGAGTAATCCAGGTAAATATCCGCCGCTTCAACTGTGAGACGTTCTCCTCGCTGGGGATCGTCAGCGAAAAGCTGACGTAGATTCAGATTACGGATTGTTTGATAGTGTTGTTTGAGCGCTTTCCAGGCCGGGCGCTCTGTCAGGGGTTGCACGTTCACGGATGCAGCAGACGACGATTCGCTGCTCATGGCTGAACCATAGCCAGTGCTTTCATGCTTTGCGGCGTTGCTAGGATGCCTGCTGAAATACACTCAAGTAGACGGTTAAATTGCGGTTCATACAATAGGACGCCTTCTATATGATTTACCAGATCAGTCGATTCGACAATATTAAATCGCATCCTTGAACCCCTGAATATTAGTAAACCGCCTACTAAGGTTTTTGACTTATGATTATCCGCGCTAGAAGCTAATGATCTTGATCATGATCTAAAAAATCCAGCATAGCAAGTATCAAGGAAACAAGTATCAAGAAAGCGTTAAGTGGACGTGAGCAGCTCATAGCTACAGATTGAGCTCAGGTGAAAATAAGCTATTGCACATCATTTGTTCTTTTTCTCTTGATCAGTCGCCACATCCATATTACATAGCCTGAAAAGGCATAAAGAAAAAAAAGGCAAAACAGGACTACTGGTGGATGACTTGGGATCAATACAAAAAAGAATAATGCTAACATCAGAACAGTGATGAATGGCACACTCTTGCGTAGATTAATTTCCTTGCCGCTGTAATAGGGCAGATTACTGACCATCGTCAAGCCTGCGAATAGTGTGATACCCCAGGCGAGCCATCTGATGTCAGTCCCTCTGATTTCGAAGTCGAGCATAACCCAGATCAGCCCTGCAATGAGTGCGGCAGCAGCAGGGCTGGGCAAGCCTTGAAAAAAACGCTTGTCCACGGTTTCGATATTGGTATTGAAACGTGCCAGACGCAGCGCGGCACAAACGCAGTAAATAAAAGCTGCAATCCAGCCCCACTTACCCATACCTTTCAAGGCCCATTCGTATACAACTAAAGCGGGAGCGGCACCAAACGAAACCATGTCGGACAGACTGTCATATTCTGCACCAAATTCGCTCTGGGTGTGAGTCATGCGAGCTACCCGGCCATCCAACCCGTCCAGCACCATAGCGATAAAAATAGATACCGCGGAATGTTCAAAACGCCCGTTCATTGCTTGAACGATCGCATAAAATCCGGCGAACAATGCGGCGGTGGTGAACAAATTGGGAAGTAAATAAATGCCGCGTCGGCGCAGCTTGGATTTGAGCATGAAGCGGGAATGAGGATCATGCATCATTTGTTCGACCCAAAAGGAAACTGATGTATGTTAAACGCTTGTAAAATAATGGTAAACAGAGACTATACAGGCAAAGCGGGGATGCCGGTCTTATTGGAGAACTGTCCAAATATCATCAGTCTTATTATATCTCGCCGCTTGCTTTCAGCAGGATTGGCCTCGGATTGGCCGATATTCATAAGACCTGTTGGGTTGTGTTGCTATGAGAAGTATTAAATGCAGCGCTCACGTCCGGAAAGAAGTGAAGGCGACGCGTAGGACAAAAGATGGATATGGATGTAATTCAAAGTCTTCCATCTCCTTCGCTTTTTTAGTTTTTTGCTTGATCAACAAGCTTATTTTTTTTGATCCATGGCATCATATCGCGCAACTTCGCCCCGACCATTTCAATCTGATGGGTGGATGCAAGCCTGCGACTGGCTTTAAGCATGGGTGCACCGGCACGATTCTCAAGAATAAATTCACGAGCGTATGCGCCTATCTGGATTTCATGCAGAATCTTACGCATTTCTGCCCGGGTGGCATCGGTGACAATGCGTGGACCTCGCGAAATATCTCCATATTCAGCGTTATTTGAAATTGAGTAACGCATGTTGGCGATTCCACCTTCGTAGATCAAATCCACGATCAGCTTCACTTCATGGAGGCATTCGAAGTAAGCCATTTCGGGCGCATATCCAGCTTCAACCAGAGTTTCAAAACCAGCCTGAATCAAAGCGGTAAGGCCTCCGCATAGCACCACCTGTTCACCGAACAGATCAGTTTCGGTTTCTTCGCGAAAATTGGTTTCAATTACGCCACCACGGGTACCTCCGTTGGCTGCCGCATAGGAAAGTGCCAGATCGCGGGCTTTACCGGACCTGTTCTGATGCACGGCAATGAGCGAAGGCACGCCGCCGCCCTGCGTGTAGGTTGAACGTACCAAATGACCGGGACCCTTGGGTGCAATCATGATGACATCGAGATCCTCGCGCGGAGACACTTGACCATAATGTATATTGAAGCCATGAGCGAACGCAAGCGTGGCACCGTTCTTGAGATTGGGTTCAATTTCCGAGGTGTAAACCGCAGCAATCTGCTCATCGGGTAACAGCACCATCACGACATCTGCTCCCTTCACGGCTTCCGCGACTTCCTTGACGGTAAGACCAGCTTTCTCCGCTTTGTTCCAGGATGCCCCATCCCTGCGCAGACCAACAATAACCGTTACGCCGGAGTCGTGTAGATTGTTAGCATGGGCATGGCCCTGAGATCCATAACCAACAATAGTAACTCTCTTGTCCTTGATGAGCGACAAATCGGCATCTTTATCATAATAAACGTTCATAGTTTCCTTTCTGCTCAATTAGAAAAACACAATGGAGTAGCAAAGCGGACGAGCATACCCCTGACGCCCGATACACATCAGGTGCCACTATATTTTTAATATGCGCTCGCCGCGCCCGATGCCAGAGGCGCCGGTACGTACCGTCTCCAGAATGGAACCGCGTTCCATTGCCTCAAGAAATGCGTCAAGTTTGGAACCGGTGCCGGTCAGTTCGATAGTGTAGGACTTATCAGTGACGTCAATAATGCGGCCGCGAAATATATCAGCCATACGCTTTATCTCTTCCCGATCCTTACCGACGGTACGTATTTTTATCAGCATCAATTCGCGTTCTATATGATCACCGTCACTCAGATCCACCACTTTGACTACTTCGATAAGCTTATTCAGTTGCTTGGTTATTTGCTCAACCACATCGTCCGATCCAGCAGTAACCAGCGTCATACGAGACAAAGTCGGGTCTTCAGTAGCCGCCACCGTAAGCGATTCAATATTGTAACCGCGTGATGAGAACAGGCCGGCCACGCGAGATAAAGCTCCCGCTTCGTTTTCCATCAGTAAAGAGATGATATGTCGCATTTTTATACCAGAATCATTTCAGAGAGACCTTTTCCGCCAGGCACCATAGGGAAAACGTTCTCGGTCTGGTCAGTAATGAAATCCATAAACACCAGTCGAGTTTTGAGCTTAAATGCCTCCTTTAACGCATTTTCGATATCGGCAGGCCGTTCTATTTTCATGCCGATATGACCATAACTCTCGGCCAATTTGACGAAATCAGGCAGCGCATCCATATAGGATTCCGCGTAACGATTGCCATGGAAGAATTCCTGCCACTGTCGTACCATTCCCATATAGCGATTGTTCAAATTAACAATCTTGAGCGGAAGGTTGTACTGCTTGCATGTGGATAGTTCCTGTATGCACATCTGAATGCTGGCTTCGCCGGTTATGCAAGCTACCGCTGCTCCGGGATTGGCGAACTGAACTCCCATTGCTGCAGGAAGTCCAAAACCCATGGTTCCCAGACCGCCGGAATTAATCCATCGGCGCGGCCTATCAAACTTATAAAACTGGGCTGCCCACATTTGATGCTGACCCACATCCGATGTGATAAAAGCATCTCCACCGGTTATTTCATAGAGCTTTTCCACTACCATTTGCGGCTTAATGATAGAGCTTTGGCGGTCGTACTTAAGGCAGTTGCGCGCACGCCATAAGTCGATCTGTGTCCACCATGCATCCAGACCTGTCTGATCAGGCTTCTCCTTGCTGGCTTTAAGCAGCTTTATAAGCTCATCCAGTACGTCGGAAATACTGCCAACAATGGGAATATCTACCTTCACACGCTTGGAAATGGAAGAAGGATCAATATCTATGTGTATGATCTTCCGGTCTTCGTTGTAAAAATGCTTCGGATTACCAATCACGCGGTCGTCGAAACGGGCGCCGATCGCCACC
Organism: Nitrosospira sp.; assembly: GCA_039922995.1. GTDB lineage: Bacteria > Pseudomonadota > Gammaproteobacteria > Burkholderiales > Nitrosomonadaceae > Nitrosospira. The sequence continues at coordinate 31,335 of JBDTDT010000070.1, read as the reverse complement.
AATACGTCACAATGCTGCATCGCCATATTGGCTTCGTAAGTGCCATGCATTCCCAGCATTCCGACAAATTGCTTGTCGGTAGCGGGATATCCGCCCAGTCCCATTAATGTATTGGTGCAGGGAAAGCCCAGCATTCGTACCAGATCGGTCAGTCGTACGGCAGCGTCGCTCAGGATTACACCGCCCCCTGTGTAAATCATGGGGCGCTTGGCCCCAAGTATCAGCTGCACCGCTTTTTTGATCTGTCCTGAATGTCCCTTGGTGACAGGATTATAGGAGCGCATGCTGACCTTTTCGGGGTAGACAAAGGCTGTTTTTTGTTGGCTAACATCCTTCGGAATGTCTACCAGCACAGGACCAGGGCGGCCGGTCGAGGCGATATAAAAGGCTTTTTTAATGGTCGTGGCGAGTTCGGTGATATCTTTCACCAGAAAATTGTGCTTAACGCAGGGCCGCGTGATACCCACCGTATCCACTTCCTGAAATGCATCCAGCCCGATCGCGTGAGTCGGCACCTGTCCGCTGATGATAACCAGCGGGATTGAATCCATATATGCAGTGGCAATACCGGTAACTGCGTTAGTTACACCCGGGCCGGAGGTTACCAGCGCTACACCCACCTTGTTGCTGGAGCGAGCGTATCCATCTGCCGCATGCACTGCCGCTTGCTCATGTCGCACCAGGACGTGCTTGACCTTATCTTGCTTGAACAGTTCGTCATAAATATACAGCACGGCACCACCCGGATAACCAAAGATATGATCTACCCCTTCTTTTTGTAAACAACGCACTGTAATTTCAGCGCCTGTTAATCCCGTGCTCATACTTTCTGAATCCTAAATGTTTAACGTTAAGTACCAGCAAAAATGCTGAGTAAAAACATTGAACAGTAACTGCTAGCCTATCTTTGGTCAACCCCTTGTCAGCGGATTGAGAGATTTAAGAGCATATACGTAGACCTTGGATCTCCCGGCATGCGTACCTGCGGCCTTGTGGGATAGATTGCAAAGATAGCGAATGATCGGAGTTTTCGCAGGATATCCTGGAAAAGCAGATGCGTGCTTAAAATACTGTCCCATATGGATTGCGGTAAAACTGGAAGTTCAATGTGCCTTTGACATTGCGTTCAACCTCGAAGCGCAATCTGCGGCGTCTATCGGTGCTTAGCGATTGCCCCAATTTTACCAGTAACATACCTGTATGGAGGACTTATTCGCTGATTCCTCAGATGAGCGTCTCAAAAAGTGATTCGTCCTGGAAAGAAAGAGGGTATTGAAGCTTATAATAGTACTTCCCGGAGGAGCAGACAAAAAAAGACTGTTTAGCTGTTAGGCCAAACGGCACAGCTCTTCAATATGGAGCCATAGTCGTGAATGGCAATCTCGGATGCGCTTAGTAGGGGTGATAGCTGGATGCCTATGCTATGGAGTCGGCGGGAATAGCTTAATCGAATAGCTTTTGGAATCCGTGATGGATGAGAGTGGACGACGGGTCAGTTGGGTAGCTTGAACGAAGTCAGGCAGAGCTAATTCTCGATGCTTGCAAAATATAGAATCGACACGGATCGTTTATTTTGCTGCTACAAGATTGACTCTGCCTTCTTCAGAGAAAAGACTGTTTCATGCCTTTCGATGCGGACAAGCTGGCTTAGTGCAATCCGCATAGAGTGATAATGAGTGCTCATGTATGGCAAAGCCGCGATCCTTGGCAATTTTAATTTGACGTTTTTCGATTTCAGCATCATAAAATTCTTCAACTCGGCCGCATTGCAGGCATACCAGATGATCGTGGTGAGTAGTGCTTGCCAGCTCAAAAACAGCTTTGCCGCCCTCAAAATGGTGGCGTTCAAGCAATCCTGCCTGTTCGAACTGCGTCAGTACCCGATAAACAGTGGCAAGACCGATATCCTCGCCTTCACCGATCAACGTTTTATAAACGTCCTCTGCCGAAAGATGCCGCACCGGGCTGCTCTCGAACAAGCTCAATATTCTAAGCCGTGGCAGTGTAGCCTTCAAGCCCATGGTTTTCAGGTCGTTCGGCTTACTCATAGCGCTATCCATCCGATAAGTTATTTGCTGTATGATATAACGTTAAGTTTGCTTTGGAAACCATACGCTGCCGCGATGCGCGCAAAAATACTTACGTTGCTTGTTTTGCTACTGCTCGCCGGATGTTCGTCAGTTCCCTCTCTGCTCTATAAAATCGAAATCCAGCAGGGCAATGTTATTACTCAGGAAATGGTGAATAAGCTAAAGCCTGGCATGACCCGATCGCAGGTACGTTTCGCGCTGGGATCGCCCTTGATTAGCGATGCCTTTCATGATAATCGATGGGATTATGTATACCGTCTTGAGCAGCAAGGCCGATTGGTCGAACAACGGAAACTGACAGTATTTTTCGAAGACGACAAGCTGGTACGCACCGATGGCAGTTTCTCACCTTCGGTTGCTTTTGCTCGGCCTCAAGCAGGTGAACCGCCAAAACCAGCCGAGTATACCGGTCCAGTTGAGCCGGTTCCTTTAGTTAAAGAGGGAAGCGGTGTTCCAGCCTTGAGCGATATCCCGGAGGCGAATAATAATGCTTTAGCACCGGAATCCGGCACACCAGGCTTCGCGCAGCCATTGCAGACAACGGTACTGCCCTCGCCGATCGAGCCTATTAGACCTGTAACCAAAGAAGAAAGCACAGTGCCGGCCTTGGGTGGCACGCCAGTCGTGAGTGAGTCTTCGGCATTGCTGAAATCGGGCACATCCAATTCTGGACGGATGCCGTCGCAGGCGGCGGATGCCGGGAGTAGAGAGGCGGATCAGCCTAAAGAGTAACGGGATTGTTTTCGAGAATTATTTTCTCAGAATAGGAAAAATGGTTTTGCCAGAAGACAAATCATTGAATGTTGCCATCGCCGGAAGTTCTGGCCGTATGGGCCGCGCTTTGCTGGAAGCGATTGTCCGAGCGCCGGATATAAGCTTATCAGCCGCTCTGGATCGGGCGGGCAGCCCATATCTTATGAAAGATGCGGGAGAGTTGATTGGTGCGCCTTGTGGTATCAATATTGCCGATGATGTTGCCGCCGCGCTTTCCGGCAGCGATGTGCTGATCGATTTCACTCGTCCTGCCGGGACGCTCATGCATCTTGCGGTGTGCCGCGCAAAAGGTATCAAGATGGTAATCGGGACAACCGGTTTCTCAGCGGAGCAGAAAGAAGCGCTGAAAGCGGCATCAAAAGATATAGCCATCGTACTTGCGCCTAACATGAGCGTGGGTGTGAACGTTACCTTCAAGCTGCTGGAACTTGCGGCCAAGGTATTGAATGAAGGTTACGACATCGAAATCATCGAAGCGCATCATCGTCATAAAGTGGATGCGCCGTCCGGCACAGCGTTGCATATGGCGGAGGTGATGGCGAAGGCACTTGGCAGAAATCTTTCCGAGGTTGCCGTTTACGGCCGCGAAGGCAATATGGGTGAGCGAGCGCCTGCTACCATTGGCTTCGCTACAGTACGTGGCGGAGATATTGTTGGCGACCATACTGTAATGTTTGCAGGGATCGGCGAGCGGATTGAAATATCACACAAGGCTAGTAGTCGTGCAACGTTCGCCGAGGGTGCGCTGCGCGCCGCCCGCTTTCTTTGCGGCAAGCAGAGCGGCTTGTTTGATATGCAGGACGTGCTGGAGTTGCGTTGACGTTCGATAAGTATTGCTGCACAACAAAATTTATATGAAACAGGAATGAAAATTTAAATATTAATATTCTGAACGCATCGCACGGAAGAATCCGGGCTGGCGGTTATATCAAGCCAGACCTGCGGGTTGATAGCGCTGCCGCATTTCATTGAAGCATGCGTCTTTTGGGCGTATAATTTTTGTTTAAGGAAGCGGGATCGGCGGCGGCTTGTTCCGTTTTCTAAGCCTTGTCAGTATTCCAGGAGCCCTCCCGTGTCACAACGCCCGTATGCCGTCCTCACACTTGCTGACGGCGCAATTTTTCGTGGCATCTCCATCGGTGTGAAGGGTATTAGTACAGGTGAAGTGGTGTTCAACACTTCAATGACTGGTTATCAGGAAATTCTCACTGATCCGTCCTATTGCCGACAGATTGTCACACTTACTTATCCGCATATCGGCAATACAGGCATCAATCGGGATGACATCGAATCCGGCAAAATTGATCGAGTATATGCCGCAGGGCTGGTTATCCGCGATCTCCCCCTGGCTTCCAGCAGCTGGAGGCAGACGCAGACCCTATCTGACTATCTAAAGCAACGGGAAGTCGTAGCGATTGCAGATATCGATACCCGCAAGCTCACGCGAATCCTGCGAGAAAAAGGTGCGCAGGCCGGATGTCTCATGGCGGGGCATATCGATGAATCTGAAGCGCTGAAGCGCGCCAAGGAATTCCCGGGACTGGCAGGAATGGATCTGGCTAAAGTGGTAAGTTGCGACCGGCCCTACGAATGGACCGAAGGTGAATGGAGGCTAGGACATGAATATGAAGTTCAGAAAAGTCCCCGCTTTCACGTTATTGCATTGGATTTTGGAATTAAGCGCAATATGCTTCGCAAGCTGGCGCAGCGAGGTTGCAGGATCACAGTGTTTCCCGCGCAGACATCCGCCGACGAAATTCTGGCATTGCAACCGGATGGGGTGTTTCTTTCCAATGGGCCGGGTGATCCCGAACCGTGCGATTATGCCATCAGCGCAACCCGAAAATTGCTGGAAAAAGACATACCGATTTTTGGTGTTTGCATGGGACATCAAGTGTTGGGATTGGCCAGTGGTGCCAAAACCGTAAAAATGAAATTTGGTCACCATGGGGCCAACCATCCGGTGCAGGATCTGGACACCGGAAGGGTAGTGATTTCAAGCCAGAACCACGGCTTCGCTGTGGATGTCGATACGCTGCCAAAGCATGCACGAGTCACGCATTTGTCATTGTTCGACGGCAGTCTGCAAGGATTTGAACTGATTGGTCAGCGTGCATTCTGCTTTCAAGGACATCCTGAAGCAAGTCCGGGCCCTCATGATCTGGATTATTTATTCGACAAATTTATCGGCTTGATGGAGGAAAAAGGTGAAACATGAACATGAAACGTTAGGGTTAGCGCGCCACTTTTTCGCCTAAGGAGTGCCTCGATGCCCCGCGAATAGTCGATTTTCTTGTTGTGAGCCTGACGAAGCGGATCGCAACGCTACCATGTGGATTTCGGAGAACTCCGATGCTTGCCACGTTGCGCTTATTGACAACGCCATTATTATAAAAAGTAATTTTACTGCTTTCGTGCGCTTTTGTGACGACTCAGATGTTGCCAGAGTGTCCCACGAAGGTTATTTGGGGTTTCTTCATCGCAGCTATGCCTAAACGTACCGACATAAATTCTATCCTTATCATTGGTGCGGGTCCCATTGTTATCGGCCAGGCTTGCGAATTCGATTATTCCGGTGCGCAGGCCTGCAAGGCGCTGCGTGAGGAAGGTTATCGCGTCATCCTGGTGAATTCAAATCCTGCCACTATCATGACTGATCCAGAAATGGCTGATGCCACGTATATAGAGCCAATTATCTGGTCAATGCTGGAAAAAATCATTGCCATCGAGCGCCCCGATGCGCTGTTGCCGACGATGGGCGGACAGACGGCATTAAATTGTGCTCTCGATCTGGCAAAAAATGGCGTGCTTAAGAAATATGACGTCGAATTAATTGGTGCGTCTCGAGAGGCTATCGACAAGGCTGAGGATCGTGAGAAATTCAAGCAGGCCATGACCAGAATCGGGTTGAATTCCGCGCGTTCCGCCATAGCGCACAGCCTGGAGGAAGCGCTGCAAGTGCAGGCAATGGTAGGTTATCCTGCCATTATCCGTCCGTCGTTTACTATGGGTGGCAGCGGGGGCGGCATTGCCTATAACCGTGAAGAATTCCTCGGAATTTGTGAGCGTGGACTGGAAGCTTCGCCCACCAGGGAATTGCTGATTGAGGAATCGGTTATCGGCTGGAAAGAATTCGAAATGGAGGTCATACGGGATAGGCATGATAATTGCATTATTGTGTGTGCCATCGAGAACCTGGATCCGATGGGCATTCACACAGGCGATTCCATCACCGTCGCACCGCCTCAAACACTTACAGACAAAGAATATCAGATTATGCGTAACGCATCGATAGCGGTATTGCGCGAAATCGGTGTGGAAACGGGTGGTTCCAACGTGCAGTTTGCAATTAATCCGCAAAATGGCCGTATGCTGGTTATCGAGATGAATCCGCGAGTATCGCGTTCCTCCGCCTTGGCTTCCAAAGCCACCGGATTTCCCATTGCCAAAGTAGCAGCTAAACTTGCGGTGGGTTATACGCTGGATGAACTCAGGAACGACATTACTGGCGACGCTATGCCAGCGTCGTTTGAGCCAACCATAGACTATGTTGTCACCAAGATACCTCGTTTTGCCTTTGAAAAATTCCCACAGGCCAACGATCGGCTAACCACCCAGATGAAATCGGTGGGTGAAGTCATGGCGATTGGGCGCACATTTCAAGAATCCTTGCAAAAAGCCTTGCGAGGACTGGAAATCGGTGCTAATGGCTTGGACGAGAAAACGGGTGATATTGAAATCATTGAAACGGAATTAGGCGATCCCGGCCCGGAAAGAATCTGGTATGTTGCTGATGCGTTTCGTTGCGGTATGCCATTCGAGGAAATTCGTAAACTTACCCACATCGACCCCTGGTTTCTGGCGCAGATCCGGGATTTAGTAGAGCAGGAAGGGTCTCTTTCCGGCAAGACTCCGGATACACTTGACCTGCAGGCCTTGCGCAAACTGAAACGTAGTGGTTTCTCCGACCAGCGCTTGGCAAATTTGATGAATACCGCGCAGAGTGCAGTACGGATCAGGCGCCATCAGCTCAATTTGCGTCCGGTGTACAAACGGGTCGATACCTGTGCCGCTGAGTTTGCTACCCATACTGCTTACATGTACTCCACTTACGAGGATGAGTGCGAAGCGCGGCCAAGTGACAGAAAAAAAATCATGGTGTTGGGCGGTGGGCCCAATCGCATCGGACAAGGCATCGAATTTGATTACTGTTGTGTCCACGCGGCGCTGGCTTTACATGAGGATGGTTTCGAGACCATTATGGTCAACTGTAACCCCGAAACAGTTTCGACCGACTACGATACTTCTGATCGACTTTATTTTGAGCCATTGACCCTTGAGGATGTGCTTGAAATCGTCGCAGTGGAAAACCCCTCGGGAGTGATTGTGCAATTTGGCGGGCAGACGCCACTGAAACTGGCGCGCGATCTTGAGGCTAATGGGGTATCCATCATTGGCACCAGCCCCGAGATGATCGACTGCGCAGAAGATCGCGAACGTTTTCAGAAAATGCTGCATCAGCTCGGGTTGAAACAGCCGCTAAATCGTACAGCACGCGACCCGGAAGCCGCATTCGCCGCAGCGAAGGAAATCGGATATCCCTTAGTAGTGCGGCCAAGCTATGTCTTAGGGGGCCGTGCCATGGAAATTATCCACGAGCAGTTATATCTGGAACGTTACATGCGCGAGGCTGTGAAAGTTTCACACGATTCTCCTGTATTGCTCGATCATTTTCTCAACGATGCCATTGAAGTAGACGTAGATGCAATTTGTGACGGTGAGACTGTATTGATTGGCGGGATTATGGAACATATCGAGCAGGCGGGTGTCCACTCGGGAGATTCGGCCTGCTCGCTGCCACCTTTCAGTTTATCGTCTGTCGTACAGGATGAGTTGCGCCGCCAGACTGCGGTAATGGCACATGCACTCAAGGTAGTAGGATTGATGAACGTGCAATTCGCCATTCAGGGCGATACCGTATACGTATTGGAAGTAAATCCCAGGGCGTCGCGTACCGTACCTTTCGTATCTAAAGCTACCGGATTGCAATTGGCAAAGATTTCTGCACGTTGCATGACCGGCATGACGCTGTCCCGCCAAGGTGTAACCGGAGAGGTGATTCCATCCTATTTTTCCGTTAAGGAAGCCGTATTTCCGTTTATCAAATTTCCTGGTGTGGATACCATACTGGGGCCCGAAATGAAATCAACCGGTGAAGTAATGGGTGTCGGACAAACTTTTGCGGAAGCTTTCGTCAAGTCGCAGTTGGCCGCCGGAGTAAAGCTACCCGATGGCGGCAAGGTTTTTATCAGTGTGCGCCAATCTGATAAAGCACGCGTGGTAGAGATTGCACGCAATCTTGCGAAACTGGGGTTCACCCTTTATGCTACACGTGGTACTGCTGCGGTGCTGACCGGAGCGGGGCTGATGGTAATTCCAGTAAACAAAGTGGCGGAAGGGCGTCCACACATTGTAGACATGATCAAGAATGGTGAAATGGATTTAATTATCAATACGGTAGAAGATAAGCGCAGCGCGATTCACGATTCTTATTCGATCCGTCACGCCGTGTTGCAGGCGAGAGTGACGTATTACACGACACTGGCGGGTGCACGGGCTGCCTGCATTGGCATGGCCAACATGCGGGAATTGCAGGCTTACAGTTTGCAAGAGCTCCATGTGCGGCGGAAGGTGGCACCCCTCCCAGCTTTATGACAATGGAACAGGCCATGCGGTGGCTGTACAACGAAATCGAATTCAAAATAAAGGGCGGCAGAAGACCATGAGCACAATCCCACTAACGGTAATTGGCGCGGGAAAGTTGCGTGCGGAATTGCATGAAATGAAAACCGTACAGCGTCCTTCCGTAATCGCTGCGATTGCAGAAGCGCGTTCACACGGCGATCTTTCCGAAAATGCCGAATACGAGGCTGCCAAGGAACGGCAGGGTTTTGTAGAAGGACGTATTGCCGAATTGTAGAGCAAGATTTCCAATGCTCAAATCATTGATCCGAGATTGCTTGATGCCAATGGCGCCTGTGTGTTTGGTGCTACCATTGAGCTGGAAGACATGGCCAGTGGCACGATGGTGACTTACCAGATTGTTGGCGACGACGAAGCCGACATCAAAGAAGGAAAGATTTCTATCGGTTCTCCCCTCTCGCGCGCCCTGATAGGTAAATACCCAGGGGATGTAGCCGAAGTCCTGGCACCGGGCGGAGTGCGCGAGTATGAGATTCTTGATGTGAAATATATTTAAGAATCAAATATATCCTGCCTGTGAAGAAGTGGCATATCAGGCTTGAAAACTGCGTTTGCTTCGGCGTGACTCTCTTTTCTTGCGGAATGGGACGGTAACTGGTGTCGCAATTTCGTCTGGTTTAGGACGATAGATTACCAATATTTTGCCGATATGCTGAACTGGAGCGGCTTCGAGGCGTTGGCAGATTTCCTCGAACAATACGTTTCTTATCGCTCGCTCATCGCTGAATACTTTGATTTTGATCAACTCGTGGCTTTTCAGCCCCTGATCCAGTTCATGCATAACGTTTTCCGACAAGCCTGCCGCACCTATCTGAACGACCGGCTTGATGGCATGGGCAAGCGCCTTGAGGGTGCGTCGACGAGCGAGTGTAAGGGTTAACATGAGATTTCTCGGAAACCGTCATTTTACGCGATGAAACGTGCCAAAACCAGCAAAGCCTGGATGAAAGAGCATGTGAATGATTTTTTTGTCCAGCAGGCGAAGAAAGAAGGCTACCGTTCACGTGCGGCCTACAAGTTGATTGAAATTGTCGAGCGTGACCACCTGCTCCGGCCTGGCATGACGGTGGTGGACCTGGGGGCGGCCCCTGGCGGCTGGTCACAGGTAGCGGCGGCAAAACTGGGCGGGAAAGGCAGGGTGATTGCGCTGGATCTGCTGGAAATGGCGCCTCTGCCAGGGGTCACATTCATTCGGGGGGATTTCCGCGAGCCGTTCGTTTTGGCCGAACTGAAAAAAAATCTGGGGAAATATCCTCTAGACCTTGTAATTTCGGATATGTCACCTAATATAAGCGGCATAGGAGTCAGTGATCAGGCGCGCGGCATGTATCTAGCGGAACTGGCTCTGGAATTCTCCATGGAGCGATTGAACTCTGGCGGCGGCTTTCTCGTCAAAGTATTCCAAGGGTCTGGTTTTGAGCAGCTTTTACGCGTAATGCGCGCTACATTCGGCCGGGTGGTGACACGCAAGCCTGAAGCATCCCGTGGTCGCAGCAGCGAAACGTATCTGCTGGGGCTGGAGAAGCGGAATTAATACTTTCATTTAAGGCGAATAGCCTGTAGGGTATGTTTTTTATCGAAACAAGCCGGGCTGCGGCGACACATGATCCGCGCTATTATAAAACACGAAATGGGTTTAGAATAAAGCATTCAAGGATTTTGACGGCGCGAGCCAAGGAGCTATCTTGAACAATCTCATTAAAAACATGGCCATCTGGCTAGTGATTGCTCTGGTGCTGATGACGGTGTTCAACCAGTTCAGTACGCGACAGGCAGCACAAGCACCGATGGAATATTCCCAATTCATCGAAGAGGTGAAGCAGGGCAGAATCGCCAAAGTAACTATCGAAGGCCGTACGCTGAAAGGCACCAAATCCGATGGCAGGCGATTCACTACCTACACGCCTTCGGATCCCTGGATGGTCAGCGACCTGCTGAAGGCCGGTGTCATTATCGACGCCAAGCCGGAGGAAGAGCCGTCGCTGCTGATGAATATTTTCGTGTCATGGTTCCCCATGCTGTTACTGATCGGCGTGTGGATTTTCTTTATGCGTCAGATGCAGGGCGGTGGCCGGGGCGGCGGTGCATTCTCGTTTGGGAAAAGCAAGGCACGCATGCTTGACGAATCCACCAATCAGGTAACGTTTGCTGATGTGGCGGGTTGCGAGGAAGCGAAAGAAGAGGTTTCCGAACTGGTCGAGTTTTTGCGTGATCCCAGCAAATTTCAGAAGTTGGGTGGGCGCATTCCCCGCGGTGTTTTAATGGTGGGGAATCCCGGCACCGGTAAGACGCTTCTGGCTCGTGCCATTGCGGGTGAGGCCAAAGTACCGTTTTTCAGTATTTCCGGTTCCGATTTCGTGGAAATGTTCGTCGGTGTGGGTGCGGCAAGAGTACGTGATATGTTCGAGCAAGCCAAGAAGCATGCACCCTGCATTATCTTCATTGATGAAATTGATGCGGTCGGCCGTCAACGCGGTGCGGGCCTAGGTGGCGGCAACGACGAGCGCGAACAAACGTTGAACCAGTTGCTTGTGGAAATGGACGGTTTTGAAGGAACTGCCGGGGTCATAGTCGTTGCGGCTACCAACCGCCCCGACGTGCTCGATCCGGCGTTATTGCGCCCCGGCCGTTTTGACCGGCAGGTAACGGTGCCGCTGCCAGATATACGAGGGCGTGAACAGATACTTCACGTACATATGCGCAAGGTGCCGATTGCACCTGATGTGCATGCGGAAATCATCGCACGCGGCACACCTGGGATGTCGGGCGCTGATCTGGCCAATCTGGTAAATGAGGCAGCGCTGTTTGCCGCGCGCAGCAATAAACGACTCGTGGATATGGACGATTTCGAGCGTGCCAAGGACAAGATTTTCATGGGTGCAGAACGTCGCTCCGTGGTGATGCCAGAGCGCGAACGGCGCAATACTGCCTATCATGAATCTGGACACGCCGTGGTGGCCCAACTGCTACCTAAAACTGATCCGGTACATAAAGTCTCCATAATCCCGCGCGGGCGTGCGCTGGGTGTGACGATGCAGTTGCCGACCGAAGATCGCTTCAGTATGGATCGCGAGGAAATTTTGCAGAATATCGCGGTATTGTTTGGAGGGCGCATTGCCGAGGAGGTCTTCATGGGCCAGATGACAACTGGTGCTTCCAATGATTTCGAGCGTGCCACGGAAATGGCGCGACGTATGGTTACGCAATGGGGTATGTCTGATTCGCTTGGCCCAATGGTATATGGCGAGAACGAGGGGGAGGTCTTTTTGGGCCGCTCTGTTACCACTCACAAGAATGTTAGCGAAGCAACCATGCAGAAAGTCGATGTGGAAATTCGTCGCATCATTGATGGCCAATATGGCTTGGCGCGTAAGCTGATCGAGGAGAACCGCGACAAAATCGAAGTCATGGCTCACGCATTGCTTGAATGGGAAACCATAGATTCAGATCAGATCGGCGATATTATGGAAGGTCGGGCGCCACGTCCGCCCAAACCTGTTAAGTCTGCCCCGCCGCCGCCGAAGGATACCGCGCCTCCGGCAGCGCCGGCAGCAACAGCGACCCCGGCTCAGGAAGTATAGAGGGAACGTAGCGCTGCCATGAAATGTTGAATATAACAAGGCGGGCTTGCTCCCGCCTTGTTTTTACAAGTGTTCAGCCCGTATCTTCTATTTTCCGGTCGAAGTAATTCCTTTCAATTTTTTCGTTTTTTTTACATTGAGGCGACCTCAGAATCTCTTCCCATGCCGCACTCTTGTCATGGGAATTGTCAACGTCACGCCAGATTCCTTTTCCGATGGTGGTTTGTACGCATCCACGGAAGGTGCTCTCCGTCATGCGGCTCGCCTGATCGAAGAAGGGGCCGATTGGCTGGACATCGGTGGGGAATCCACGCGCCCCGGCGGATCTCCTGTAAGTTTGGAAGAGGAGTTGCATCGTACCATACCGGTAGTGCAAGCCTTGATCAGCAAGAATACACTTGTTTCGGTAGACACATCCAAACCGGAAGTGATGCGTGCGGCAATAAAGGCCGGCGCAGCCATGATTAACGACGTCAATGCTCTGCAAGCACCGGGTGCGCTGCAGGCGGTTGCAGAAGGGGGGGTCGCGGCGTGTCTGATGCACATGCAGGGGAATCCGCGCAGCATGCAGGCCAACCCTCGATATACCGATGTAGTAGCAGAAGTAAAGGATTTCTTGAGGCGGCGTCTGAATGCGGCCCTTGCCGCAGGTATTCAGCCTGACAGATTGGTGATAGATCCAGGTTTTGGTTTTGGCAAAACACTGAGCCATAATATCGAGTTGCTGCGCCACCTTGACCACTTCATGGATATGGAAGCACCAGTTATGGTCGGACTATCACGTAAGGCCATGCTGGGAAAAATTACTGGCAATCAGGTGGGCGATCGGATTCATGCCAGTGTTGCTGCGGCTCTACTGGCGAAAGCCAAGGGCGCCAGGATTCTGCGCGTACATGATGTAAAGGCGACCAGAGATGCGCTAGCGGTTTATAATGCAGTGAGCGTAGAGATGAATGACGGGGACAATCTTACGCGCTCTGCTGCTCTGCCCTGATCACTTAAAGGATTTTTCAATGACCAGAAAATACTTTGGTACCGACGGGATACGCGGACGTGTAGGCGAGATGCCTATCACACCTGAATTCGTCATGCATCTTGGCTATTCTGCGGGTAAAGTCCTGACGTCCTCCGACTGGCACCTATCCAAGGGTGAGCGTCCGGCAGTTCTGATCGGCAAAGACACCCGCATATCTGGATACATGCTGGAATCGGCTCTACAAGCGGGGCTGTCTGCCGCAGGTGTAGATGTTCTGCTATCCGGACCTATTCCGACACCAGCAGTAGCTTATCTTACCCGCGCGTTGAGGCTTCAGGCTGGTATTGTCATTTCTGCATCGCATAATCCATTTGAAGACAATGGCATTAAGTTCTTTTCTGCTGCCGGCAGTAAACTGCCGGATGCCACCGAACGGGAGATAGAGGCGGGATTGAATGCTCCGCTCAGGTCGATGCCTTCGGCGCAGCTTGGCAAAGCGCGGCGTGTCGATGACGCGCGAGGGCGTTACATTGAATTCTGTAAAAGTACTTTTCCGAATCACCTCGATTTGCGTGGTATACGCATCGTGGTTGATTGTGCTCACGGTGCGACGTATCAAATTGCTGGTCACGTGTTGCACGAGCTTGGCGCAGACGTTGTCGCTATCGGGGTGCAGCCCAATGGCCTCAATATTAATCACGAGTGTGGCGCTACCCACGGCGCCGCGCTGCAGGAGGCTGTCAGACGGCATGAAGCAGATGTGGGTATTGCACTTGATGGCGATGGTGATCGTGTTGTCATGGTTGACAAAAATAGCGTGCTTTACGACGGCGACCGGCTAATTTACATTATCGCCTCTCACCGCCAGCAGAGAGGACTGCTCAAAGGCGGTGTAGCAGGTACATTAATGACTAATCTCGCCGTTGAGAATGGCTTGAAGAAATTGAATATCCCTTTTGCACGCGCTAATGTCGGTGACCGTTACGTGCTTGAGCTAATACAAAAGAAAGGTTGGCAACTGGGTGGCGAGGGCTCTGGTCATATTATTTGTACCGATAAGCACACTACCGGTGATGGCATCATTTCCGCGCTGCAAGTGTTATATGCCCTACGTGACTCCGGTAAAACTCTGGCCGAGCTTACGCATGGCGTGACACTTTATCCGCAGCAGTTGATCAATGTCAAAGTCCCTAAAGGATTTGACTCGCGAGTTAATGTGGCAATAAAAGCGGCTCAGGCAGAGGCTGAACGTGATCTGGATGGCAGTGGCCGGATATTGCTGCGGGCATCGGGTACCGAGCCGCTGATACGAGTAATGGTTGAAGGTGAGTCTCGGCAGAAGGTTAAACACTGGGCAGAGAAAATAGCTGATGTTGTGCGAAGCGCCGCAGGGAATGAAAGTTTCTGATCGGTGTATAACGCAAGCCAGGCAATCATAGTCCGGGGGTCTTTTTAACTGCTTTATATTCCCTACATCAACGCTATAAAACAACTGTACGAGTTAGGAGATCCTGTTTCTCAAGACTGTTTTATTTATTAGTTGAGTTCTTACAGTAAGCAGATTTGGAAAGTTGACGAAAAGACATAGGCGGCTGACAGCGAGAAAACGTGCTATATGCAGAGGGAGGAATTTATTGAGTCTGATGGGTTGCATCGTTCTCTCTGGGTTTATATTTGATTTGCGCATTGTAACAAAAGAGCGTGACGTTCTTATGACGCTATCTTGACGACTTCTCAGTGATTCGTAATTATCCGCATAACACTATAGTCATGAAACGGTAATATAAATGACTTAGTGTAGTGTGTCTTGCAATAACGGTTCCAAGTTAATCAAGAAGGAAACGTTAAAAATAATTGGCGTCAGATCCTATTATTCGTGGACAACGACGAGCAACGGGTCACGACGACTTATTACATAGTGATATATCGTTAAAGGCGGATCTGATCTATCAAATGGAGAGAGAAATGTTGAGATTGCTGGATAACAAATTACCCGGAACGTTAGTTGTACTGGGGGCGCTAATCGGAGTTGCAAGTGTTGCATATGCCGATGCGATTGTGAAAATAGATGGTTCCAGCACTGTTTACCCCATCACCGAAGCAGTGGCAGAAGATTTTCAAATAGCTAAAAAAGGGGCTGTTAAAGTAACGGTCGGTATTTCAGGCACCGGGGGAGGCTTCAAGAAATTTTGCCGTGGTGAAATAGACATCGTCAATGCTTCGCGCCCCATTCTAAGAAAAGAAATGGACGACTGCAAAACAGTCGGCGTGCAATATATTGAAATGCCGGTAGCATACGACGCATTAACGGTAGTGATAAACCCAAGAAATGATTGGGTCAAAGTTATCACGGTTGCAGAGTTAAAGAAAATTTGGGAGCCGGCCGCTCAAGGTAAAATAACTAAATGGAATCAGGTGAATCCCGCATGGCCTGATGGCACGATTAAGCTTTACGGCGCGGGCGCGGATTCTGGAACCTTCGACTACTTTACGGAAGCCATCGTCGGAAAGGCCAAATCGAGTCGTGGCGATTTTACGGCATCCGAAGACGACAACGTGTTAGTGCAAGGGGTGGCGAGCGATAAAAATGGGCTCGGTTTTTTTGGTTTTGCTTATTATGTCGAAAACCAAAAAAAGGTCAAGGCACTTGCTGTTGATGGGGGTAAAGGTGGCATACTTCCCTCTGCCAAAACGGTGGAGGATGGAAGCTACCAGCCATTGTCTCGCCCCATCTTTATTTACGTGAACATCAAGGCGGCAGAAAAACCAGAAGTCAAGGAACTTATTGAATTTTATATGAAAAATGCGGAAAATCTAGTGAAAGAGGTTAAATTCTTTCCGCTGCCTGCTCAGGCCTACACCACCAATCTGGAGCATCTAAACAAGAAGAAGGTTGGTACGGTATTTGATGGCCGGTCGGAAGTGGGTCTCAGGATCGAGGAATTGCTCAAGCGCGAGGCTAGTCTGTAATTCCTGAGTACATCTGGCAAGAACCCATCATGGCGCTCTCATAGGTTCTTGTCACCGTCATCCGTAGAAAACGCCAACTCGATTTGTACCTGTAGTTATACTTCCGATTCTGGCAGTTCGAACCTACTTGTCTACTAAGCGCTCGGTGGTTTGTCCGGAATTCCTTGGTAATGGGGTATTTAAAATCTCAACTCATCTGTAAGAGAAACCGGTTTCATCACTCGACAAAGCTTCCAATATCCCATGGAAAGGCTCAGCCCATCAATAGGTGTGGAATTATCATGAGACCTATGCAGGCAAGGCTGCATGTCGCCATCGATGCAGTTTAGCGCATTAAGTTGTCCCTAAGGGGCGGCTATGGGAGAATGTCGCTGCCATGCTGGTAAATGCGAAAAAGCGTGGGTTCCTGCAGAATTTGCGAAAGCATTTGGCTGGGTAACCAATGATGAATTATGAAAGGAAGGGGCTGTGACGGTCATTCGTCTACCGGATGGTTCGGAGCGTAGATATGATCAACCCGTGACGGTTGGCGAAGTTGCGGCGTCTATCGGTACCGGCTTGGCGCGGGTCGCGCTGGCGGGCAAAGTTAATGGAAAGTTGGTGGATACATCCACCCGCATCGAGACTGATAGCGACGTAACGATCGTTACCGACAAGGATGCGGAAGGGCTGGAGATAATTCGCCATTCCAGCGCACATCTGTTGGCTCATGCAGTCAAGGAGCTGTTTCCGGAAGCGCAGGTTACCATTGGCCCGGTTATCGAGAATGGGTTTTATTACGATTTTTCCTACAAGCGTCCTTTTACGCCCGAAGATCTGGCGGCGATAGAGAAGCGCATGGCGGAAATTAGCGTCCGCGATCTGAAAGTGGAACGCAAGGTGTGGGATCGCTCGGAAGCCATTAATTTTTTTAAAAACCAAGGTGAGCACTACAAGGCGCAGATTGTTGAGGCCATCCCAGGCGATGAGGATGTTTCACTGTACTCTCAAGGCAATTTTACTGATCTGTGTCGCGGCCCGCATGTGCCGACTACTTCCAGGCTTAAAGTATTCAAACTAATGAAGTTGGCGGGCGCTTACTGGCGCGGTGATTCGCACAACGAAATGTTGCAACGGATTTACGGCACCGCGTGGACCAAAAAGGAGGATCAGGATACCTATCTGCACCGCCTCGAAGAAGCGGAGAGACGTGATCATCGTAAGCTTGGCAAACAGCTGGATTTGTTTCATATACAAGAGGATGCGCCGGGGATGGTGTTCTGGCATCCCAAGGGGTGGGTTGTCTGGCAACAGGTGGAGCAGTACATGCGCGAAGTATTTCGTGATAACGGCTATCAGGAAATCCGTACGCCATCTGTGCTGGATAAAGGGCTTTGGGAGCGTTCCGGACATTGGGAAAATTTCCGCGAAAATATGTTTATGACATATTCGGAAGAGCGAGAATTCGCGGTCAAGCCGATGAACTGTCCGGGTCATGTTCAAGTATTTAAGCAGGGCTTGAAAAGCTACCGAGACTTGCCGTTGCGGCTGGCGGAATTTGGTTCGTGTCACCGAAATGAGCCATCCGGTGCGCTGCATGGTATCATGCGAGTTCGGGCCTTCACGCAAGACGACGCACATATTTTTTGCACCGAATCTCAGGTGCAGGATGAAGCAGTAAAATTTATTGACCTGCTGCAGAAGGTTTATATCGATTTCGGTTTTAACGAGACTTTGGTAAAGCTTTCGACCCGCCCGATAAAGCGAGTCGGTTCGGAAGAACAATGGGACAGGGCAGAAGCTGCCCTGCAATCTGCGTTGGACTATAAGAAGCTCGGCTGGGATTTGCAACCTGGCGAAGGCGCTTTTTATGGCCCGAAAATCGAGTTCTCGCTCAAGGATAGTATCGGCCGTGTGTGGCAATGTGGCACCCTGCAATTGGATTTTTCCATGCCCGAGCGGCTGGAAGCAGAATTTGTGGCTGAGGATAATGCCCGTCGAGTGCCGGTGATGCTGCACCGAGCAATTCTTGGATCGCTGGAACGCTTCATCGGTATTCTCATCGAAAATTATGCAGGGGCTCTTCCGTTGTGGCTGTCGCCGGATCAGGCGGTGGTGCTTAATATCTCGGAAGGACAAGCAGACTATGCCCACAAAGTAGCCGACGAACTCAAACGTAGCGGCATTCGTGCATACGCCGACTTGAGAAATGAGAAAATAACCTATAAAATACGGGAACATAGTTTACAAAAATTGCCGTATCAGATTATAGTGGGCGACAAAGAAGTAGCAGCCAAAATGGTCGCGGTGAGAACCCGTGCCGGTTTAAACTTGGGTCAAATGCCTATTCAGACGTTGATCAAACGTTTCAAGGCAGAGATATCCATGAAAACTGATGCAGCTTGATTTATTAAACAAACTTGGGGAATTACTATAGTTCAAGAAAAAGCAGCGCGCATCAATCAGGAGATTAATGCGCCGGAAGTGCGTTTGATTGGTGTAGAGGGAGAGCAGATAGGTATAGTTACTCTGTCGGTTGCCAACACTTTGGCGGAAGAGGCTGGGGTGGATTTGGTTGAAATCGCGCCTACCGCTCAGCCCCCGGTATGTCGCTTGATGGATTATGGAAAATTTCGTTATCAAGAGAGCAAAAAAAAGCACGAGGCGAAGCTCAAGCAAAAACAAATCCAGATTAAAGAAGTCAAGTTTCGTCCTAATACAGACGATGGTGACTACAATATCAAGATACGAAACTTGATCAGCTTCCTAGAAGAGGGTGACAAGGCAAAGATTACATTGCGCTTTCGTGGGCGTGAGATGGCGCACCAGGAATTTGGCGTGCGTCTCTTGGAACGCGTGAGAGGCGATCTGGAACCGCATGCGGTGGTGGAGCAGTTCCCAAGAATGGAGGGACGCCAGATGGTAATGGTATTATCTCCCCGGAAGAAGGAAATAAAGGCAGCCAAGCCGAAGGAAGCCAAGCCGAAATCGGCTACAGAAGTAAGTGGTACAGGGTCGGCTACGGAGTCGGACTCGACATCAACGTAAGATTTGTGGTTGCTTGGCCAGAAGGTCACCTGCCTGAATTAGCGCAGGTCAAGTTGTAAAATGAGGGAAGTAAAACCGGCACGAATATGTGTCGACAGAAAATCAAGTGATTGACGGGTCTTAAAAAGCGTTCCGTTCAGGAAACACCCGGCGTCATATTAAAACAGGAGCGGTGTTATGCCAAAGATGAAAACCAAGAGTGGTGCAGCAAAACGTTTCAAGGTGCGAGCCGGCGGTAGCGTCAAGCGCTCACAGGCATTCAAACGTCATATTCTTACCAAAAAATCTACAAAGAACAAGCGCCAGTTACGAGGGATTGTCGGTGTTCACTGTAGCGACGTGGCGTCTGTGCGCGCTATGATGCCCTACGCTTAGGAGAGACTGCCATGCCAAGAGTAAAACGTGGTGTAACGGCTCACGCCCGTCACAAGAAAGTGCTGGATTTGGCGAAGGGCTATCGCGGCCGCCGCAAAAACGTCTATCGTATCGCCAAGGAAGCGGTGATGAAAGCGGGACAATATGCGTACCGCGATCGCCGTCAGAAGAAACGTCAGTTTCGCGCTCTGTGGATCGCCCGTATTAACGCAGCCGCGCGAGAATGTGGTTTGTCTTATAGCGTATTCATGAACGGATTGAAGAAAGCTGCGATTGAAGTAGATCGTAAAGTGCTGGCTGATATTGCCGTATTTGATAAGCCGGCGTTTGTCAAAATAGTTGAGCAGGCCAAGGCCAGTCTGGCTGTATAGTCAAAAATAGTAAAAATAGGTAAGGAGGCCAAGGGCAGAAATGCCTTGCCTCCTTTTTTCTTGGAAAAACTGGTAAGCCGTCCCTAAATCTGCTTTCATGAATAATCTGGATTTTCTCGTAAACGAGGCCCTTAGTCGGTTTACTGGCATAGACGATGCGGTTGAACTGGAGCAGGCAAAGGCGCGCTATCTAGGTCGAAACGGCAGCCTAACCGAATTGCTGAAGGGATTGGGCAAGCTCTCCTCAGAAGAGCGACCAGTAATGGGTAGTCGCATCAATCTGGCAAAGGAAACATTGGAAGCAGCATTTAATCTCCGCCGTGATGCGATACGGGAAAAAAAACTCGAAGCGCAGTTGATCGGAGAGGCGCTAGATGTAAGCCTACCCGGACGTGGTTTGAGCAGGGGTGGCCTGCATCCGGTAACAATTACCATGGAACGCATCCAGTCATTGTTTCATTCGATTGGTTTTGCTGTGGCGTCAGGTCCTGAAATCGAAACCGATTTCTATAATTTTACCGCACTTAACATTCCAGAGAATCATCCAGCGCGTGCGATGCATGACACTTTCTACGTCGATGATGAGAGCAACGGACACTTGCTGCGTACGCATACTTCGCCAGTGCAAATCCGTTATATGCAAAATAAGCAGCCACCCTTGAAGATAATAGCACCAGGACGGGTATACCGTCGCGACTCCGATCTGACCCATACTCCCATGTTCCATCAAGTAGAAGGCTTGTGGGTGGATGAAAATGTCAACTTTTCCGCACTAAAAGGCGTATTGGCCGATTTTATGCAAAATTTTTTCGAACGTGATGATTTGCCTGTGCGTTTCCGTGCCTCGTTCTTTCCTTTTACCGAGCCTTCTGCTGAAATGGATATTGGTTGTGTGATGTGTCGTACGGGTTGTCGCGTATGCGGTTATACCGGTTGGCTGGAAGTGCTCGGTTGCGGCATGGTGCATCCTAATGTTTTCAAGCATATTGGTATCGATAGTGAAAAATATATCGGGTTTGCCTTTGGTATGGGGGTGGAGCGGTTGGCGATGCTAAGGTACGGTGTTAGCGACTTGCGGCTATTTTTTGAGAATGACCTCAGATTCCTGAAGCAATTTAATTGAAGGTTTTCTAAAATCCAGTTTTTCATACAGCTTCACTCGCAAATTGCTCTCAGCCCAGTTATCCATTTAATTATCGGAAGAGATGCAAGTATTAAAACGTGGTCATGATATACCGTAGCGCACGTTTTGAAGTAATGAGATATCCACGAAGAGAGGCAAGCAGGCATGCCGCGCCATATAAACTGCATAGACCCGGATTCAAAAAATTACTAAAGAGCATGAACCGTCTCTTTCCGAAAAGAACCTATCCTCATGAAATTTTCAGAAAACTGGCTCCGTACCTTCGTTAATCCGCCGTTATCCACTCGTGAGCTCGCGCATGCGCTAACCATGGCAGGTCTTGAAGTGGAAACTGTCGAGTCCGTTGTACCCGCCTTTGACAAGGTGGTGGTGGCTGAAGTGCTGTCGGTGAGAAAACATCAAGACGCAGATTACCTCAATGTTTGTCAGGTGAACGTGGGTCCGGTGGCAAGCGGTGAACCGCTACAAATCGTTTGTGGCGCAGCGAATGTTCGCGCTGGGATAAAGGTGCCATGCGCACCCGTCGGTGCGCAACTCGCAGATACCACTATCAAGCAGATAAAGATACGTGGAGTAGACTCCTCTGGCATGTTATGTTCAGCCGGAGAGCTGGGTTTAGAGAATAATATGGCGGCTGGTTTGCTGCTACTCCCTGATAACGCGCCAGTAGGTACAGATTTCCGCAGTTATTACGAGTTGGAAGATAATATTTTTACGCTCAAGCTGACGCCTAACCGTGGCGATTGCTTGGGGTTATCAGGGCTGGCACGGGAAGTAGCGGCGATTACTTCCACGCATCTCAATCCACTTGAAATTGACCCCATCCAAAGCCAGATCAGCGAAACCCTGACGGTATATGTGGAAGCGCCGGAAGCATGTCCGCTTTATTGTGGCAGAGTAGTCCGTGACATATCCCTCCAAATTCTCACGCCACAATGGATAGTTCGTCGTCTGGAGTGTAGCGGGATACGTTCCATCAACCCGGTGGTAGACGTGACGAACTACGTAATGCTGGAGACCGGTCAGCCGCTGCATGCTTTCAACCTAGCCAGCATCTCGGATGTACCTTCAGGTGCGGTTCATGTGCGCTATGCTAAGCGGGGCGAGCAACTTTTATTGCTGAATGGCGAAAACCCTGTCTTGCAACCCGATATGCTGTTAATCGCAGATGAGACCAAGCCGCTGGCACTCGCGGGTATCATGGGTGGAGATGAAAGCGGGGTAGAGCAGGGTGCAACAGATCTATTTTTGGAAAGTGCGTTTTTCAGCCCAGAAGCCATCATCGGGAAGTCGTTTCGCCTGGGTTTCAGTTCTGATTCGGCACACCGTTTTGAACGCGGTGTGGATTTTGCGGCCACGCGCAATGCACTGGAACGTGCCACACGTCTGATACTGGATATTTGCGGAGGTAAAGCGGGACCTATCACCGAGATCAGGGATAAATTGCCGCCACGCGATTCTATTTGTCTTCGATCGAAACGAGTGCAGAAAGTTTTGGGTATAGAACTTGGTAAGGTTAAATTCGCTGAGCTGTTGCAGCGCCTGCAATTTAATTTTTCTTTGGCTGAAGGTACATTTCGCGTAACACCGCCGACCTATCGCTTCGACCTCGCTATAGAGGAAGACTTGATTGAGGAATTGGCGCGTATCCATGGATATGATCACATACCTGCGAGCTTGCCTCGGACGGAATTGTGTATCCTATCCGAGCCCGAAACCACTCGGGCACCGTCGCAGCTGCGGCAACTCCTGGCGGGACGGGATTATCAGGAAGTTATCAACTACGCCTTCGTTGATGCATCATGGGAGCTGGAGTTGGCGGGAAATAAGACGCCAGTCGTATTAAAAAATCCCTTGTCCAGTCAGATGGGCGTAATGCGTAGCAGCCTGCTCGGCGGTCTCGTGGCAAACTTGCAATTTAACCTCAATCGGAAGCAGACTAGAGTGAGGTTGTTTGAGATTGGGTGTTGTTTCGTTAAAAAAGATGAAGCTTATGTGCAATCGGAGAAATTGGCTGGACTTTGCTACGGAGATGCCGTAGCTGAGCAGTGGGGGGTGCCTACCCGGAGGGTAGATTTTTTTGATGCAAAAGCAGATATTGAGTCACTTCTTTGTCCAATAGCGGCAAATTTCAAGGCGGCATTTCATTCCGCTATGCACCCGGGAAAATCGGCCCAGATTCGTCTGGATGAATGCATTGCAGGGTATCTTGGAGAGCTTCATCCCCGTTTGCGCCAGAAGTTTGGCCTGCCTGAGTCCACGGTACTGTTTGAACTAGATCTGGATGTCCTAATGGCGCGAACACTGCCGACAGCTGCAGAAATTCCAAAATTCCCGCTGGTACGACGCGATATCGCCGTGGTAGTGGCGGAAAATGTACCCGTTCAAGCAATGTTGGACAGTATGCAGGCTGAGCATTTATCCATAATTTCAGAAGTTTCCCTATTCGATGTATATCATGGCAAAGGCGTGGAACATAGCAAAAAAAGTCTTGCTTTCCGAGTGTTATTGCAAGATACTGAAAAAACATTAACCGACGCGGAAGCAGACTTGGCCGTTGCAAAGCTAATAAATACTCTGGAAGGTCAGTTTGGCGCAAGGTTACGTAATTAAATAAAGGAGCGGGCTCTAATATAGCCGCATCCGAAAAAAGTAAATAAACCGGTGAGGGAGAGTATGACCTTAACAAAGGCTGAATTGGCGGATTTGCTATTCGAAAAAGTTGGATTTAACAAGCGTGAAGCGAAAGATATGGTGGAATCTTTTTACGAGGAAGTTCGTATTGCGCTGCAAAATGGCGACGGAGTCAAACTATCGGGTTTCGGCAATTTCCAATTGCGCGACAAACCACAGCGTCCCGGTCGCAATCCCAAGACCGGCGAAGAAATTCCGATTACCGCTCGGCGAGTGGTAACTTTCCACGCCAGCCAAAAATTGAAAGCAATGGTTGAAAAAAACCAGCATGGAAAGCATAACGTCTAGCAGCGCTCCAATGCCCATCCCGGCAAAGCGTTATTTTACGATCGGCGAAGTTAGTGAACTGTGTGGTGTCAAGCCCCATGTGCTACGTTACTGGGAGCAGGAATTTACACAATTGAAACCCGTCAAGCGTCGTGGCAACCGCCGTTATTATCAGCATCACGAAGTGTTGCTGGTTCGTCGTATTCGCGAATTACTCTACGAGCAGGGTTTTACCATTCACGGCGCCCGTAGCCGCTTGGTGCAAGGAATGGGCGACCCGTCACTTCCTATTCCCGCGTTAGTCGCTTCATTTCCCTCTACAGTCGATTTAATACTGTTACGGCGTGAGATCGAAAATATCGTATCATTGCTTCGATCTTAAGCTGTTCTACCGATTTTTTGCCTATTTGCGTTACGAATAGCCAATAGCATTCCTAAGATCCTGGCTTGTTTGTTATAATTCATTTTTCGGGGCGTAGCGCAGCCTGGTAGCGTACTTGCATGGGGTGCAAGTGGTCGGAGGTTCAAATCCTCTCGCCCCGACCAGTCCAAATCCATAAAGCCCCATACAGGTTTGTGTAGCCAATAGTTAAGATTTCCCCATAAAGCTAAAAATCACCTGGGGTACTGTTCGAATGCGCATATTGCTCAGCAACGACGACGGGTATTTTGCGCCGGGTCTTGCCTGCCTTGCAGAAGCACTTTCCGTCATTGCTGATATTACCGTGGTCGCACCAGAGCGCGACCGAAGCGGTTCAAGCAATTCGCTTACGCTCGATCGACCCCTCAGCCTAAAAAAATCCCATAATGGCTTCTACTATGTTAATGGCACGCCCACGGATTGTGTACATCTGGCGGTGACGGGTATGCTGGAATCATTGCCTGACATGGTGGTATCCGGCATTAACGATGGCGCCAACATGGGCGATGACACGATCTATTCAGGCACCGTAGCGGCCGCCACCGAAGGTTTTCTGCTGGGCATACCTTCTATTGCCATTTCTCTCGCAGGTTTCTCTACCGGAAATTTTTCCACTGCCGCACGTATCGCGACAGAATTAGTGCAACGTTTTAAAAATAACAAATTCCACCAGGCGATACTGCTAAACGTCAATATACCTGATCTTGCTTACGATAAATTGCAGGGCATCGAGGTTACCCGGCTTGGTCGCCGTCATAAGGCGGAGCCGGTAATCAAATCACAGAGCCCTCGTGGTGAAACGGTTTATTGGGTCGGTGCGGCCGGGCCTGCCCAGGATATCGGTGAAGGTACGGATTTTCTCGCAATCCAGCGTGGACAGGTATCGATTACGCCATTGCAAATCGATCTCACTCGGTATGGGCAGCTGGATGCGGTAAAGCAGTGGCTGAAATAGCACTTGAGTATTTAACATTATCTTGCAGAATTACAAATCAACTGTTCAAGGTATACCAAGGTTGAGCACGCATCATTCTGGAATCGGTATGACTTCCCAGCGTACCCGTACGCGAATGATTGAACGTCTGCGCGCGCAGGGCATCGTCGATGAAGTCGTGCTGGCAGCAATGAACGCCATTCCTCGTCATATCTTTATTGAAGAAATCCTGGCGAGCCGCGCTTACGACGATGTCGCCCTGCCCATTAATTTCGGCCAGACCATTTCAAGTCCATTTATCGTGGCGCGCATGAGCGAGTTGCTGCGGGCAGGCTCAAGACTTGGCAAGGTGCTCGAGATCGGCTCGGGCTGCGGGTATCAGACAGCAATATTGGCCCGGCTTGCGTGTGAAGTCTATTCAATTGAACGCATCGGGCCTTTACTCACCCGCACACGTGCTCGTCTGCGGGAACTGCGCCTGAACAATGTTCGCCTCAAGCATGCTGATGGCCTGCTGGGGTTGTCAGAACCCATATTATTTGATGGCATTATTCTAGCCGCCGCGGCTACACATGTTCCTCCGCCGCTGTTAGGACAACTCGCGGTTGGTGGTAGAATGGTTTTTCCCAAAGGAAGTCAGAATCAGCGTTTATGTGTAATTGAGCGTCACTCTCAAGGTTACATAGAAACTATACTTGATGAGGTCAGATTTGTACCGATGGTGCCGGGTGTCTTGAAGGGTTAAACGTTGCAAAGCAAGAGATAACGAATGAGAAGCGAACAAATCGAGGATCGTCTAACCAATGACGGATTTCCACGAACAGCTATCATAGAATCCTGGTTTGCGGCCCTTTCAGGGACACTTCTTTTTTCGGCGTACTATGGCTTATCTTTCATTCTTTTGTTGCTTATTGCAGGTTGTGAGTCCACTGCGCACCGCGCACCCGTGATCGACCGCACCGCAGTGGAGTCTCAGGAGACTAGCGACAGAACTGATGCGGTTTCGGAAGTTGCGAGGGAGCGTCCCGCTTTCCACACTGTCCAGAAGGGGGATACTCTCTACAGCATTGCGCGGAGCTACGGTATTGATCAAAAGGAGTTGGCGGAATGGAATGGCATCCAGGATACTGGTGCCATCCATATCGGTCAGCAAATTAATTTATCTTCTCCCTCGCAACTGACGAAACCCTCCCTGTTCCCTGTCCCTGAGCCGGCGCGACCTTCCACGGCTCTAGCAGCTGCGCCTGACACCGCTCCGTTCCCCGAGGGGAAGCAAGTGGTCAGTACTGAAAAGCTCAAGGTTGAACCCAAGGCGTTCAAACTGCCCTATTCAGACTTGGCTATAGCACAGCTGAAAGGATTGACGAGCGCCCCCCCAATAGTTGTCGCAAAGACTGATGCAATGACCGAGGGAAATATCGATAGCCAAATTAGCCCTATACCGCTATCCCAGGCGGAAGCAATCGATGGTAATGATCGCATCGAATGGAACTGGCCTACCAAAGGCAAGGTGCTGGAGGGATTTACGGAAGCTACGAAGGGTATTGATATTGCCGGTAAGCCGGGCCAGCCGGTGACGGCATCGGCCGCAGGTAAGGTGGTTTACAGTGGGGCGGGATTGCGTGGCTATGGTAAGCTGATCATCATCAAGCACAACAATACTTATCTTAGCGCTTACGCCCACAACAATAAGCTTCTGGTTAAGGAAGGGCAAACAGTCGCCAGAGGGCAGCAAATAGCCGAAATGGGAAATACCGATACCCATCTGGTAAAGCTTCATTTCGAAATTCGTAAGAATGGAAAACCAGTGGATCCACTGAAACATTTACCCGGGATATCCGGATGAGTCAACGCATATACTCCGATGATGAAGAACCGCTCGAAAGAGACCCGATTGAGCTGGAAACCACGTCATTTGAAGTTTCGGAGGTTGCGCCATCCTCTGGTGGGAGCGAAACGGCCAGTGATTTCCTTCTGACCGACGTTACACAGATCTATTTCAATGAGATCGGCCACAATGCATTGTTGAATGCGCGGGAGGAGGCGGTATTGACACGCCTGGTCAAGCAGGGCGATTTCAATGCGCGTCAAAAAATGATCGAATGCAACCTGCGGTTGGTGGTGAACATTGCGAAGCATTATACAAACCACGGCGTGGCGCTACTGGATCTGATCGAAGAAGGCAATCTGGGGATGATGCATGCGCTAGACAAATTTGACCCGGAGCGCGGATTTCGTTTTTCAACTTATGCTACGTGGTGGATACGCCAGAATATCGAGCGCTGTATTATGAACCAGTCGCGTACCATCCGTCTCCCCGTGCATGTCATCAAGGATTTGAATATTATTCTGCAGGCGGCTCGTCACCTGGAAGCGCATACTGGCAAGGAACCCAAACCCGAGGATGTTGCGCACATGCTAGGGCGCCCTATAAAAGAAGTGCAGCGGATGCTCTCCTTGAATACGAGCATGATGTCACTCGACGCACCGCTCGATATTGATCCGTTGCTGTCTATCGGCGATGTCATGGCGGATGATCACAATCCTGGCCCCGATCTCATACTGGAGCAGTCTGAAATCAAGTGTCGCGTACAAGAATGGCTGAATCGATTGAATGAAAAGCAGCGATATATAATTGAAAAGCGCTATGGCTTGAATGGTTGTGAAATTCAAACGTTGGAACAACTCGCGGAGAGCCTTGATCTTACCCGTGAGCGCGTTCGTCAGATTCAATTGGAAGCATTGCAAACATTGCGCGGAATACTTAAATGTGATGGCGTATCGCGGGACGGGATCTTCTAATCTGCGCGAGATTCTTATTGCGCTATCTCTTTCTTATGTCCAACGAATTGGAACCTTTAAAGAGGCAACTTGTCACATTATTTTATGTCAAAAGCTGAAATACTGGTTATAATCTGGCGGTATAGTTAGCCACGATCCTGCTTGGTTCGTCCAAGTTTGCACGATCGGTTTTTTAACCAGCCCCTGCACCTCATGGTGGCGGGGAATTCACTTATAATTACTTATGATCATGTCACAACCACTCACACAACCGACTTCTCAAGCAGAGTTCGCGATACCTGATCCCGATCTGTGTACTGAAGAGGAGATTTCACGGCTGGTTCATGCCTTTTATACGAGAGCAAGAAGTGATCCTTCGCTGGGGCCAGTTTTTGAGGCGCATGTTACCGACTGGGATGCGCATTTTGTGCAGATGATTAATTTCTGGTCGATGAAACTGCGCGGAACCAGCCGTTTCAGAGGGGCTCCCATGCCCAAACATGTGGCGTTGCCGGGACTCACTCCAAAATTGTTCGAACGGTGGCTGCAACTCTTCCGACAAACCACCGGTGAGATGGGAAATCCAGCGTTACAATTCTACGCCGATACACTGGCATTTCATATAGGGAGCAGGCTGTGGTTAAGATATCAAATGGAGCGCTACCCCGATAAGCAGCTGGTCGAACTCGGCGACGCATGATTCTGGGCAATCAGAGTCTGGATAACGTAGTGAAATCGCCAAGGGCGGCAATATCAGGAGACGCACATCTCCGATCATTGCTGTCCTGGATTTAAGCAGATATCTCTCGCTCCAGTTTCTGATGCCCTTACTTTTATCTTCTCGCAATACGGTGCTGCCCGCTTGTTTATTTGTGCCGATTACACGGTGCAGGACGTTACTACCATAGCCGCCCTTGGGCACTGGTTCGACCCCTCATCGAAAGGAAATTTCACTCGCAAAAGAGTCTTAAGCGCCGGTTGCGCTTGGCACTACACTTTGGTTCCTCCTTCTTTTACTGTGTGGATGCGATGGTTTGATCTTTCTCATCACCCTTAATACGTCTTATTGACCGCGCGTAACCGGAACATGTTTTCAGATATACTTGTTTATATAACCGACTGATTAGAGGATAACGGCTGAGCGTTAGCGCTTTCATTACTCTATGCATTTGGTTATATTCAATGTGTGAGTTTTAATAATGAAAATGAACGGATCGGATTTTTTGCCACCATATATAGGAGCGAAATGATGAATAGCCAAAAGACTGGAGGTACGCTGCATACGTTGCCACCGCTGCCCTACGCAGAAGACGCGCTGGACCCTGTCATCTCCGCCAATACGCTAAGCTTTCACTACGGCAAGCATCATAAGACTTATGTCGACAATCTCAATAAACTAATAGCCGGTACGGAGCTTGCGGATTTGTCTTTGGAGGAGATTATTACCGCGGTGGCCGGGAAGGCGGACAAGATTGGGGTTTTCAATAATGCTGCACAAGTCTGGAACCACACATTCTACTGGAATAGCCTGTCTCCAAAAGGCGGGGGCAATCCTCCTGCGGAGTTGAAGGAAAAAATCGAGGCTTCCTTTGATACCGTGGATGCTTGCAAAAAAGAGCTGGCGACTGCGGCGACAACTCAGTTTGGTAGTGGCTGGGCATGGCTGGTGCAAGATGGCGACAAGCTCAAAGTGGTCCAAACGGGCAACGCGGATTTGCCATTGACCCAAGGAATAAAACCGCTGCTGACTATCGACGTGTGGGAGCATGCCTACTACCTTGATTACCAGAACCGCCGCGTGGACTATGTCAACGCTGTACTCGACAAGCTGATCAATTGGAGTTTTGCGGCAGAGAACCATGGGTAGCATGCCCTACATGCTACTGTGACCCAACAAACCTCGGAACAGCTGGAAATCATCAAGCGCGGTTGTGGCGAGCTCCTGCTCGAAGAGGAGCTCGTGCAAAAGCTTGCTCTGGATCGTCCGCTCAGAGTCAAAGCCGGATTTGACCCAACTGCGCCAGATCTGCATTTGGGTCATACTGTTTTGCTCAACAAAATGCGTCACTTTCAGGATTTGGGGCACCATGCCCTGTTCCTGATTGGGGATTTCACCGGGATGATCGGTGATCCCAGCGGCAAGAATACGACTCGTCCGCCGCTTACCCGGGAACAAGTGGTCGAGAATGCCCAATCCTACACTAGCCAGGTCTTCCGCATACTCAAACCCGAACAGACCGAGGTGGTATTCAATTCCACGTGGATGGACAAACTCAATGCCGCGGATGTAATCAAGCTGGCAGCTACCCATACCGTTGCGCGCATGCTGGAGCGCGATGATTTCGGCAAGCGTTATCAAAGTAACAAGCCCATAGCCATTCACGAATTCCTGTATCCATTGATTCAAGGCTACGATTCGGTCGCCCTCAAGGCGGATATCGAGCTGGGCGGAACCGACCAGAAATTCAATTTACTGATGGGGCGGGAGTTGCAAAAGCATTTTGGACAATCGCCGCAATGTATTCTCACCATGCCGCTTCTGGAGGGGCTGGATGGCGTCAATAAAATGTCCAAGTCCTCCGGTAACTATATCGGCATCGCCGAGCCCCCGGACGAGATTTTTGGCAAGCTGATGTCCGTTTCCGATGAACTGATGTGGCGATATATCGAATTATTATCGTTTGAGCCGGCAGGTGTTGTCCGCCAGTGGCGGCAGGAGGTAAAGCAGGGGCGTAACCCGCGCGACATCAAGGTCATGCTCGCTCAGGAAGTCGTGGGCCGTTTTCACAGCAAACAGGATGCGGAGGCGGCGTTAACCGACTTCGAGGCGCGATTCAGACGCGGTGTGCTGCCGGATAATATTCCTGAGAAAATATTGCATGCTGAAAACGGGGGGCTGCCTATTGCCCAACTGCTCAAGCAGGCCGGGTTAACGGCCAGTACGACAGAAGCGCTGCGCATGATCGAGCAAGGTGGTGTAAGATTGAATGGCGAGAAGGTTAGCGACAAAACCATCAAGTTGAGTCGTGGAGAGACTGCGGTAGTGCAAGTAGGCAAGCGCAAATTTGCCAGGATAATCATTTCGTGACGGTCCTGGCAGGGCGTTATAAAGAAACATCCAGAAATACCTTGATTCTCTGTCTGGTATCTGTATAATTCCGCCTTCG